>NZ_AP024904.1:0-350346 GCF_024347095.1 Vibrio rhizosphaerae | reverse complement strand
AGGCATCACGCGGAAACATTTTTAATGCGGAGACCCCCGCCCATAATGCTTCTTCGTAGCGAATCATTCGCTCTTGTACCAGTTCGACGATTTGCTGTGACTGAAACTCAAACTGATTGGTGATTTTCAGGTTGGTCTGGCGTTCAGTAATATAGTAAGCGCCAAAAGTCAGTATCAGAGACAGTGAAATAACAGCCCAGTGATACCAATGCAACCCAGTGGTAGTCCCCTTCACTTCGTACTCAATATCTTTCGATTGAGATGGCATCAATCGTGCGCTCCCAAAATAAAAACGATAATTTTAAGTTAGTTGAAGGGTTCAAAAACCTCAATATTTGTTCAATCTTCAGTTGTGACTAGTTTGAGCTATTCGATCATTCTATGAAAATCTGAGTCAGGCCAAAAATGATGAAATGTGAATCCGTTTATTCAGGCAATTGTGCAAAACCCGGCAGGTTGTCGGTATTTTTTGACCAGTTTGCCTGACTGTCGACAAAAATATTTGCGTCAGGCATCCGTGGAGGCTCTGAATCCAGGCTTCCGGCGGGGAGCAGAATCATGGTGCTGTTGATGACGGTCGGCACAGCTGAGCCACAGTTTTGACAAAAGCTTTTCACATGACGGGAGTCCGGATGGTGATACGTTTTTACTAAATCAGCACCACTCAGCCAATCAAAGGTGGTGGGGTTGATAAATATATTTGCCGCATGAGCTGACCCCGTATCTTTACGGCACCGCTGACAGTGGCACAGGAAAAATTTCTGTAGTTTACCGGCCACTTCATACCGGATACTGCCACACAGGCACGAACCTTGAAAATGATGCATACATCCTCCTGATGATCAGTGTAATTAACGCGGGGGATCGATTCGGTTATTAATCGAGGTATTCACCCGGAACCAACCGGCAATCGAGTATCGATCTCGCGTCGCGGGACGCACTTCATGCGGAAATTCCTCACTGAGAAAAACCACAATGGTTCCATACAGCGGTACGACGCTGATCCCTTCCTGGTCCAAATCATCCCGATACAAAATCAGTTCGCCGCCATCGGTCGCCCCCCAATTCGGATTTAAATACGTCACGACGGACAAAACCCGGTTGGCTTCACCACGAAAAGCATCATAATGCCGTTTATAAAAGGCTCCCGGCGGGTAATGCGCGAAATGGCTTTCAAACGAGAACAGCCCCAGAAAAAGCCGTTGATTGAGGAAGCGCTTTAACTGTGATGTCCAGTCGATCCAAGCTTGTCCTGAATCTGATTGTCCGGTAATCCAACAAATTTCATCATTTCTGACAAAGTCATTTTTCAGATAGTCATCGCGCCGACCGATACCAGCGTCGATATATTTGTCAGCATGAAGCGATTGCTGGTGATCAAACAGTGGGCCGGAGATCGCTTCTGGCAACGCAGCCGGACGAATGCTATATCCTTGCTTTTCTATATCATCAGCAATCAGCTCGAATAAATTTTCATTCATCGAACTCCCGTCATCTGTTTTTGATCCATTGGCTTTTGAAAATCGATCAAACGCTGCCACATTGATTCCTTATTATCGTCATTCATGTATACCGACATGTTGATATCACATCGCACACTGAGTCATATCAACCCACGCTGCGTTGCACAGAAACACACCATTTATTGCCGGGCAAAGTACCACATTCCGCGCATTTCGCTACATATTTCGTTCACCGATTCGGCATGATGAGATGCGGTTAAATGATCGGCCATTCACCCCGCGAGCGACGCCCCTTGGAACACAAGGTTCAGCACCAGAAAATGACAGAGTCAACAGTCTATTGATTCCGTTTATAATAGCCAGCGAAATGAACGGCGTAAGAATTTATCGGCATTTTCCGTCACAATCATACCGTGTGCCATGACAATGGTCTTGGGGTTCCAACTCAGGATTTTCTCCAAATGCGTCCGAGCGGTCGCTTTGCCCATCAAAAAGCTTAAGCGCCAATCCAATGGCATTTTACCGGTCGGGGCAAGAATCCCGGTCAGCTTAGCCAACAAACGCTGAAAGAAATTGAAAGCTTGCGGTGAGAAGTTTTCAATCAGATCCGTGACAATTAACGTCTCAGTCGAACGGTGAAAAAAGACACACTCCTGCATCACCTGAGAACCGGTAAATAACACGGCATCCAGTTCATCGGTCCACGGATAATCGGCCTGTGCGGACAAAGTCGCATTAAATGTCAAATCCTGACGCTTATGACGTACCCCTTCGGTTCCATACGAGAACGCTTCCGGATAAGCGGCTTGCCATTGGGCAATAAACAGATGATGAAGCTGGTTGGGCGCGATCAAGTATTTCACAACCCCTAAAGCATCGACTGCGGCTTGCAGTTCAGAATTAAATTCAATGGGGCTGTGAACCCATAAAGATTGATCGGCAAGCCGGACAATCGTCATCCTTGTCGAATACGGTAAGGTTAAAAACGGAACGGTTTTACCATCGAATATCCAAATATTTTCACCAATCTTTGTCATCATTGTCTTCTCCGTTTTGGTTTTTCATCTTTCAGCACAACGCGCGTCCCCGTTGATGGATGTTCATTGATAACGGTTTGTTTATCACTATTTGTTTATAACCATTCGTTTATAACTATTCGTTCATAACTATTCGTTCATAACCATTCGTTGAGAGCCGTTCGTTCATCAGAACGGGCTGAAAAACAGTATGCAACAAAAAACATAAAATGCACAGACTGTATGACTGACCGCAACTTCCCCTCATTTTCTCCGACGTTCGCCTCAAATAGACTTGCTAACTCTCTGTAACTATTTATATTTGTTCGCAAAGTTGTTCGCAGGCCCCCCTATTCAATAGTCATCAATACACATAATCTATCTCTGCTGCGGATCATGTGCCTCAGCCGTCCGGACGAACATACAACCCAATAACACGCTTGAATATGGAGACTCGAATATGAGCATGAGCAATTTATATTTATTTCCGGTGACCGAACCACATAGCAGTAAGCTTGATGAAGCCTATGAAGTTGCTGAGGATTTTGGCATCGTCAACCAAGGCACAGAACTCTGGGTGCCGAAGTTCTTTCAGTACGATGGGGCAAGTATTCCGAGTGCTGCCTACAGTATTATCGGGACACCGTTTAACCCGCGCTTTATGAAAGCGGCAGTGATCCATGACTGGCTCTATTATACGCATTTGTTAAGCCGCTCTGATGCCGATCAACTGTTCTACGAGCTACTGCGCGAATCGGGTGTCAAAAAAGTTAAAGCGATTTTAATGCGCGAGGCGGTTGAAGCATTCGGCCATTTCTACTGGGAAAATAATGACGATGATGTGAAATATTTATCTGATCTGAAAATCATGATTCAGAATGACCATCGCTTACCATCAAAGTATGGGCTGTAATTTTACCAACAGACCAAGCAATACCATTACTTTCTTGTTTTCTGGAAATAAAAATCTGAAAATGAAAACATGATAAAATAATGTCACTATTCCGTCCTTTTTATAGGACGGAATATCATATTCACTCGCCAGACAATATCCTATCCCTTGGATTTTCATACATTATTTCATAACATCCTTTGAAATACAGATCACAAAGATTGTTTCAGTAAATTCAAAACAATATATTTAATAATATAAATAAAAATATAAAAACCGACTATCGAGTGTATTGTCACAACTATGATAGTTCGTATTCCAATTTGCCTATTAGCATCTATATTTAAATAATTGCCAATTTATTGATTGGCAATCTTTGTCAAACATACTTCCAAGCTAACAATACAATTATCATGAGTCATTCCACATATAATGAATGGTACGTCATGTTTAATTAGAGGTGAACTGATGTCATATTTACCAACACAACGTCTATCGATGAAAAAACGCCGTTTCCCGGCAAAAAAATTATTACTTTCCTGTCTGGGATGCTTATTTGTCGGATTAAGTCAGCAAGCATGGGCGGTTGAACCTTTGTCAGTGTCCGGCAATAAAATCTATGCCGGAGATACCGTGAAGAGCTTCGCGGGTAACAGTCTGTTCTGGAGTAATAACGAATGGGGCGGTGAAAAGTTCTATCGCGCAGATATTGTCAAAATGCTTCGGGATGACTGGCATTCAAGTATTGTCCGGGCATCAATGGGAATTCAGGAAGATGGTGGCTATCTCGATGATCCGGCCGGTAATAAGGCCAAAGTGATTACCGTCGTCGATGCCGCAATTGAAAACGACATGTATGTAATCATCGACTGGCATTCTCACCATGCCGAAGATAACGTTGCTGAAGCGGTCAGCTTCTTCCGGGAAATGGCTCAGAAATATGGCGATAGCCCCAACGTCATTTATGAAATCTATAATGAGCCGCTGCAAATCTCTTGGGATCATGTCATCAAGCCTTATGCCGAAAAAGTCATTGCTGCAATCCGCGAGTTTGATCCAGATAACTTAATCGTGGTCGGTACCCCAAGCTGGTCACAAGATGTCGATACCGCATCTTTTAATCCCATCAACGGAACCAACATTGCCTATACACTGCACTTCTATGCCGGTACACACGGACAATATCTCAGAGACAAAGCCCTCACCGCGATGAATAATGGCATTGCGCTCTTCGTCACCGAATGGGGCACTATCAACGCCGACGGAGACGGTGGGGTCAATGAAGCGGAAACCAATATCTGGGTGAACTTCATGAAAGAGCATGACCTCAGTAATGCAAACTGGGCGTTAAACGACAAAGCTGAAGGCGCATCGACTTATTATCCCGATACGATGAATCTGACGCCATCCGGCAAAAAAGTAAAATCAATTATTGAAAACTGGCCATATCAGCTGGGCAACAATACCCCACAAACATGTGCCGGCGTCAATGTCTATCCAAACTGGACACGCAGGGCGTGGGAAAACGGCCCTTATAACCATAGCGACAGCGGTGACTACATGGTGTATCAGAATAAACTCTATCAGGCCAACTGGTATACGACATCAACTCCCGGTAGTGATAACTCCTGGACTTTGACCGGCGCGTGTACAAATTAATCAATACGCTCTGATATCCTATCTTTTGCAGGATCTTGCCAGCACGCTGTGCTGGCTTTTTTTTCAGCGATATCAATCACCGTCACAAATCTTTAATTATTGCTAGTTTTTCTATATCAACCATGCAACCAATTGTTTCATAAATGAAAACTTAGTTCCCCTCGATTACCTGACTTTCAAGCAAAATTTACAAATTTGTTGAATTTCAAAAACTTAAAAACACATAGTTATAATATATTGCAAAGATGTTAAAAACCAAACCATTTACCCAATATGTAACATTAAAGTAAAATAAAAAGCTAATAAATAATCCAAACAAAGCAAATATGAATCACAACAATCATCAATTTTTAGGCCATCCTCGTGGCCTGTTTCTTTTGTTCGGCACGGAACTGTGGGAGCGATTCTCCTACTATGCAATGCGAGCAATTCTGGTTTTATACCTCACAGATACAACACTCAATGGTGGCATGGGCTGGTCAGCCAAAGAGGCATTAGATCTCTATGGCATTTATACCGGGCTTGTCTATATTACGCCCTTAATCGGTGGCTGGCTGGCCGATAACTATTTTGGCCAGCGTCGTTCGATCCTCGCGGGGGGAGCCCTGATGGCCATCGGTCAGTTTACATTGGCTCTGCCGCATCAGCTATTCGGTCTTGACGCGGTACACAGCTTCTATCTTGGACTGGCGTTACTGATCATCGGCAATGGTCTGTTTAAACCGAATATTTCCACCATGGTCGGAGACCTGTATCACGAAGGCGACCATCGGCGTGATGGCGCATTCACTATCTTTTATATGGGCATCAATATGGGCGCGCTCCTTGCGGGGATTATCTCCGGCATCGCAACCAATAATTTCGGCTGGAAAGCCGGTTTTGTCGCCGCCGGAATTGGGATGATGATCAGCTTCGTCATTCAGATCCTGTTTGCACAACGCTTGCTGGGAGATATTGGCCTCAAACCTGCGGCAGCCCGGGATTTACAACAGAAGAAAGCACAGAAGAAAGAACCATTAACCAAAGAAGAAACAGACCGTATGAAAGTCATTATCATCATGGGCTTCTTTGTGATTGTTTTCTGGGCAGGATTCGAGCAAGCCGGTGGTTTGATGAACTTGTATACCCAACAATATACCGACCGGATGATCGGCAGTTTTGAAGTGCCCGCAGCCTGGTTCCAGTCTCTGAATCCGTTTTTCATTATTACCTGTGCGCCACTGATTGCGCTACTCTGGATCAAACTTGGCAGTCGTGAACCCAATTCACCGGTCAAATTTGCGTTTGGACTATTTTTTCTGGCGATCGGTTTCTTGTGTATGATTGGCGCAGTTTTAGAACAAGGCGGTGATCTGAATGTGAAAACCTCGATGTTCTGGCTGGTGGGCGCGTTCTTCTTCCATACCATCGGGGAACTCTGTTTATCACCCATCGGTTTGTCGATGACCACCAAACTGGCACCGCTGCGTCTGGCGTCACTCATGATGGGGGTCTGGCTCGGATTTAATGCAGTTGCCAACTATATTGCCGGGTTGATCGGGGCCCATGTCGGTGATTTCGGCGCCTTAGCAATTTTCGGCGGCATCGCCGTAACGGCCACAGTGTCCGGCCTGATCCTGCTATTATTCTCCAATAAACTGGTGATGTGGATGCACGGTGCGGAAACAATAACCCATCTCAACGAGACCCCGGAGGACGTGGAGCAGACCACTCAAACGGCATAACGCGATGGAATATGCTGTCGATATTCAGCGTGATCATTGATTAACATTATTGATTAACAAAGGAGCCTCAAGGCTCCTTTGTTATTTTGTGTTTGTTATTTTGTGGCTGGCGAATCGCTAACCCATCGTGATTTCCCCTCAACCGAGGGGAAATCACGCCGACTGAAACGCTCTATTTTTCTTGAATAATCGGTGTTGCTTAAATAAAGAGTGGTTTTAATTGACGATATAATTGCTGATAAACGGCTCGTTTGCGCTGGTAATGCTCGGTTTGCTCTTCATCCGGTATGTGTCTTTCAATCAAGACCGGTGACGCACAAATATCCCGCGCGGTCATCTCCGGTTGAACCGCTAACATCGCCAGTCGCGCAGCCCCCAGAGCCGGACCGACATCACCACCCTGACGATAAGCCAGCGGTAAGCGGACAATATCCGCCAGCATCTGACGCCAGTACTGACTACGGGCCCCGCCGCCAATCAGAACCACCTCTTCCGGCAACAGACCAGTCTGATGTAATGCATCAAAACCATCTGCAAATGCAAACCCGACCCCTTCCAACACGGCCTGAACCAGCTCATACTTTGAAGTTGAATGAGTCATACCGAAGAAAACACCTTTGGCATACGGATCATTATGCGGTGTCCGCTCCCCGGACAGATAAGGCAGGAATACCACCCCGGAACTGACATCCGCATGATTTTCCGTCGCTTGTAACATCTCAGGCACATCAGCAAATCCGGTCAATTCACACACCCAAGACAGACACGATGCGGCACTCAGAATAACCGACATGGTATGCCACGTTCCGGGCAGGGCATGACAGAAGCTATGCAGCGCCGAATCCGGATTGGCCAGAAAGCCGTCACTGACGGCGAAATACACCCCGGAAGTTCCCAAAGAGAGCATGGCTTGTCCCGGCTCAATAATTCCGACCCCGACGGCTCCTGCGGCATTATCACCGCCACCTGCAATCACCGGCACTTCCGGCATCCCCCACGCATTGGCCAGTTCACGACTCAACGTGCCGGTGATTGCATTGCCTTCATACAAGTCTGGCATCTGACGCCGTTCCAATCCGGTCGCATCAAGCAGTTCATCACTCCAGTCACGCCGGGCGACATCAAGCCACATGGTTCCGGCAGCATCGGACATATCTGACGCGTATAAGCCAGTCATCCGATAACGTAAATAATCTTTAGGCAATAGAACTTTATCTGTCCGGGCAAAAATGTCCGGTTCATGCTCTGCAACCCAAAGCAGTTTCGGCGCAGTAAAGCCCGGCATCATCATATTCCCGGTAATCTGACGGCTATCGGGGACACGCCGCTCCAGTTCGGCACATTGCGCCTGACAACGCCCGTCATTCCATAAAATCGCAGGGCGCAGCACCTCGCCTTGCTGATCCAGTAACACCGCGCCGTGCATTTGTCCGGACAGCCCAATCGCTTTGATCGCGCTGAGATCCGTCTGCTTGCCCAGCGCCTGAATCGCTTGTTCGGTGGCTTGCCACCAGTGTTGCGGATCTTGTTCTGACCATAGCGGAAACGGACGTGATATCTCAAGCGGTGCAACTTCACTCGCAACGACATCACCGTTTTCAGCCAGCACAATGACCTTCACGCCGGATGTCCCTAAATCGATTCCAACATACATAAGCTATCCTTTTATTTTCAGTCAACCGCTCGGATAACCTCAAGAAATACATTGTCTGGTGGGGCAATCCGAATATATTGATGCTTCGTTATGATTTTATTTATCGAATCATTATCATAAGTCTCTCAGTTCACGACACAATTACGATTTTTCATAGATAGCTTCATGGATTTAATGACTGAGTGAAGGATCACATTTAACACGGTGCTTGCCTGTTAGACTTAAAAATTATGGACAAAATATAATTAATATTATTTATGAATAAAAACCCATCCATGACCACTCTGAAACCTTACTCTCACACACCATACCGTCAGTTCATCGACCACCGTTATCGGATTACACTGTTATTTAATGCCAATAAAGTGTATGACCGAGAAGTGATTGAGGGCATCGGCGAATATTTGCAAGCCTCCCAATGCAACTGGGATATTTATCTTGAGGAAGAATTCACAACGCATCTGGAAAACTTTCATACCTGGAAAGGCGATGGTGTGATTGCTGACTTCGACAACCCTAAAATTCGCACGCTGCTGGAAGAGACCACGATTCCCGTCGTCGCAATCGGCGGCTCTTATGAACACCCGGAGGATTATCCGAACGTTCCTTATGTGGCGACAGATAATCAGGCCTTGATTGAACTGGCATTTCAGCACCTCAAAAGCAAAGGCATTGAAAACTTCGCGTTTTACGGCATGCCGCAGGAATCATGGCGACGCTGGTCTCATGAGCGAGAGCAGGCGTTTATTCATCTGTTACAGCGCGAAGGATATTCAGGCTCGGTCTATCGGGGCAATGAGGTCAGTCCGCAAACGTGGCAGTATGACATGAATCGCCTCGCGGACTGGTTACAACAGCTACCGACGCCGGTCGGCATCGTGGCAGTAACCGATGCCCGTGCCCGTCACCTCTTGCAGGTTTGTGATCATTTGAAGCTGATGGTACCGGACAAAATTTCTGTCATCGGTATCGATAATGAAGAGCTGACCCGCTACCTGAGCCGCGTCTCGTTATCCTCGGTCGAACAAGGATGCAGAGAAATGGGTTATCAGGCAGCCAAACTGCTGCACCGCCTGTTAACGACCGATCCGCAAGACACCGAGCAATTAGAGAGCCTGCATCAAACCCGCCGACTGGTTCCCCCAACGCAGGTTCACGCCCGGCAAAGCACCGACTATCAGGCTCTGAAAGACCCATATGTCATTCAGGCGATGCATTTTATCCGCCATCACGCCTGTAAAGGGATTAAAGTCGAACAGGTACTCGATTATGTCGGGATCTCGCGTTCCAACATGGAAATTCGTTTCAAAGAAGAATGCGGCCACTCGATTCATCAGGAAATTCATAACTCAAAACTCAAACAAGCCCGCCACCTTCTGGCGACCACATCACTGCCGGTGGCCGAAATTGCGGAGCTATGTGGTTATCCGTCACTGCAATACATGTACAGTGTGTTTAAAAAACACCAGCAATGTACACCAAAAGAGTTCCGCGAACAGCACCACGACCGATGGCGTCATCGTGATGCATTGTTGTAACTGTATTGTTGTAACGCATCACCGGCATGATCCATTGTTCTGTCTGGTCGATGTTTACCATGCCCGATAATTCCGCATGAGCGACAGTTCCGCATGACCGATGCTTTGGTATGTTCGAGCGTTCTCACGGCTGTCACAGCATCGCCTTGTGACATAATGAGAGAACGACAACACCGCGCAGACGGCCCACCGGATCCCGGTGGGCCACTGCACAAAATGCTCGACACACACCATTCAGCCATCATATCACTCGAACCAACCAGCTTTCCGACGCTATCATCCGTGCTGCCTCACTCAGGATAAATCCGCTGTTTTCATGCGACCATTGGCTTGGTCAGCATCACGCTGCCAAAGGCCTTCCAGCTGTTCCAGCGACTTGCCCTTGGTTTCCGGTACCCAGCGATAAATAAAGTAAACGGTGAATATCCCCATAATGCCATAGATCCAAAATGGGAAACCGCCATGAAATTGTTGAAAAATGAAACTCTCTTTTTCATTCATCATCGGGAAGGTCTGAGACACAACAAAGTTGGCAAACCATTGCGCGAACACCGCAATCGATAACGCTCTGGAACGAACACTGTTAGGAAAAATTTCAGACAGTAATACCCATGTGACGGGCCCCAATGACAGTGCAAAGGCAGCGATATATAACAACATAAAGACTAATAAATATCCGCCGATTGCATTGAGATACGCTGCGGTGCCGATCGCGAGCATACTGACCGCCATCAGGCCGGCCCCGATCATCATCAACGGACGGCGTCCGAGTTTATCCACGGTGAAAATTGCCAAAACGGTAAAACTTAAATTGACCGCCCCCACCAAAATGGTTTGCAGCAATGCAATATCAGTTGTGGAATCACTAAAACCTTTCAGGATCGCAGGAGCATAGTAAAGAAACACATTAATCCCCGTCACCTGTTGTAACACACTCAGCATAATACCAATCAGCAATACGCCCAGATATCCGGCAGCGACAATCCCTGGCCGGTGAACTTTCACCAACGATTGTTTGATCTCTTGCCATTGCGGCTCAACATCTTGTTGTGGATTGAGCGCTTTCAGCAAACCATGCGCTTCATTGTCCCGTCCTTTCAATGCCAGCCAGCGAGGAGTCTCCGGTACAGTAAACAGCAAGCCAAAGAACAGGGCTGCGGGAATCACTTCTGACGCAAACATATATCGCCAGCCAACATCATTCAGCCAGTTATCACTGCCCATCAGCGCAATGCCGTAATTGACGAAATAGACCACCAGCATACCGAAAATAATGGCAAACTGGTTCCATGCGACTAATCCGCCACGCCGTGCAGGAGGGGCAACTTCGGCAATATACATTGGTGAAACCATCGACGCGATGCCCACACCGACCCCACCAATGATCCGATAAATCACAAAAGTCCAATAATGCTGTGGTATCGCCGAACCAATGGCAGAAATCAGAAACAGTAAAGCGGCAATAATCAGTGCACCACGTCGCCCGTAACGTTGACTGACATAGCCCGCCAATGCAGCACCAAGCACACAACCAATTAACGCCGAAGACGCCGCAAAGCCCAACTCAGTTGCCGTCAATTGAAAATAATTTTGCAGCGCCTCAACCGCGCCGGAAATCACCGCGGTATCGTAACCAAATAACAGCCCACCTAACGCCACAACCAGCGTTAGGTGAATCACATTCGTGCCAGTTTTCATCTGAATGACCTCTTTTATATTTGTAGGGTATCTTTCTTTCCAACCATCTCAAAAGAGCCATCTCATAATGAAGATATCGCCATCTTGATGATTGTCTGGCTATATATAAAGTCAAACGATTCAGGTTTGCATATTATGGAATAATTCAACTGAATTATGATTTTTTATTTATGTGATCGTGTAGGTCCGGCCATATTTTAAAAAAACAACACAGTTCAAATTTAAAAAAATGAATAATAGCGATAAGAAAAATCACAATTGCCGCTTGCCGAACAATCCCGTCATGATAAATGCGAATTGATTTTATTCACTCGGTACCTATTCCATGAAGCTATTTCATAAAGGCAAGGGCCATTAATTACAGGGAAACCATCATGACTGAATTTTTTAAACACATTGAGCCCATCCAATTCGAAGGGACAGAATCAACGAATCCCTTGGCATTCCATCATTATGATGCGGACCGTATGATTCTTGGCAAATCCATGAAAGAACATTTGCGTTTTGCTGCATGCTACTGGCACAACTTCGTCTGGCCGGGTGCCGATGTTTTCGGGGCCGCAACCTTTGACCGGCCATGGCATCATGGCGGCAGTGCCATGGAACTGGCGCGTTCAAAAGCCGATCTTGCATTTGAATTCTTTACTAAACTTGGTGTGCCTTACTACTGTTTCCACGATGCCGATGTCGCTCCTGAAGGCAGCTCCATCAAAGAATACGTCAATAATTTCGCAGAAATGGTTGATGTTCTGGGACAAAAACAACAAGACACTGGTGTGAAATTGTTATGGGGCACCGCCAATGCGTTCTCTCATCCACGCTATATGGCTGGCGCAGCGACCAATCCCGATCCAAAAGTCTTTGCCTATGCCGCGACTCAAATCTTCCATGCGATGGGAGCAACACAAAAACTGGGCGGTGAAAACTATGTGTTGTGGGGCGGACGCGAAGGGTATGAAACATTACTGAACACCGACTTACGTCAGGAACGCAAACAATTGGGTCGCCTGATGCAAATGGTGGTCGAGCACAAACATAAAATCGGCTTTAAAGGCACGATTCTGATCGAACCGAAACCTCAAGAGCCAACCAAACACCAGTATGACTACGACTGTGCCACTGTATACGGGTTCTTAAAACAGTTCGGGTTGGAAGATGAAGTCAAAGTCAACATTGAAGCCAACCATGCCACACTGGCCGGTCACAGCTTCCACCATGAAGTAGCCACAGCAACCGCGCTGGGAATCTTCGGCTCCATTGATACCAACCGTGGTGATGCACAACTGGGTTGGGATACGGACCAGTTCCCGAACAGTGTGGAAGAAAATACCCTGATCATGTACGAAATTCTTAAAACAGGCGGTTTCACCACCGGCGGTCTGAACTTTGATGCCAAACTCCGTCGCCCATCGATTGATGCAGCAGACCTGTTCCACGGTCACATCGGTGGTATGGACACAATGGCATTAGCACTCGAACGGGCAGCCAGCATGATCGAAAATGATCAACTCGGCAAACATATTGCCCAACGTTACGCCGACTGGAGTCAAACACTGGGTAGCCAGATTCTGTCCGGAGAACATTCATTGGCATCACTGGCACAGTACGCCGTAGACAATGATATTGCGCCACAACGCGTCTCCGGCCAACAAGAATATCTGGAAAATCTGGTCAATCGCTTTATCTATCGGTAATGCGCCGAGATTGACGCTAAGTCAATCGACAGCCGCCGATAGACGGATGCTCCAACCCCCGACAGGTGGTATTTAGTCTTGCCCTCATACCGTCCTGATGAAAACGGCTCAGTGCATTTGCACTGGGCCGTTTCATGATCGATAAAGATGTCAGTGACACCCGCCTAAAACCAGCGTTTGAGTTTGAAAAATCCTAAGATGGCGCACGTCACTATCACTAACATGACTGCAAACCAGAGAAAGGCCGCGGGGTTATCCGTGCCCGGAATGCCACCGATATTCACACCCAACAAACCAGTCAAAAATCCCAGCGGTAAAAACAACGCGGCAATCAGCGACATCACATACATACGCTGGTTCATCTGATCATTCACCTGACTGACCAACTCTTCTTGTGTCACCACCGCCCGTTCACGAATCGCATCCAGCTCTTCCACCGAGCGAATCAGCCGATCCGTACTCTCTTGTAAATACAGCCGGTCATCGGCCAGTAACCATGCTTTTCGCTCCGCCATCATTTTCAACATAGCCTCACGCTGCGGCGCAAGATAACGACGCAGATGAATAGTCTGACGGCGGATTTCCATTAATTCTTTGCGATGTGCCGCAGGGTTTGACGCCTCCAGTACATCCTCTTCAATCTGCGCAATGCGATCCTCAAACGTGGCTGTCACCGCATCAATGCGTAATGTCAGGTAATGACACAGCCGCACCAGAAAGTCAGACGGATTCACCGGCCCTTCCCCCTGATGCAGAGACTGAATTAAATCACTGACTGACAACAATTTGCGTCGTCGGGTCGAAATAATCCGCTGCGCATCAATCACAATCCGCACCGAGACCATATCTTCCGGGCTGGCACCTTCACTTAAGTTCACCCCACGTAAAAAAATCAGTGACTGTTCATTCACATGACTCACCCGCGGGCGGGTATCATTACTCAGTAAGGCATCCGCAACCAATTCTCCGACACCACTCTGATGCGACAACCAGTGACTGCCCTGTTCATTGGCACAATCAATATGTACCCACAATGTGCCCTGCTCGGGTTGCCAGGCATTGACCTGTTCCAGATCCAGCTCAACGGCTCCGCCCTGCCCATCAAATAATAAAGCTGCTATAAACGCACTTTGACTCATGCTGCCTCCGGGAATCGTTATCTTGTTTAAATTAGCAGATTTTTTCAGATAAACATAAAGGAACTGAATCGCTTACCGGACTGAATGTTCATCCCTGCAAAATAGACAGTCACCCCATATCAGGATCACGACGCCGGTATATGTGCCTCCAGATCAACGGCGATCGTCGTCAGGTGATCATGCCAGTCTATTTGTGACAGCGTTTGATAGTGGAAGACATGTCCGCTTAAACGGATACTCAGATGATGGGCATTCAGCTTGCCAATTTTAGCGACCGGGGTATCGGTAATCAGAAACGGATCGCTCAATGCATCTCCGGGGGCGTGTAAATAGTAAAGATAGTGGTAGCCTTGCGGCCCTTGTTGCTCATTCTCTTCGGGTTCCCGGTACCCCGTTAGCATCACACCGGGGGCAATGGTTTCCGAGACGATCTCCATATTGGTACGGTGATGTTTGTGTTTACCAAACGACTGCGGTGTGAAATAACCAATCAAACACCCGACAGCAATCAAAATGATGGTGCTTAAACCTCGCATACTTCGAGACTCCTGCTTGTCTTCGCGATTCACATCTCCCTTTACAGACAATACGAGATCTGATTAGTTCGCGGCGTCATCGCGGGCAGAACAGCACCATGCATCGCTCAAGGCCTGAAACACTACAGTTTTTGACTGAATTTGCCACACCGATGACACTTGTAACCATGCTGATAAAAGAACAATGGAAAACCAAGCAGGAGAAACACCAGAAAAGCGGGACGCTTACCTTTGGTAAAGGCAAACAAATCAGCGCTCCCACAATGGGGGCAAACGTCTTTGACGGATTCTGTCACCAACTCATGGTCTACAGATTGGGAGAAATCGCTATTGAGTATTTGTATCGCTTCTTCAGCATCATCCTCAGCAACCATGAGACGAACACCTCCCATCGCGTTTGAGTATAGCCACTGCGTATTGACTGTATGTTCATCAGCGATATAGCTGGCGATACCCGCACAATCTAAGCTCGCCTTCGCAATCTGCGCTTCGTGCGGAAAAGAAAACCTTGCAATCACAACCACATTCTACTCCTTGCCGTACCACCTCAATAACCGTGTCCCAGACGGGCTATCGGTCTCCACTGCCTGCGTTGATGTGTAAAGGCTGGTAGCATACAGACACCACCAAAAACCCAGCCCCACACTCAGGTATTGCTATAGATTACATGAAAATGAATATTCATGTCACGCCCAAGCCCCGCCGTAAAGTCATCACCAACCTCACCACGAAAAGTCATTATTTCGCAAATTTTCGGTTCATCATCCACATCGAAACAGGGATTGACCGGCGGTTGATTCTCCATGAAAGATATACTTCCTCCGATAGTTTCTGTGCCTTTCGGAGTAACGAAGGCTGGAAATATATATGCGATGAAACATCGCCTCCGCCTGCCCGACCGCTTCGATCATGACTTCATGCTTTCCGCTTCCCCTTGACACGTTAGCCCCATATCGCCAAACCACCCTAATTAGCCATAAACAGCTAAATTTGCATAATTAGCTATAAGAGGCTAAATTAACGCAGAGACAGAGAGGAGTTTCATGTGGCGAAGACCAATAAAACAATTGCTGTGATCAGTGGTGATATAGTGAATTCAACGCAGTTAGATACTGAGCAGTTTGAACAACTTCTGACACGTATCAAACAGATTCAGGCATGGATAAGTCATGAAAACACAGCCAATGCACACAGTATTATCCGGGGGGATGAATTTCAGAGTGTGGTACATGATATTGAAAATGCGCTGAGATATACCCTCCTGTATCGGCTTGGCATTAAAGCGCTCGGCAAAGCCTTTGACAGCCGCATCAGCTTTGCTATTGCGGCTCATGCCGAGCTGCGTACGTCGGTCTCGGAGTCAATGGGAGAAGCATTCGTCCTCTCCGGGCGCGGGCTGAAGTCATTAAAAAGCCATCGGCTGATTTTTAATGCTGACCGTGCCGAACTCCGTACTCAGTTTGACTTACTCTTTCAATATCTCGACAGACAGCTGACCGACTTAACGGCCCGCCAGTGTGAAGTGATGCTGCCGATGCTACAAACCGCTCAAGAGCTGTCAGTCAGTCAGTTAGCCGAACAGCTCGGTATTGCGACGGCAACAGCCAGTAAATCATTAAAAGCGTCGGGCTGGTCGCTCATCAGTGCGCTTAATCAACAATTTATCAACCAAGTGGCAGGGTTCAGAAATGTCTGATTTTTTGACGGTCTTCATCACGTTTTTACTGATTCATCTGATTGGTGATTTTTACCTCCAACCCGGACGATGGCGGGCAGCCAAACAAAAATTCACCTATCGCGCCCCGCAACTGTACATTCATGCATTATTGCAAGGCATCGTGCTCTCCGTACCAGCGGTAGTACTTGGGATGGATTGGCGTGCCACCGCTTGTCTCATCGTGATTGTTACGCTCAGTCATCTGATGATCGACCTATGGCAAGCGACGCGCAATCACCATCAATTCACCCATGTGATAGTGGAGCAAACACTCCATGCGGTGGTGTTTGCACTGATAGCTTTTCACATGACAACGGACCTCACCATCGATACCATCCTTCAGCATGACAAATTTACTCAAGGCATGTTGGTGGCTCTGGCGTATGTACTGGTATTGAAACCGACATCGGTGGTGATTGGCAGTCTCTTAAATAAGTATTCCATGACCATAACCGACCATTCCCCGCAGATGAATGGCCTTGTCGCTGGTGGTGAGCTGATTGGTTATTTAGAACGTATTTTGATCCTGACTTTCACGCTGGTCGGGAGTTATGCCGCGGTCGGCTTTGTCTTCACCGCCAAATCGATTTTCAGGTTTGGTGAACTGAACAAATCAGACAGTCGTAATCTGACTGAATATGTGCTGATCGGTTCGCTGTTATCGGTCGTGAGCGCCACCCTTATCGGGACGTTGGTTTCACTCGGGCTCGATATCAAAATGAAGTGAGGGCCACAGATTCATAGCTATCGAAACAGGAATACAAGCCAAAAAAATGCCCGGACGGTGTTCCTGTCCGGGCGAAGAAGGATCTTGGCTTGTGGTTAATCAATGCCAGCACGGGATGGTGAAAGAGAACGGATCATGTTGATCAAACAGTCCAGCGCAATCGCCACATCCTGAGTCTCTACATTTTCTCGCGGATTATGGCTAATGCCTTTTTCACAGCGGACAAACAACATGCCCATCTCGGCAAGATTTGCCATCACCATCGCATCATGACCGGCACCACTGGCAAGATAACAGACATCTTTCCCGGTCGCTGATTCGACCACATCTGCCCAGACCTGTTGTAGCCGATCACTGCACGGGACGGCTTGTGCCTGATAAATCTGTTCATCCGTCATCCTCAGGCCGCGGCGCTCAGCTATCGCTGCCAGTTGTGCCATCAGCACTGACGCACAGTGATCCAGTTTGTCTTGCGACTGACTGCGAATATCGAGAGAAAACTGCACCTGTCCGGGAATCACATTGACCGCGGCAGAGCGCACCTCACACTTGCCGACCGTCGCGACAATTTCATGCTCGGTGGCAAATGCTTCAATACAGGAAATCATCTCCGCCACGCCACACAAAGCATCATGACGCAGTGGCAGCGGCACGGTACCGGCATGTCCGGCAACACCTGAAACATCAATCAGAAACCGTTTCGCGCCCGCAATCGCAGTCACCACACCGACAGGCAGGTCGAGACTCTCCAACAGCGGGCCTTGCTCAATATGCACTTCCAGATAAGCGAGCGTCTCTTCCGGTTTACGGGCGGCATTCACCACCTTGTCAGGATCGAGTCCGAACCGGCTCATTGCTTCACCAATACTGATACCATCCTTATCCTGACGGTCTAACAAAGCCGGATTCCACAGGCCGGCCACCGGGCTGGAACCGAGTAATGTGGTCTGAAAGCGGGTTCCTTCTTCATCGGCAAATGCCACGACATCGACATGGAACGGTAAGTCAACGTCTTTGAGTGCCGCCAACGCCTCAATCGCCAGTAAAATGCCCAACGGGCCGTCATAGCCGCCCGCGTTGGCGACCGTATCGCTGTGCGAACCGATAATCAGCGTCGGCATCTCGGGATGTGCCGAGACTTTTCTGCCCCACTGATTGCCGACTTCATCCTGCCATGTTTCCAGCCCCGCCTGCGTCATCCACTGCGCCAGTTGCTGATGTGCCTGACGATGCTCTTCGGTCAGATAAGCCCGCAGAATACCATTTGGCATTGCACTGAATGAGGCCAAAGTCTGAATTCTGTCCATCACTTGGGTTGCCCGGGGTGCTCCCTGCATACACGCTCCTTCTGATTGCCTCATAGATTGTGACTCTTCCTTGTTTTGATGACCCGAATCAGGCACCGAAAACATCCATTGCCGCAGCGACTGCCTGACCGGGGGCAACAGAAGCGTTGGCTTTCAATAGCACCGATTCCAGTGCTGCCAGTGTCATCAGGACACATTCCTGACGGGCGTTATATCCCATAGTGCCAATTCGCCAGATTTTGCCGTGAAGCGGCCCGAATGAGGTGCCGATTTCAATGCCGAAGCGGTGCAACAGTTCCTGACGGACGAGGTCACCATTCACTTGCTCAGGAATATAGACCCCGACCACATTGTTCATTTTGTATTGTTGATTACCAAACAATTTTAAGCCCATCGCTTCAAGGCCAATTGCCATCGCCCGCCCGGCTTGCTGGTGGCGGGCAAGCACCTGTGCGGCCCCTTCTTCCAGATAGAGCCGTGCACATTCACGCGCAGCATAGAGCATACTGGTTGCTTCCGTATGATGGTTAAGCCGCTCCGGCCCCCAATAATCCATCACCATCGCTAAGTCAAAATAGTTGGATTGAATCGGTGTCTCCTCACCATCCTGATGCGCAGCCGTCCGAATCCCGGCTTCGACCCGTTTGCGCCGGTTAATCACCGCAACACAACGATCACTGAGCGTCACCGGCGCGCTGCCCGACGGGCCGCCGAGACATTTTTGCAGTCCGGCAGAAACCGCATCCAGATGCCACGCATCAACTTTCAGCGCATTTCCGGCAATCGATGCCGTTGCATCGCAGTAAAATAGCACGCCGTAACGCTGACAAATTTCCCCGATCTCCGCCAACGGCTGGTTCATCGTGGTCGATGTATCACCTTGCACAGTGGCCAGCATTTTCGGCTGAAATGCACGAATCGCCGCTTCCACTTTTTCCGGCGGGCACACCTCTCCCCATTCAATATCAATCGTCTGTACCGTCGCGCCGACTCGCTGAGCAATTTCACATAACAGATGTCCGAACCGACCAATCACCGGAATCAGCACTTTGTCCCCCGGTTGCAGGACCGACACCAGCACAGCTTCAATCCCGGCCCGGGCAGTGCCGTCAACGAGGAACGTCTGTTGATTCTGGGTCTCAAATACCTGACGATAAAGAGCCTGAACCTGATTCATATAACCCGTCATCACCGGATCGTATTGTCCGATCAGGGCTGATGAGATCGCCTGATGCACCCGGGGATAAGCATTAATCGGCCCCGGCCCCATCAGCATCCGTTGCGGTGGATTGAGGGTTTCAAATAGCGGATTGGTTTCCATACATCTCTCCATAAAATCTGATTCAAATTGTGACTTTAAAACGGCCCGGCCAAGGCATCACCATCACTGCGCGGGTCCGTTGCCGAAGTCGCCTGCCCATTCTGATTTAACGTGATAGCGCCGGCATGACCCATCAATTCATTGTGATCTTTCACTTGCGTAATATGATGGCCGCGCTCGCGTAAGGTATCCTGATATGCCAGATATAAACTCTGCTCCAGCCGTAACTGATGGGTATCGTCTCCCCAAGTCCGGCCCAGCAGCCAGCGCGGTGTGGCAATCGCTTCATCCAGCGCATAACCTTGATAGACATAACGGCTGAACAGACAAGCTTGTGTCTGGGGCTGCCCTTCCCCGCCCATGGTGCCGTACACGATCCGTTGTCCATCATTCAGCTCAGCATAAGCCGGATTTAAAGTGTGAAATGGCTTTTTACCCGGTTTCAATACATTGTGATGCGTCGCATCAAGTGAAAAACTTTTCGCCCGGTTGTTCCAGACAAAGCCTAAATTTGGTAATACAGCGCCGCTACCGAACTCCCAGTACACACTCTGAATAAAGCTGACCATCGTACCGTATTGGTCGGTTGCTCCCATCCAGACCGTATCACCGGGTTGGGCGATATGCGGCCAGGGTTGGGCCTGTGCCAGCGAAATACGTGCCGCACACGCATCAATATTCGGCTCAGTCAATAACTGCTGCAACGAGACAGCGAGATCGGCTTCATCAGTCACGTATTGATCGCGCAGAATGAATGCCTGTTTGGTGGCTTCCACCAGCAAATGAATGTGGTCAATCTCACGGTCCGCCTGAGTCACCAATCGGTCATAAATCGACAAGATCAGCAGCGAGGCCACCCCTTGTGTCGGCGCACCGAAGTTATACAGCTTCCCCTTGCCGGTCTGCACCGATAACGGGGCCATAACCCGGGCCTGATGGTGATGAAAATCGTCCAGAGTTAACGGGCTGCCTAAGGCGGCTAAATCGGCCGCAGCCTGTTTGGCAAGCTCACCCCGATAAAAATCATCCAGCCCTGCGGTTGCAAGCCGTTCAAAGGTCGCCGCCAAGGCCGGATTATGCAAAATCTGCCCGACTTCCAGTGTTTTGCCATCCGGTAAATAGCACTGAGCAAATGACGGAATCTCTCCCAACATTGCCACTGTTTTTTCGCTTGCATTGACCAGACTCTGAGTGACCTCAATCCCTTCACGGGCAGCGGTGATCGCAGGTTGCAACAGTTGTTGCAAGGTATGCTGGCGGTGGTTGAGCGTTAAGGCGTGTTGCCAGCCGGCAATGGTGCCGGCCATGGTGATCGCCGCACGCCCACCGCTCGCAGGCAACTCATCACCTTGCGCACAATACGCCGCCGGATCAAGGTGCAACGCCGCCGCACCGCAACCATCAATGGCAATCGGTTGCTGCCCCGGGTGGCAAATCAGCCAGAAACTGTCGCCGCCGATACTATTCATGTGCGGATACTGCACCGTCACCATCGCCGCCGCAGCGACCATCGCTTCACTGGCGGTGCCCCCCTCATCGAGAATTTTTTGCCCGACTTCTGCCGCCCGGTAATGGGGCGCGGTAAATGCGGTCTGATATCTCATTGACTATCCTCTCCGGCCATCAGTTTTGTCGCAATCGCCAGTAACCGGGCCTCTTCATTGGGCAGCCCCAACAACGACATCCCACACGGGCCGTCGGCCATTCCCTGAAACGGTAAATGTAACTGGGGGAACCCGGCCAAGCCGGCAATCGCAGTCAAGCCCATCAGCGCCGTCCGGTAATCCGCCATCGCTTGCGGTGCCATATCCAGTGATGGCGGACCCGCGGGTGTGGTTGGTAACAACCAGACGCCCCCATGCTCATCGAGCTGAGCATATAACCACGTGCGAAATGCTTTCTGGCGGATCTTTCCTTGCTGATAAGTGGCATCGGAAATGGTTCTCGACCATTTGACCCGTTCCAGAATCACCGGATCGAGTGAATGCTCATGTTCTGTCAGCCAGCGCCCATGTTTTTGAATAATTTCATATCCTTGGATGCTGCGAAACAACAGGCTCAACGCGTCCGGTCGCCACTCGGACTGTGTCATAAAATCTTTCTCTTCGAGCGCAATCCCGGCCCAGCGGCAACGGTCATGCACCCGCTGGTAACGATCTTCACTCAGGTGTTGCGCCATAAACCGGTCGAGATACAGGGTCGGCACCGGCTCAACAACATCCGGCACCGGCTCTCCAGACAACTCACGATAAACCGAGCTTAAAACCGACAGATCGCGGGCAAAAATGCCTGCGGTATCAAAGCTTTTCGCCAGTTCGAAACAGTGAGTGAGATCAAATTTACCCAATGTCGGACGCAAGCCGAATAAACCACAATAACTGGCAGGAATCCGCACCGAACCCCCGGTATCTGTGCCGATTGAGAAATCCACATCCCCTCGCGCTACCGCCACGGCACTGCCACTCGATGACCCGCCGGGAATACAACCGGGCGCTGCCGGATTGTCAGGCGTGCCGTAATGGATATTTTGGCCGTTGAGACTATAAGCCAGCTCATCAGTCTGAACCCGGCCACGACAAGTGGCCCCAGCACGAAGTAAGGTTTCGATCATCGGTGATGTTGCATTTGCCGAGGCATGACTCTCCAGCCATGCAGGATTCCCGGCCCCGGTAACATACCCGGCGACATCAAATAAATCTTTAAATACAAAGCTCAGACCGGATAACGCACCATCATCGGTTGCCGCAAGATAATCAGGCCCCTGCTGACAGTAAATACGTTGGTCTCTGATCTGCTGTTGTCCCATATCTGTCTCTCCGCTTATGAGTTAGCAGCGGCCTCACTGGCTGGCTGATAACGTTTGGCATACCGATTCGCAAGAATTGCACAGTAGAAAATCTGAATCGGGTGATAAAGCATTATCGGTAGCAAAATCATGCCAAGATTCGGGTCGTTACCGAAAATAACCGTCGCCATCGGCACCCCTGCGGCCAGTGTTTTTTTGGTCCCACAAAACACGGCAGCGACTTCATCGGCCCGTGAAAAATGGCAGCGCTGAGCCCCCCACTGAATGGCATGAACCATCACCAGCAACACCACAAAACAGATGACGATCGCAGACGCTAACATGGCGACCGAGAAGTTATGCCAGATACCATTTGCTACCGAGTCACAAAATGCATTATAGACAATCAGTAGAATAACGAACTTATCAACTTTGTTGACCACTGACTTATGCCGATCGATGAAATTCAGTAATACCGGACGGGCCAGTTGCCCGGCAACCATCGGGATTAACAACAACTTAGCGATGGAAGTGACTGAGCTCATCAGATCTAACTCCACGCCTGTCATCCCCATAAAGAGCTGAATCAATAACGGCGTGAGGAACACACCGAGGATACTGGAAAGTGATGCGTTGAAAATTGCCCCCGGGACATTGCCTTTACCCACACTGGTCATCGCCACCGAGGAAGAAATGGTACTGGGCAGCACAAACAGGTAGCAGAAGCCAAACGCGAGCGACGCCGGCATCAATGCCAACATCCCATTGCCAAAAATCAGCCACAGTAACGGATACAATAAATAGGTCGCCAGTTGGATATACACATGCAGTTTCCAGTTGCTTACTCCGGCTTTAATCTTTTGCGGAGACAGCCCTAACCCATGTAAGAAAAACACGATCGCGACACCGATCCCCGTCAGCTTATCGAGATGAATCAGTCCACCGGAACGCCCCACCTGTTCTGAAACAGTCGCCAGCAAAATAGCGGCCACCATGCCAACCAGAAACCACTCTTTTTTTAGTTTATTGATGATACTCATTCTTGTTGATACCTATACTTATCTATCGTCATTCTGTTATCGCCACGATATGCTTGCTAGCACTCAGGCGGTTTGTACCTTCATCGTCGGACATGACTGCCAACCGCGCTATTCTAACTCGTGAAGCTGTGTATAGTTCATGCTAATTTTTCGGCTAACCTGCGTCGATTTGCTTTTCAGATGTAAAAACGTTTGGTTGACCAGATGCGCAATCAGACTCATCGGCACAGTATAGCTGTCTAACGGCAGCTCATTATTCATATAACAGATAAAGAAGTGTCCGGCTTGCTGCGCGTACTTTTGTCCGGATTGGTCGGTAATCAGCAAGCTATCGCGTTGCGCCAGAAAGGCCATAATTTTCTCAAAATTTGCGATCCGTCGTCGGATACCAATCACAATCGTAAAATCATCGTCCTCTATCGATGCCAAATCTTCACCAATCGTCTGACCCGGCAGTGGTAACAACTCAACATGAGGCCGACATTGCATCAACTGCTGACGAAAATGCATCGCCAACGGGTAACTGTTACGATAACCGATAATTTTGATCCGTTTCGCCGTCGCCAGTTTCTCAATTAAGGCCTGATGATCTTGTCGGGTCAATTGTTCCCAGAGTTTTTCCAGCGCACGCAATTCATGGTTGAATTCAGAATCGTCCAGTGTTGTCATCATCACCGGCAGACCATTATCCCGCTCCGTCATCAGCTCTTGGCGTAAGGCAAGGTGGTCTTCATAGCCAAGTTTACGGATAAACCGACTGACACTGGCTTTCGACACCTGACAGGCTTCGGCAATCTCACTGGTTGATAACATCAACACCTTTTCCGGATTCAATTGCAAGTAATCCGCCAAGCGCCGATTGTTGTCCGTCAGGCTCGCGTAGTGCTGCGTGATCCGTTCACTGAGCGGACAATCTGTCGCTGACGGATAAGTGGATTTGCTGACATCATGGGTTCGGTCATTCATCGCTGGTTTTATCTCCTGACGGACAATTAATGGTGAACGCTGACTCTGTATACGGCGGTCAGTTCTATCAAGGGTTAATCGATAAGCGGCTGATTAAAGTACCGCCGAAAGAAAACTTTTCAGCTCCGCCGTCTGCGGATTGGCAAACACCGTTTCACTCGGCCCGGTTTCCCAGACTTTCCCTTCATTCATAAACACGACCCGATCGCCGACATCCCGTGCAAAATTCATTTCATGGGTGACTAAAATCAAAGTCATCCCTTCAGCTTTCAATTGTTCAAGCACTTTCAACACTTCGCCGACCAGTTCCGGGTCCAGTGCCGAGGTAATTTCATCACAGAGTAACACTTTCGGGGACATCGCCAGAGAACGCGCTATCGCCACGCGCTGTTGCTGTCCGCCGGAAAGATTCCCCGGATAAGCATCAAATTTATCGCCCAGTCCGACTTTTGCCAGTAATTCCTGAGCAATCTGCCGACAGGCCGCCGTGGATTTTTTCTGCACCAGCTTTGGTGCCAGCATGACATTTTCACCCACCGTTTTATGCGGAAACAGATTGAAGCTCTGAAAAACCATGCCAACACTCTGACTCAAGAGACGCAGTTTATATTCATCATCTTCCACAGCCTGCTGATCCACCACGATCGCGCCTTCCTGATAGGTTTCCAGTCCGTTCATACATCGCAGCAGTGTACTTTTTCCTGAACCGCTCCGGCCGATAATCGAGATCACTTCTCCGGCTTGAATTTTCAGGTCTACCCCTTTCAATACATGGTTTTCACCATAAAACTTATGAACCTGATCAACACTGATAAGTGACATAATACTTCGCCTCCGAGCTATGAATGAGTCGTCTTATTTTCAGTTCTTCTTGCTGTCTGTCGGATGACAGGACTTTGATATTTGACACGGCTACATCTCACACCTTCCGTGATTCGAGATAACGGGCGAACATCGATAAAGGAAAACAGATCGCAAAATAGAGCAACGCAACCATGGCAAATACTTTAAACGGCTGAAATGTTGCGTTGTTGAGCATGGTTCCGGCTTTGGTCAGTTCAACAAACCCAATAATCGATGCCAGTGCCGTACCCTTCACAATTTGCACCGAAAAACCGACCGTCGGTGCAATCGCAATGCGCATCGCCTGCGGAAAAATCACATGCCGCATCGTCTGCAAATACGTTAGTCCCAGCGTGCGACAGGCTTCCCACTGACCTTTGGGTAAAGATTCGATACATCCCCGCCAGATATCGTGGAAATACGCACTACTGAATAGCGTTAACGCCAGAATCGCTGCCGACCATGCACTGACTTCGATCCCAATGAGCGACAGACCAAAAAAGGCCAGAAAAAGCTGCATTAATAACGGTGTCCCTTGAAACAGTTCCACATAGAGCTGAATCAGACGGGTAAATAACGGGTTGCGTGTACTGCGCAATAAAGTCAGCGCCAGCCCGACCAGACCACCGCCGATAAAAGCATACACAGACAAGAGTATCGTCCAGCGGGCTGCCAGCAGGAGGTTACGGAAGATATCCCAATCAGTAAACTGCATCATCCTGAATCTCTCCTAGAGCGATGGGTTTTTAAATGCCAGATGGCGAAGATAAGCAAATCCTTGGCGCATCAAAATCGCCAAGACCAGATAAATCACCGCCGTTAATGTATAAGATTCAAAACTCAGAAAACTCCGTGATTGCACAAAATTCGCGGCAAACGTCAGGTCTTCGACAGAAATCTGCGACACCACCGCGGAGCCAAGCATCACAATAATGCACTGACTGACCAATGCCGGATAAACCCGTTGATATGCCGGTGGCAGAACAATATGCATGAAAATTTGACGTCGGCTCAATCCCAGTGTCTTACCGGCCTCCCATTGCCCTTGCGGTACAGCATCAATCCCGGCCCGGATAATCTCTGCACTGTATGCGCCCAGGTTAAAGACCATGGCGATCACCCCGGCTTCCCATGCGGTGAGCTTGAGGCCAAGCGCCGGTAAACCGAAGAAAATAAAAAAGAGCTGTACAATAAACGGGGTATTGCGGGTGACCTCAATATAACTGGCACACAGCAGGCGTAATCCGGGTTGGCGTCCGGTTCGCCCGGCTGCACATAACGTCCCGACCACCAGCCCTGCCACGGTAGAAATCACCGTCAGTTGTACCGTCGTCCAGACACCTGCCACAAACTGTGGCAGGTATGGCGCGAGTCCGGCATAGTCTAGCTGATAACTCATGCTGTTCTCCCAGAAGTTAAGCGCCTAAATCTTTCGGAAATGGTGCCTTCAGCCATTTTTGTGAAAACTGCTCCAAGACACCGTTGGCTTTGGCTTGTTCAATCAAACGATTGACTTCGCTGACCAACGCGTGCTCACCTTTCATGACCCCAACGTAGCACGGTGAATTTTTCAGCAAGAACTTGGTCTGTGGTGCCTTATTCGGATAACGGGTCGCAATCTCAGTCACCACCAGATTTCCGGTCGCAATCAGCCCAATCTGCCCGGACAAGAAAGCAGACAGAGTGGCATTGTTGTCTTCAAACCGTTTGATCGTGGCCGATACCGGTACCAGTTTGCTTAACTCCAGATCTTCCACTGAACCACGAGTCACACCCACCGTTTTGTTCGCCAAATCATCTGCGGAAGTAACGTGCTCATCTGCGGCACCGAATACCCCCAAATAAAATGGTGCATAAGCTTCACTAAAATCGATCGCTTTTTCACGCTGCGGATTTTTACCCATGCTCGAAATCACTAAATCGACTTTCTGTGTTTGCAAATACGGAATCCGGTTGGCACTGGTCACCGGCACCAATTCCAGTTTGACCTTCATCTGCTTAGCAATGTAGGCCGCCATGTCGATATCATATCCCTGTGGTTGCATGTCAGTTCCGACAGAACCAAACGGCGGAAAGTCCTGCGGTACCGCGACTTTTAACACACCCCGTTGATGAATGGTGTCCAGTTGATCGGCTGACGCGGTCAGCGTGTATCCCATACACATGACCGAAGTCACGGCTATAGCAAACAATCGAAGTAATTTCATTTGAGTCCCTTATCTTGTAAATGAAACGATTGAAACAATCAAATTATTTTTTGCAACGATTGTGCCATGTTAGATTTAACAATTTATCCTATTGATTTTATTAAAAATAAAATCATCCGATATGAGAGCCCGACTGAATGACAGCACTGTATTGGCCCATTCTTATACAGTCGATGAACCAATACGGTGCAGCAGAGATATTAGGGGGAAGGATTTCCAAGCGGCAAAGCATCAGAAAGTTCTAAGAATTGCTGTTTTAGCTTTTGCATTAACGGCAGTCGGTTCGCCGTTGATCAACCAACGACGAACCGAGGCATGATGTCTTTACTATATTCTCTATTCCGAAACACGCGTTCTGCAACACGTGCTCCACAATACGCATTCCAAAATATGTATTACGATTTCTGCTTAGCCAGCTTTAAACCGCCGACACGCACACGTTCCGACTCCATCAGGAAGCGATAGGTCGAGGCGGCAACCCCACCACCGATAAACAGCGCATAGTTGGCCAGCTCGGTGACCCAGAATGTGGCGCAAACTGCCACGAAACCTGCAATCGCCAGCGCATAAATGCTCTTTCTGTTCACCCCATTGTCATACCAGTATTGCCCTTGCGGCGATTCGGTATAGAGCGACGGAACATCAATCTGGCCTTTCTTAATCAGAAAATAATCCACCAGAATAATGCCATATAGCGGACCGATCATCGCAGCCAGAATATCCACCGTATAGTGAATCACTTCCGGGTTGTTGAATAGATTCCACGGCGTCAGCAGAACCGAACCAAATGCAGCGATGAAGCCACCGAATTTGAAACTGATTTTCTGTGGTGACACATTCGAGAAATCAAATGCCGGCGCAACAAAGTTCGCAACGATATTGATCCCAACCGTGGCAAAAATGAATGTCAGCGCACCCAACACAGTAATCAGCCCCGAATCGAGTCGTTTAACGGTTTCAACCGGATCGGTGATCATCTCACCAAAAACCGGAATCGATGCGGAAACAATAACCACGCTGAATAGTGAGAACAGAATGAAGTTCAGCGGCAGGCCCAGCCAGTTGCCGAGTTTCAGCTTTTGATAACTACCGCAGTAACGTGAGAAATCGCTGAAGTTGAGGGTCGGGCCGGCGAAATAACCGGCAACCAACGCAATGGCAATCACCATCTGCGTGATCGCGTCCCATCCTTCGAGATTATGGGTGCTCAGATTGAAATGAATGTTGTCCCATCCGGCGCGGTCAATCATGTACAGGCACAACGCAAACATCGCGACATAAATCGCAGGTCCCGACCAATCGATCACTTTGCGAATCATGTTCATGCCGAACATAAAGACAATCGCCTGCATCAACCACATCGCACTGAATCCAATCCAGCCGAGATAGGATAATCCGAGGAAACTGTCGTCCGCCAAACGGCTTAACTGCGGAAAGAAGTAGAGCAACAAGATAATAAATGAACTTGAAGCCAAAAAGGTTTGAATCCCGTACCAGACCACTGCGATTAACCCACGAATCACCGCAGGAATGTTGGCACCGAACACGCCAAATGACATTCGGGCCACGACCGGAAACGGCGCACCGGATTGCTGACCCGGTTTGCCCATCAGATTGGCAAAAACCATCACGATGGATATACCCGCCAACAAACTGATAAACACCTGAATGCCGTTTAGTCCGAGGGCGAACAGGCTCGCAGCGAAAACGTAGCCGCCGACACTGTGAACATCAGACATCCAAAAAGCAAAAATACTGTACCATCCCCATTTTTGTTCCGTATCCGGGGCCAGGTCTGAATTACTCAGCCGTGGGCTGATAGGTAGTTGTGTTGTTTTCATCATCGACTCTCCATGTCAAGATTGTATACAATGATAAATACAATTTACGTGCCAATCTGAAATAGCATGGTTAAACCGCATGATGAATGGATTTGTGGCACAATGATGCACCTCAATTGCACTGATTTTATGCAATTTTGCAACCTCATGGTGCACAAGTGTGGGAATGGCGATGAGTCATCCCGGGAATCAATGCCCGGTGTTCATGAAAGCGAAACATCCTGAACCGTTCCGCGTTTCCGTGGTATATATATTGCCTGTATACAGCTTACCAACATAAACTGTATACAAAATGCATCGATCAAAGAATCTAAATCATATAACGAGAAATCGCGATGTCGAATGATGAGAAAATTTATCAGAAAATGCTCAAAGCCATTGTCGAGCATCAACTTGCCCCGGGCGTGCGCCTGCCGGAAGATCGGCTCTCTGAAGCCTTTGGTGTCAGCCGGACCGGTATCCGTAAAGTCCTGCAACGTTTAGCGTTGGAAAGATTTGTAGTGATAGAACCCAATAAAGGGGCGCATGTGAACCGCCCTACCCGTCAGGAAGCAGAAGAAGTGCTCAGTAGCCGCATCCTGCTCGAACCCTTGTTGATTCCCGAACTACAACGTCGTTGGGATGCACAACAGTCTGAGCGGTTCACCCAGATGATCCATGAAGAGAAAGAAGCCGAACAGCATGGGCACCTTTCGGATTCGATTCAGCTGACGGCCCGTTTTCATTATGAACTGGCGAAACTGGCAGGTAATTCAGTGCTGGCAGATTTTATTGAACAACTCTGTTACCGCTCTTCACTGGTCATCGCCGCGTTCGGATCGCATCACAGCGTCAGTTGTGACTGTGGCGATCATGCCGAACTGATTACGCTGCTCAATCAACAAGAGACGCAAGCGGCTCAACAATGGATGACACATCATCTTCATCATATCCGAGACTCTTTGAAGCTCGAACAGGATCAACATACCGTCATTGATTTCCAGCAGATTTTTGCCGGAATCGAAAAATAATAGTGACAAAGGAAGGAAATAATACATGGAAGAAAACAATCCCCGCGATTATATCGGTTATGGCCGCACAGTGCCGCATGCCCAATGGCCGGGACAAGCGCGCATCGCGCTACAGTTTGTCTTGAATTATGAAGAAGGCGGGGAAAACTGCGTCCTGCACGGGGACGACCATGCCGAGACATTTCTCTCTGAAATATTTGGGGCGGAGCCTTATCCACAACGCCACATGAGTATGGAATCCCTCTATGAATATGGCTCTCGGGTCGGCGTGTGGCGGATTCTGAATGAGTTTCGGCAACGCGGGCTACCATTGACGATTTTTGGCATTGCAACGGCCCTCCAACGCAACCCGGAAGTGACTCAGGCAATGATCGAGGCAGATCATGAAATCGTCTGTCATGGTCTGAAATGGATTCATTATCAAGATATGCCGATCGAACAAGAACGTCAGCACATGCAGGCAGCATTGGATATCATTGAAAACCTGACCGGTAAACGTCCGGTTGGCTGGTACACCGGACGGGACTCCCCGAATACCCGCCAGTTAGTGGCAGAGCAGGATGGTTTACTCTATGACTCTGATTATTATGGTGATGATCTGCCATTCTGGACTCGTGTTGACGGTCAGCCCCAACCTCATCTGGTCATTCCATACACACTGGATACCAATGATATGCGCTTTGCGTCGCCGTATGGTTTCAGTCATGGGGAAGAATTTTTCCAGTATCTGAAAGATCATTTCGACTGTTTATATGCTGAAGGTCAAGACCGCCCCAAAATGATGTCGATTGGCATGCATTGTCGGATTCTGGGCAAACCAAGCCGATTTATGGCGCTGAAGAAGTTCCTTGATTATGTCCAGTCACACGACCATGTCTGGATCACCAAACGGGAAACCATTGCCCGTCATTGGATTGAGAAGCATCCGCCGACCATTTAATACCACGCATCTATACTGCCCCCTGATACGATAAAATCCCCATACATGGATAATATGTATGGGGATTTGTAACTGATGCGCCAAGCGTTATCGTTATAGCTTGCTGATCCGCCACCAGTTCAGGTTAAAACCACCCTGTTGCGCGTAAATGCCAAAGTTGTAAGTTCCGGCATCGATGTGCACCGTATGAGATAACGTTGTCCATTTGTCCCAACCTCCGGTTGCACCGACATCCAGATAGCCTAATACCGTTGCTCCCGCACTATGATCCAGCGACAAACGACCACCACCGTTTAAACTCGACACCCGGTATTCAACCCGATAGTCCCCGGAAGCCGGAATATTGATATTGCTGTAGGACATCCAGTCACCGGTATCGATCCAGCCAACACTATCACCACCGCCGACGTCGTTACTGGGTCCGGTGCCGACACCTTTCATGCTGGAATAATCTTCGGCTTCAATTTGTTTGGAGAAATGATTTGATGGCCCGTCAGAGGGACGATCCGCATCACGGTAAACCCGGACATAATCAACGTACATTTTCGCAGGGAGTTTACTTTCATCAATATTGAATCCGGGCCACTGACCACCCACAGCCATATTCAGCAATAAGAAGAAATCGTTATGTAATTCCGAGGTTCCTCCGGCATTATTGGCAATGCTCATCACGTGATACATGTTGCCATCGACATACCAGCGGATTTCATTCTCATCCCACTCAATGGCGTAATTATGGTATTTGCTCACGTCGAGGTTGTAGCTGGGGCTGGAGTAACTGGCATGGCCATTCTCTTCCCAGTGTGCTGTCCCGTAGATTTGGCTTTCGGTATTAATATGCTCCATGATATCGAGTTCACCACAACGCGGCCAACCGACACTGTCAATATTGCTGCCGAGCATCCAGAATGCTGGCCACAGACCACTCCCATTCGGTAAACGGATCCGAGCTTCGACACGACCATAACGGAAGGACGCCAATCCCTGCGTTTTCATCCGTGATGATGTATACCGAAACCCATTCACATTTTCACGTTTGGCAGTAATCACCAAATTCCCTTGTTCAACCGTGGCATTTTGCCGCTGATAATATTGCAACTCCTGATTGCCCCAGCCATTACTCCCATTGCCGGTCTCAAATACCCAATCAGGGCCAATGCCATTGGTAAATTCATCCTGCCAGACAAGCTGCCAGTCGGCACTCATTGCTGAGTGTGAAAATAAAGCGCAGCCGATTAGGCTTAATGCCGTATTTAATTTCATATTCATCGTTATCCTCAATCGAGCTATCGTCATCAAATTAAGACAGACATAAACATCACAACCCTTAAAACGCTAGCAAGCATAGCAATATGGATATTCACTTATTTGCGTATCGGGTCAAATTTTGACATTTATCCAATGAATATCTCCGCAAAATAATCACAAAAATAAACCAATTCTATCAATTAACCGCAGATAAACATGTAACTAATCATCCTGTCATTTTCATTGATAAACCGACATGTCAAAAAACTTTATTGTTTTATTCATTCTAAAATAAAGAGATTGGCTGGATGATAAAAATAAAAAATCACGCCGGATGATCCGCGCAATGAATTGACGAAAATATAATTTTAAAAAAGCATTAAAATATAATTCCCCCGCCGTATCGCTTGGATGATGATTTGGTAACAGTGACTTATCTCAAACAATGTTTCGTGTCGCCGCAATTTTTTTGTATTTGAATCACATTTATCAAATAACATAAGCAGATCGTGAATTTGAATAAATGCAGCTTTGCAAGACTCAGTCAAAATGGACAGAATCTTCAATGACGCTTTCAATGATAGGGATTTGTTTATGTCAATTTACAAAGATGCGAACTACACAACAGCTGAGCGTGTTCATGACCTGCTGTCACAGATGACAATCGAAGAAAAAATCGCGCAGTTAGGCGCGCAATGGCTGATACTCGACGAACAGGGAGAACATCAGGAACGTGAACTGGAGTTCTCAAATCAGGTGGTTTCGCGTTCTGTCAAAGAAAAGCTCATGCATGGGCTGGGCCAGATCACCCGCCCTCTCGGCACACATATTGTCGATGTCGTATCTGGCGTCAAGGCACTCAATCAGTTACAAAAATTTCTGGTCGAAGAAACCCGGTTAGGGATCCCCGCAATTGCTCATGAAGAGTGTCTGGTTGGTCTGATGACAAAAGACGCAACCTTATATCCCGCGTCAATCAATTATGGTCATACGTGGAATCCGGAATTAATCGAACAAGTTGCGCAAGATATCAGTCGTCAGGCAAGAGCTGTCGGTGCGAAACAAGGATTATCCCCGGTGTTAGATGTCTCTCGCGATGTGCGCTGGGGGCGTACCGAAGAAACATTAGCTGAAGACCCTTATCTCGTCGGAGTGATGGCGACCAGTTACGTCAAAGGACTACAAGGTCAAGACCGCGATTTTATTGCCACACTGAAACACTATGTCGGCCATTCAGCCAGTGAAGGTGCCCGTAACCACGCCCCCGTCAATGTGGGTTTTAAAACGCTCAATGATACCTTCCTGTTACCGTTTGAAATGGCAGTCAAACTTGGGAACGCCGGTTCGGTCATGCCTGCGTATCATGATATTGACGGTGAACCTTGTCATAGCTCGACCTACTTGCTGACAGAAATTTTGCGTCACCAATGGGGCTTCGATGGTTTAATCGTCGCTGACTACGGCGGTGTTGAGCTGCTGAGCGAACATCATGCCACAGCAGTAGATCGTGTAGATGCCGCCGCACAGTCATTTAATGCAGGGCTTGATATTGAATTACCGGACGATACCTGTGCCATTTACCTCACCCAAGCGATCGAACGCAGTTTGATTACTGAAGAAAAAATTAACGAAATCGTTGGCCGGATTTTGTCCTTCAAATTTGAACTCGGCTTATTTGAGAATCCTTATACGCCGGTTCCGACGGAAGCCTTACATAATGAAGCGAGTGAAAAACTGGCTTATCAGGCTGCAGCTGAGTCAATTGTGCTGTTGAAAAACGATGGGCATCTGCCACTGCCGCCACAGAGCAAAGTGGCGCTCATTGGGCCAACGGCTGATGATCCCTTGGCGCTGCTTTCCGGTTACAGCTTCCCCGTCCATCTTATTTTTGCCGGTGTGAGTGCCACCGAGCGCGTCGCCAAATCGATTAAAGAAGCCTTGGCGGAGCGTGTGACTCTGGTTGGCTATCAAAAAGGCTGTGATATTCTCACCAAACGTGAAAGCGGTGCGCCGGTCTTTCCCGGGGATGTTGATATGGCGATCACGCAAGACAAAGTCTCCCCCGTCAGTGTGGATACATCCGCGATCGCATCATCCGTGTCGATCATTGATGACGCTGACGTTGCGGTCGTGTGCGTCGGCGATTTAGCCGGGTTATTCCAGACCGGTACTACCGGTGAAGGCTCAGATGCGGATTCGCTCAATCTGCCGGGGGTTCAGCAACAACTGCTTGATGCGGCACTAGATCGCGGAAAACCAGTGGTGGTCCTTGTGACCGGGGGACGCCCCTATCATCTTGGCCGAGCCGAAGATGAAGCCGCTGCGATTATATATGGTTGGGAGCCGGGCCAAGGCGGCGCAGACGCCATCGCCGATATGCTGGTCGGAGAGATCAATCCAAGTGGTCGTCTGACCGTTTCAATCCCGAAAAATATCGGTGCCGTGCCCTACTTCTACAACCATAAACTGAAAAGTTCAGGGACTCCGATTGCATTCCACTTCGGTTCTCAGTTCAACTTCGGCTTTGGTCTCAGTTACACCCACTTCGACTACAGCCACGCGATGCTTGCCAAAACCGAATATGAGTTTGATGAGTCAGTTACGCTTTCGGTCATGATTACCAACAGCGGAGAACGGGATGGTGCAGAAGTGGTGCAGTTATACGTGCGGGATAAAGTCTGTTCCGTGGTTCGTCCGGTGAAGGAACTGAAAGGCTTTAAAAAGGTTTTTCTGAAAGCCGGAGAGCAGAAAACCGTCACCTTCCATCTGCCGGTTGATATGCTGAATTTCACCGACGCTTCCAATCAACGGGTTGTCGAAGGCGGTGAATTTGAGCTGATGATTGGCCGTTCTTCACAAGAAATTGAATCACGCCATACCATTGAGGTCTGCGCAGGTAAAAAAGTGCTGCCGCAAGCATGGAACATGATTTGTGATGTCACGGTAGAATAAGCCATATTCTGGCTTCGGACATTTGACCGAAAGAAAACAGAAAGCAGAAAGAGGGGTCAGCATGACATGCTGACCCCTCTTCGTGATGATCATCCATTCCACGTAAATGCCAGAGGTTACAGCGAACCGTCAGTGGTACTGGCGCAATGACTAAGCCCAGTTGCTAAGCGCAATCTATCCCCTGCAAGCATTAGAAAAGTATGAGTTTTCCTGAATTGTGTCTCAAGGCGCACACAGGTGCATATTCAACAACAGAAAAGCCGACCATGATGCCATCATCAAATCACAGCCGGACATCACCATAAAAAAGCCGGGAGGTGAATCCCGGCTGTGTTGATATGATGTGACTGTCAAAGATTCGGAGGACCTAACCTCACCAAATCACAGTCGTTGTCCCTAGATAATACAAGACTCGTCATCACCATCACTACTGCTACTATCGTCAGTCGCTTTATCTTCATCAAACGCGAACTTCAGCAGATATAACGCATTCTGTTTCACCACATTATCCGCATTACTGGCACTAATTCCTTTATCACCAAAAGCATATACTGCCACTGAAGCCGCATAACGAGGCACATTGATCGCTTGTTGACGTAAGGTTTTCACCAGTTTTTTGATCCGTTTCGGACAAAGCAGCCCACTCCCTAAAAGGTCTTTGGTCCATCCTTCTACTTTGCGTTCCCCTTTTAGAATCACGTCACCGTATTGATCAGTCACATATTCACCGATGACACTCCCTGTCGCACCCGACGCACATCCCATCGCAATACCAGATATTTTTTCGCCACCAATCGAAGAAGTGAGCGAACCGATGCCGCATCCTAACGATGCATAAGCAATATACTTGGCCGCTTCACCGATCTGCGGTGTCCCGCTCGGGTTGGTCTCAGTCACCCCTTTATGACCCGCAGCATCACTGATTTTCTCAGACAAAGAGCTACCGATAATAGATACCATCGAAGACGCGAAGCTGGTCGAAAATGCATCGCCGAAATCACCGAGATCTCCGCCTTGAACCACGGTATTAATCCCGATACTCACCGTTGAATTCACCACCGAACGAATGATTTGGGCTTCGATACTGTTACTGGCAATATCAATGGTGGTTGCATCTTTGATTGCATTGGCAGCATCAGTGCCTTCAGCAAACAGATGGGTATCAACGCTTTTCAGAACCCCAGCCGTCACCATCGCTGTCGCTAATGAAATTAACGATTGTTTAGACGACAATGATTTCAGTGTGGCTTTGATATCAAATTTATTTGACATCAGGCTACTGGTTGCCTGTGAAACCAAAGATTTGAAGCCGACATTAATTGCAGTATACAGCGGCCCTTCGCCACCAATCACCGCCATACCGGCACCACTGGTCGCAACCGCCATTGCCACCGCAATAATCGTCATCGCTGCCGGTGTCAGGCCAGACTGGTCATAATCCCAGTCTTCCATCACCAACTGGACTTGCTGCCAGTCAATGTTGATCGACGGATCATTACGTACATTCAGCATCCACGACAATTCAGGCGTTTGTGCCAGTGTTGCCAGTGTTGTGTCCAGATTATGCTTATCACCGGCATACTGAATGCGCACCCCACTGTATGCATTGAGCATGATGCCGCCAGAGTTGACGAACTCAGAATAGTAAGCCACTTCCCGCTGATAGCCATGGCCTTGATGGCGGAACGCTAATGCCCCGTCATAAGATTTCGCATAGCTATAATTTTCCAGCAGTTTAGCCAGTTTAAAATCCACAGCCCCGTAATCAGAAATGATTTTAGCCAGTCCCTGACTATCAACGGTAACCGCTTCTAACGACACATCGCCCTGAATGGTATGCAGAACCATACTTTGGCCTGCCTTGAGCAGGGTTTTAACGATTGTAGACTCAGTCTTACTCTCCGATTCACTCTCCTTGCTGCCGAATAAGCCACCGCTATCGGCTTCAAAACGACGGTCAAAGGTCTTCATGTCCGCAGCACTTTTCAGCGTAATCCCATGCGCGGCCAGCACTTCCAGCAGCCCTTGGCTTTCCAGAACACCGCCTTCGATATACACTTCACCGCCAGAAATCAGGGATAAGGTATCAATCGCCGACAGATGGGTTTGTAAATTTACCAGTGACGATTCGCTGTCAGACCAGTGGCTGCCTGATTCTGCCCGTTCACTCTTCGCACTTTGTGGCACAAGAATGATGTTGCCTTGAGACTGAATCCGTAAATCACCCTGCGCAGAGAACTGCCCGCCATGACTGACCACATCGGAAGCGGTACGAATATTCAAATCACCCAGAGACACAATAGAACCTATCTGGTCAAAATGTTCAGAATAGCCGTGCCCATAGTCAAAACGCGTCACCAATGTGTCGTTCACCAATTTATTGGCAATCAGTGACACATCATCACCGGTAATCGTACCGGATAAGTTTTGCAATTCACGACCGGTGCGGATGGTCAGCTCTCCGCCAGAAATCCTGCCTTTGGTATTAATGAAATCATGAGTAACATCCAACAATGCATTATGTTTAAAGCGCACATCCGCATCATTGACAACAAAGGTATCCGTTTTGATGCTGGCAGACCCAGCCGCCAGTGTTGATTCAGAGATCTTCTGGCTGGCAATGGTGGTTGGCGTCAAATAAACAAATGGCACAATGTAGTTACGTCCATTGATCACCCGGATTTCAGGCCACACCATATCGGCGGGGATCTGCGTGATTTCATCGGCTGTCAGGGCTTGCCCCAGTTTTTTCGTATGTGACTGCGCATAACTGATCGCATTCTCATACAATTTTTTGGTCTGTTCGTTATAGCTGGAATAACCGGGCGCGGTAATCCAGCTTTTATTGAGTAACTGGGTGATCTGCTGGCGGATGACACCCCGTTCGACATAAGGTGTACCAAACCGGGCCGGAATATCATTCAAGGTCGTATTCTTGCCATGAAACGCCGACAACATGGCCGGATAGCTGGCTTTGATTTGCTCGAAGAAGAATCCGAACCCGTCAAAAATAGCCAGTTCATTTTGTTCAATCGCACCCGCATACAAATAATTCTGAACTTGTTCTTTCAGTTCATAACGAGCCGAGCTGGACACTGCGCTGGTAATCGAATCCAGTGCAATATGTTGTTGGACCGAAGCATAAACCGGAAAAGACATATGGGTAAAAAGTATCGGTAACAGCGTAGAAGAAGTCAGGCGCTGCCACGATGGTATTTGATTTTTTTTCATAGTTTGATTTACCTGATTCTGAGTCATTCAATTACATTTATATTCACGAATACACGACGAGAGCCCATGCTTAATCTCCCTGATAATTTGGGTTTTCCACAAAGAAGGTCACATCGCTGGCCGTAATCGGAACGAATTTGCCAGGTTTTCCGGGTTGCACCGGTTGAGTCATTGGCTTCGGATCATAAGCCGATGCTTCAGGGCCGAAGGTGATATTCTGCAACATGCTATATTCGCTGCCGAACCCTTCATGAATATGCCCGTCGACAAGAAAAATAAATGGATACTCAGCTGTTTTACTATTCTTCGTCAGTGCCACACTCGACGTCGTCCAATGTTTTCTCTTATGTTTGATACAGTGGCCGAAAACGCGCTTACTACAGTAACGTTTTGAATGCTCTGTCACCGTGGTCTGTTTGAAAATATCACGCAGCTTAAGCCCTTCCATCCAGATTTTATTGACCGTCCCGGACACATCGCGTTTGACTTCAACACTACTGTGTTCGTTATTGAGCATGTCACTGTTCAGAATCAGGTCCTGACCGACATTCAGTCTCGCTGGTGGTGATAAAACTTTCAGATATTGGATCTGCTGATTGGTGTGGGTTCCGTTGGGATTGCCAACCACTTTCTCGTAGGTATCCGCCCAAATATGGTAGCGTTCGTTGTCGATGATCGGGGCTTGTAAGATCACATTACCGGTCCATGATTCGACAACCGCTGACATATTCCAGAATCGCTCATGAACTCGGATATCCATGATCGACTCTGCAGACGCCACAACCTGCTCACTTTTCGTTAAATCCAAATCGAGTTCAGGATCGGTATAGCTGTTTCTGGAGACTTCATAAGGGTTCGCATTGATAAAGTTTTGCGCAACCACCTTGATATTCTGCCCTAATATATAAGCACTCAGTGATTGTGCGGCAACTTTGCCACATCCTGTAAATGGCGGAACAGCTAATTTACCACCGACTTCAATGGAAGGCGCGTTATTGACCACACGCAGCATCGCACATATTTCAGCCGGCTTGAACGGATAATATTGACCGTTGATCACATCCTCTTGAGAGACTAACTCAATATTCTCGCCCAGAATAATACCGCCATACTGGTTATTCACACCTGTTTGGCCATTGAGGTACAGATCACGAGTCGCTTCAATATCACCTTCATTAATAATATTCTGGCCGGTAAAATAAACCGATTCACCCGATATGGCGCCAAAGTTTTTAATTTGCCCCACGGCAACCACTTTGATTTCTGCGCCTTGAATACTATCAAGCAGATAATTATTCCCCGCAGGCAGCGCAGCAATATGAATCGCTCGGGTCGATTCCACATCGACTTTATTTGTCGCAATAATCTGCTCAGAAAGATTAATATTGCCATTCGATTTAATCGATACCGACTCTAACGGAATAATACTGCGTTCGTTATACCGGCCGACATATGTCCAGTTTCCTTGGGTTTTGATGAGCCCTTTGACCAGAATCGAACCTAAATCATAGGTTGATTCAAGGTGAAGATTGCCGACAGAAATACGGCCTTTTTCAGTGATCTCTAAAGCATTTGATGCGTTTTGAAAAGATTTACGATTAAACAGTTGATAATGCGCATCAGACCGACGGTCGGTATAACGGAAGTGATTTTTCCCGACAATAATTTGTACGTCACCATTGGAAACTTCTAAATTCCCCCCGGCATCAATTTCTTTGACTTGCTGATGATTACGGGTAGAAAGGCTTCCTTTCATATTGGTACGTAACGGACCATCAACCAGTACACGACCCGCAGCAATATCTAACAACGATAAATCGGTTGCCGTCAGACCGTCGCCGTTAATTGTGACAGTCCCGCCATTCACATCAATGCCGGTCAGCTCACCATTTTCTATCTGTGCAGTCCCTGTAGCAAACGTCGCCCGTTCGGTATTGTTCATCGAACAGCTTTGACACTGGATGCCGCCGGGAGACACTAAAACGACATCTGCGGCATGTCCCTCAACCCGAATCGCCTGAATATTTGCCTGTTGATTTTGGTCAACGACCAGCATGATCGTCTGGGCCGGAGCATGACCAATTTTCGGGTTCATCACTAATGAGTTGAGCAAGACAATCGGCTTTCCTTGCGCATTAAACTCTTTAAAATAATTCACCGATAAACCTTGCGCATTTGCTTTAGCAATACGCACATAATATTGATCAGAACGGTCCAAGACTGATGCTTGCTCAATACTACCGTCTCCCTGTGCACGAATTGCCGCAACTGCTGAGTGGGCGATTGAGAGCAAAGAAAAACAAATCATGAGCCATGCATATTTCACCGAAGCCCGATATCCGACGTTCAGTTTCCAATTTATATTAGCCAATGTGATACCTATGATTCAGAAATATTCTTATATCTAAATAAAAATGTTTATCAACACATATGATAAACGCCCTAAAAAACTAACACTCCCAATGTCATGTGAATGTCAATTTTAGTTCGCAAATCATATCACCGAACTGAAAATCAACAAGTGAACATTTATGATAAAAATTTGTTCATTAATATCCGATTGATATAACCCATGCTCATTTCATCCAATAAAAATGAATATATTCAATTCACGAATTATCATCTATTAATTACATTTACATGAATGATATATAAATAACAAAGCTATTGGCTTTTTAGTCTATTGACAGCAACTTTTAGTCTATTGGCAACAACATTGTTCAATCACAAATTCGTGCTTGCCAGATGTTGTATCACTGAGTATTGCTGTCAAGGATTACCGATAAATCCCGCTCATCTCTTTGCAGTCAAGCGTGAATACGCTAGTCTTTGAACTTCCGGACTTTATCCATGCGACTCTGCTGACGAATCAAGAAACTAACACTGATGAAATTTATCCATACCTCTGACTGGCACCTTGGTCGCCAGTTTCACAGCGTCTCACTGATTGCCGATCAGCGTGCCGTATTGACCCAATTAGTTGCTTTGATTGAAGACAACCCGGTTGATGCAGTCATTGTTGCCGGAGATATCTATGATCGTTCGGTACCACCGACGGTCGCCATCGAGCTATTGAATCAGGTCATTCATCAGATTTGTGGCACCCTCAAAACCCCGATGATTCTCATTCCGGGCAATCATGACGGAGCAGAGCGGCTTGGCTTTGGTGCAGAACAGATGAAACATGCCGGATTGCACATTATCAGTGATTTCACACAGATGCTGGAACCCGTGATTTTGTCGAGCGAATCGGCGGGTGAAGTCGCCTTCTACGGGATGCCTTACAGTGATCCGGAAACCGTCCGTGCAGCGTTTCAAACCGCAGTTTCTACCCATGATGAAGCCCATCAATTCCTGACCCAAAAAATCCGCGAGCATACCGACGCCACACAGAAACAGGTGCTGATCAGTCACTGTTTTGTTGACGGAGCGATTGAATCCGAATCCGAAAGGCCCCTGTCTATCGGCGGCTCTGATCGGGTCAGCCATGAGCACTTTCTCGATTTTGATTATGTCGCCCTCGGTCATCTGCATCAGCCTCAACAAAAAGGGGCGGCGCACATTCGCTACTCAGGCTCTCTGATGAAGTACAGTTTCGGAGAGCAACACCATAAGAAAGGCATCACGCTGGTTGAATTGAACCAAGATGGTTTTGTCTCCGCCACGCCTATCGAACTCACCGCCCCGCATCAAATGCGCATTGTTGAAGGTGAACTGAATACCATTCTTGAACAAGGCAAAACCGATCCGCAGCATCACGACTATTTGCTGGTACGGCTGATGGACAAACACGCCATTCTCAATCCGATGGAGAAACTCCGCACCGTCTATCCCAATGTGCTGCATCTGGAAAAACCGGGCATGTTGATTGGGGTTGAACAAACCATGGCCCCGGCCAGACTGGCCCGCAGTGAAATCGATATGTTCCGTGATTTCTTTACTGAAGTACAGGATGACACCTTATCGGCAGAACAAGAACAAGCCATCGGCGATATCATCAACCAACTGACGCGGCAGTAAGGGACTCCCATGACACCATTACAACTGACCATGCAGGCCTTTGGCCCGTTTGCCAATACCGAACAGATTGATTTTACCCGTCTGGGGCGGCATCCGCTGTTTCTGATCAATGGCCCGACCGGTTCCGGTAAAACATCGATTCTGGATGCAATCTGCTTTGCCCTGTATGGCGAAACTACCGGTAATGAACGTCAGGGCGCTCAAATGCGTAGTGATCTCGCCAGCGCCGATACCCCGACAGAAGTCACTCTGACGTTTACCCTCCACGATCAAGTCTACCGGGTCGCCCGAAGCCCGGAGCAACCCGTTCCGAAAAGCCGTGGCGAAGGGACAACCATTCGCAAACATAGCGCAGCGCTGTACAACATAACCGACGGAGAGAAACTGATCACCGCCAAAACCACGCAGGTGAAAACGGAAGTGACAACTTTGATTGGTCTCAACGAAACGCAGTTTCGTCAGGTGATGGTTTTGCCTCAAGGTCAGTTCCGCGAGCTGTTGCTGGCAAGCTCTAAAGATCGGGAAGCCATTTTCGGTCAACTGTTTCAAACCGACATTTATAAAAAAATCGAATTTGCGCTCAAAGATAAAGCCAGTGATATCAGTCAGGCTAAAAACGAATTCGATAACCAGATCCGCGGTGCTTTGCAAGTTGCCGGCGTGACCTCTGAACAGGCACTCAATGAACAACAAACTGAGCTTGGCCAACAGCTCGAAGCGGCCCGTCATCAAGAACAAACCGCTTTGTCTGCCCTCAATCAGATCAAATCCGAAATTCAAAAAGCGCAAGCGCTCAATCAGGATTTTGACCGCTTCAGTCACGCGCAATCGGCACTGAACACTCATCTCGAACAAAGTCCGCATATGGCAGTACAGCAGCAACAACTGGATACGGCACGTCATGCGGCTAAAATTCAACTGCCTTATGTGAATTGGATCAATGCTGCTAAGCAGGTAGATGAGTTTCAGCAGAAAATAATCACTCAGGAAAAAGCACGCGATGCAGCGCTGACCGAACAACAGCACAAACAGACTGTGCTTGATGCAGCCACAGAGCAGGCCAAGCAGATCCCGGAGCTGTCAAAAACGGTCTATCAGCTGGAAACCCTCAAAACCAAGCTGGCTGAAAAACAGGCGCTTGAAGATAAGATTGCAGAAAATATCACCCAAAAACAGTCTCTTGAGAAGACACAAACGCAGTATATTGCTCATAAAGACACCCTGACCCGTGAAGCCGAACAGGCGCATCAAGCATTCGAGCATGCCCAGAAGGAGGTGGCTGAAAAACCGGTGATTGAGGCTGATATTGCCCGCATGCAGCGTTTAGCCACAGATCTCCATCAACTTGAAAGCCTCAGAAAACAGCAGCAACAGGCGATGGAACAAACACCGCAAAAAACTGCCGCCATCCAACAGGCCAAACAAGCGTTTGAAGCAACACAACAACAGGCTGACCGGTTAGAAATGCAGTGGCACAGTGCACAGGCGGCCATTCTGGCGCAAAAACTCCAACCCGGCGAGGCATGCCCGGTCTGCGGCAGTTGTGAGCACCCTTCCCCTGCGGTCTTGACCGATACCGAAGTCACTAAATCACACATCCGCCAAGCCCGCGCTGAACAGCAGCAGGCATGGCAGCACTATCATCAGCTCTCGGCTCAACTCGAGCAGCACCAGACATTGATAGCTCAAACCGAACAGCGCTTGAATGAGTTAACCGCACAACTCGGCGAACAAGCTTCCGTTCAGCCAGCGCAGTTACAGCAAGACTTACAAGCCAGACATGACCGCCTGCAATATTTATCTACCCTCAATCTGGAGCAAATGGCACAAACGGTCACAACACTCAAACAACGTTGTGAAACCGGAGAACGGAAACTGACCGAGCTTCAGCAACAGATCGTAGCCAATGATTCCCGGCTAAGTGCCAGTCAGGAGCAACTACGTCAGCTCAGCGAATCAATTGACCCAAATCGTGACAACGTCACCAAAGTTAATCAAGAAATCACCACAACACAGCAACAGATCGACACTCTCAATCAAGCATTGACCACGGCACAGACTGAACTACAACAAGCGACACTGGCTTGTTCGAACCTCAACAGTCAGCTCATCACCAATCAGGAGTTACTCCAGCAGGCACAAACGCGCTTGACAGCGGCAGAAGCCGAATGGCGTCAAGCGCTGGCAGCCAGCCATTTCCGCGACGAACAACACTATCTCGCCAGTCAACGCAGCGAACAAGAAATTCAGCAATGGCAACAAGCACTCGATGAATTCAAACAAACACAAACACGCTTGGAGCAAACACTGGCCGACTTAACAACCGCCTTGAAAGATGTTCAACGACCGGATTTAGAAGCCTTGAATGCCACCCAGACTCAAGCCCAACAGGCTTATACCAATGCACGCCAGCAGCTGGATACAATCTACTCAACGTTCGAACGCTTGGAAAAAGTCCGCACAGATATTGTCCGGCTCCACACGCAAAACGCCAGACTGGAGAAAGAGTATCAGGTTTACGGCACCCTCTATGATGTCGCCAGCGGTAAAACCGGCAGCCGGATCAGCCTGCACCGCTTCGTATTAGGAGTTTTACTCGATGACGTTCTGATTCAGGCTTCTCAACGGCTGAGTTTAATGAGCAAAGGGCGTTATACGCTGGTGCGGAAAACCGAAGGATTCAAAGGCATCGCCGGTCGTGGTCTTGATCTGGTGGTGGAAGATGGCTACACCGGTAAAACCCGCGATGTGGCAACGCTGTCCGGTGGTGAATCGTTTATGGCAGCTCTGGCGCTCGCCTTGGGATTATCCGATGTGGTTCAGTCATACAGTGGCGGGATCCGGCTGGAGACCTTATTTATTGATGAAGGTTTCGGAAGCTTGGATCCGGAGTCGCTCGATCTGGCAATTCAGACACTGGTTGATCTCCAACAAACCGGGCGGATGATCGGTATCATCTCCCATGTGGCAGATCTGAAAGAGCAAATGGCATTGCGGATTGATGTTGTGCCCTCACTGACCGGATCGACGGTTAAAGTTAGAGGTTAAGTACCACGACTCACTGATACACGCTCATCAGTTGCAGCGGATTAAATGGCGCATTAAACGGGGGTTGCGCCGATAATGTTTCGATCTGCTGCATATCCAGTTGCTGAAACTCCGATTCCAATGCTTGCGGCCGATATGTTTTCTGAATTTTTAACCACTCATCTAATCTTGTTTTATCTCCGGTTTCTGCGACATAGTTCAGTAAATCTTGGCTATAGCGAGCCTTCTCTTCTGCGACACATTGATCGTTTGCCATTTCACTCAAAATAGATACGACCATCACTTTTTTTTCCCGAGACAGTGAAGACAACCAAGCCGATTTAATATCATCTTTTGCTCTTTTGTGACGACATTGTTCGATCTTCACGTTCAAATGGTCATAACTTGTCAGCATTTTTTGCCGTAAATAGTCATGTATCGATGTCGCATTGGCTGAAGGGCTTGAGCAAACATCACCCAATCATAGTCTTTTATATTTTCGCTGTAGAAGCTAACGTCACACTTGTGTATGTGTTCCGCCCCGCAAATATCTGAAATGCGGGAACAAACATGAGGATTCTTTCTAATAATGAACTCATGTTAATCACATCGTTCATGTCATTAATGGCATCAACTGTTCTCGATGTTGGAACAAAACCGCTGATAGAGCAAAAATCACTTTTTATTTGAGCGACTGGCATCGTGCCTCTCATCATCAAAAATAAGTACAATGGATACATCATAATAAATTGCACTTGATTGCATAACCGTTAATTAACTGAGTAAAAGAATGTGAGCAGAGGTTCAAATATTTAACCTCTTTAAACAAGTTTTCATACAATAGTGTATCTGTTCATTCCTTTTTCAAAAACAGACAAGACATATTGTCCAAACAGGGCTAATCATGCGAGGCGCTGCTACTACAGTTGACTGTATCGCGATGTTCATCAATGATGGACGCTGGTGATTGCCTCCCAGTAAAAGGGCAAATCAAGCGACCGGTCGATACGTAAATAACAAGGAGCGTTGCGTGAAAATAACCGTATTGGATGACTATCAGAATGTGGTCAACACCTTGGATTGCTTCAAATTATTGGCAGCACATGACGTCACCGTTTTCACCGAAACCTATACCGAACCAGAGTTGATCGCCAGACTCAAAGACACCGAAGCTCTCGTGTTAATCCGGGAGCGCACGACCATCACTGAATCACTGCTTGCTCAGCTTCCCCGTCTCAAAGTGATTAGTCAGACAGGCAAAGTGAGCCAGCATATTGATGTTCAATTGTGCGAGAAATACGGGGTTACCGTGTTAGAAGGACGCGGTTCACCGGTGGCCCCCGCTGAATTATGCTGGGCTTTGTTGATGGCTGCCAGTCGTCATATCCCGACTTATGCTGCAAACCTCAGAAACAACCAATGGCAAAGTGCCGGTGAGTTTGGTTTAGGACGCACGCTAAAGGGACTCAAACTCGGGATTTGGGGCTACGGCAAGATTGGCCAGAAAATCGCCCAATACGCGAAAGTATTTGAAATGTCCGTTGTCGTCTGGGGCAGTGAATCGTCGCGGACGCTCGCTCAAGCGCACGGCTTTGAAGCTGCCGAATCAAAACAGGCATTCTTCTCCACAGTAGATATTGTTTCACTGCATTTACGCCTCAATGATGCCACCCGAGGATGTGTGACCGCTGACGACTTAAAACACATGAAATCGGATTCCCTGTTCCTGAACGTGAGTCGTGCGGAGCTGGTGGAACCATCGGCGCTATACAATGAGCTTTGCGCAGTTCCGACGAAACAGGCTGCGATTGATGTGTTTGACACTGAGCCGGCATCTGTCCACAACGAACCGTTGCTCACACTGCCCAATGTGATTGCCACCCCTCATATTGGCTATGTTGAGAAAAATAGTTACGAGCTGTATTTCAAAATCGCTTTCGAGAATATTCTGGCCTTTGCGAAAGATATTGGATAAATCTCAACACAAAGAAAATGGGTCCGCGGCTTTTCCGGTGGTCAGCCTTATTCACCAGCAGAAATTCAACAACAGAAAGTCGGTTTCTTCATAACGAAGCTGTTTTGCGTGGCCATGGAGATAGAGATGTGACCGACACACATTTGGTCAATCGGACTGTCCTTCTTCGGCTATCATATCCAGCGCATCGATCACCTTTTGATGGGACTCGTTTTCCTTTTCTAATTCTGTTCTGAATGGGTGAAGACATAAATAAGTGTCACGATCAAATTTAACGCTTACTGATCAAAATTGGGACGAATTGTGTCGGTTCATTGATCACAGAACAATTTAAATCATAATAGATTCCGTCACCCGGTTGTGTTGACTCCCCCATCACCGGAAAAGGTCTGATAATTCAAGAAAGGATGCAATTCATGATCGATATTCAAGAGCCAACGATATCTGATGCAGCAGCCATCGCAGCACTCCTCGATTCACTCGGTTATCCCGGCACAGAACCATTTATTGAAAGCCGAATCACTGAACTTATCTCCCATGACGACGATGTTCTCCTGATCGCTGTTAAAGAGAATGTGGTGATTGGTGTTATTTCTCTGCACTTTATTCCACAGCTCGCTTTGCCCCGAGATTTGTGCCGTATCAGTTATTTTTGTGTCTCTGAATCTTCCAGAGGAGAGGGTGTCGGAGCTAGGCTTGAGTCTCATGCTGTTGATATTGCGAAAGCGCGTGGCTGCGATCGCATTGAAGTTCATTGCCATTTCAGACGAGTGGATGCACACCGCTTTTATGACCGACAAGGGTATGTAGAATCGCCAAAGTATTTATATAAATCTCTCCGTTGAATCGGACGCAACATTTCAACTAATATCATACCGGTAAGATTGTCATCCAGATATCAGTAGGTGATAAATACCGTCAGACGCAGCTATAGTCGTAATGCAACAAGGAGAAACGGACCATCGAATATCTATTGGGCTTATTCGCATTATTGACATCTATGGTTGCAGCCACGATTGGATTTGGTGGTGGTATGCTCTTAATTGTTGTCTTTCCATCCTTTCTCAGCCCCGGCTTAATTATACCGGCCTATGGCGTGGTTCAACTCGCGAGTAACATTTCGCGAATGCTTTTCTCACTAAAATATGTTCGCTGGCAACTGCTGCCCAAATTTTTGATGGGCTCAATCGTCGGTGCACTGTTCATTGGCTATGGTCTCTCTCATGTTTCAATGGAGTACGTCCCCGCTGCAATTGGTTTATACATTCTGCTGAATCTGTGGAGCACCAAGTTTTCGGCGTTAGTCAGTCGATACGAAAGTTACTATTTAATCGGCTTGTTACAAACGGGACTAGGTCTGGTCGTGGGTGCCACAGGGCCTTTGGCTTTAAATGTATTAACCAAACAACTGAAATCTAAAGATGAAATCATTGCCACCAGTGCATTGTTCATGACCATCAGTCACTTGGCAAAAATCCCAGTCTATCTTGCCGTTACAGCCAGTTTGTTCACCGAGTTAAATCTACTTATTTATATGATTATCGGAGCAATCGTGGGATCATTTTTAGGCACCAAACTTCGTTTAAGAACCAATAATGATCAGATAATTAAAATCATCAAGGTGTTACTGACCTTGTTTGCTATCAAAATGATTGGGGGTGTGATGATATAGTCTGATACTTACTTTTCAGGCAACGCAGATTACTGGGTGGGTTACACTTCCTATTAACTCAATATCTAAACACTACGCCCGCAGCTACTCGCCCCTGAACTGAATATAATGTGAGTACAACATTATAAATTTCACCTTTAGTCAACTTCTCGTCGTTAAGCAGAGGAACATTTACCAAACCACTATCTTCGTTATCATCGAGTACCCGACTAATACTCACATTTTTTCCTCGACCCAAGACTTCGCCAGCACGAACCACTATTTTCGACTTGCCTGAATTCATTTTGAACGAACCTTTAGGCGTTTCATACTCACAAGCGACTACCTCATCCGAGACATTTACTAATGACAAACTACTTCCTTCATAGTGTGAGAAATCCCCTTTAGTTAGTTGACAGCTAGCAGCGTAGTCATCGGCACTTTTCTTGTCCCAAGTAGGGCCATAGAAGATGGTAAACTGTCCATCTTGTAAATTAAGGTCACAATCTACAACAGTTTCACTTCGAATTTCTTCTTTAGTCAGATAATGCTTCACTACGTACTGCTTAGCTCTGTTTTCAAAAATGTATAAGTAGCCACCGTCACCAGGGGCATCTAATGGTATTGTCAGAGAGAGATTTAGAGATGAATCTGATAATAGTTGGATTGCTTTGAATGCAGTTCTTGCCTGAATCAGAATATCCATTTAGTTAACCTCTATTACACGGGCTAACCCGCTTTTGGATTAGCTCGCGTACTCAATTGACGATATTTTATTTTCGATTTAATGAGGTTAGAAACAATAAATCATGTTCATCTATATTTTTCTGCTCTGGATGGGCAAGACGATGTAGAACTTCCTCCTCTGAGTCTATTTCGAAGTTAATTGTTCCCGACAAAAGTTCATTTTCTGAGTCGAAACCGATATCAGCGAAGTCAATCTCAAAAACATTTTCAATTTCACCGTTATCCGTAATGACTGATTTATCTGGTTTAGGCTGACTTGGATTTATTCGATCGCGGTTCAAGTAGGTATTTCCTTGTCGCCCACTCAGGTATAGGTACCCTATATAGTTAATAGTAAAACCTATTGTGAGAATTTTTAGTGCAGTATTAGTCGCACTAAGTCGGAATGCACCAATTTTTACAGGCAAACCTTTGTGTGTAAAATCTAAACCTTGAAAGTTGAGTGTGAAAGAGGGTTTATTTTTCCCCTCATTTAAAGCCGATAACATGGTAGAGGCTGAGGATGTGGATCCAGAGACGACTCTACTCAGCGGCGATACATTGGAGCTATCTGCATCAGGAAAAGGAGCTTGCTGCATTGGAGGCAATATCAATGTAGTTCCATTTATATCGTGTTCATTCTCAAGTGAAATTGTTGCCGTTTGTTCGACATCTGTATTAGCTACCCAAATCGCCGTAGAGCCGTCAGAATTTACCTTGCGATAAAATGATACACCACCAGAAGTAATGGGACCGTGGTAAATATTGCCAGAATTAGGGCATGTGTATCGATTTGAACTACTTGGTGATAAAGCTTGGCAAATTTTTCCGATTAACATACCACCTGTAGTGAGTGCACTTAAGAAGCTCATTATTATTCCCCATAGCAAGGTTAGCCGACGTTGACTAATTTGAAGAGTAGAAAACATTTATCACATCACAAGACATATCAATTGCATTTTTTACATATGTGCACTATTTCACATTATCATGTATTATCTGTAGAAGGAAGAATCGAAGTTATGGCGCATGAATATGAAGCTGACCGAATAAGAAATACCTTTTATTGATACTGAGATAAATACTGTTATGATTCATCCCGCAAGGCAATTATCGAGTCTCGAAGGCTCGTTAACTTTGAACGATAGATGAACAGCACAATGATGCTTGAAGAGTCTGACTCGCATTAATAGAACAACCCAAAATAAATTATAAAATTCAATAACTTTTAATAACAGATAAGATATTAAATACTCAAAAGTCACGACTTGTGATTCACAGATCACTTTACCATATTCCACGACAGCCATATAAAATACATGCTTAATCCAAAAGGGCATTTCTCTTCCGTGTAGAATCAGGTAGTCTTATCGTTACACAACATTAAAGTTAGAGCATCACATTACTGATATCGTGACTGTAATCTAACAAACAATAAGCAGACAATTAGTTCGGTTTAGGCTAGAAAATCAATGAATGCTATCAAGAAAATATACCAATATGCGGAACCTAACTTATCCTCCGTTGGATGGATGGGTTTTTTCGGCTTTCCTGTATATTACTACGTCTGGAGTTATCTTTTCCCGCAACCATATGAATCTCTTGGGTTGAGAGCGATTGGATCACTACTCTGTCTTGGTCTCGCATTGCGTTCTTTTGTACCGATAAAATTAAAAAAATACCTCCCCTATTATTACTACTTGACGATGGGTTTTTGCCTGCCATTTTTCTTTGGCTATATGATGATCATGAATGGTTATAATAATGTATGGGTGATGTCTTTCACGGCCTCTATATGTCTACATATTCTCCTTATTCATGAAACCAAATCGCTTGCTATTCAGACCATCATTTCCATATTCGTCGCATATGTTTCCGCTGACTATATTAAAGGGAATGAACTCAGTCCTTTTACTGACTGGACGTACATACCAATATTCCTCTTTGTTTACATTTTCGGGAATGTTTTTTATTTTCGCAATCAAATATCTCATGAAACCAAGGTATCCATCGCGAAGTCATTCGGTGCAGGAATCGCGCATGAGATGCGTAATCCACTGAGTGCCATCAAGTCATCTGTAGGGCTGATTCAATCACTGCTTCATACCAAACACCCAACGGATTCAGTGCCTCACTATAATATCGAACAGCACGATTATCAGATGGTCAATGAACTACTCAATGATATGCATAACACTGTGGATTCGGCCAATGAAACGATCAATCTACTACTGACCTCAATCGATCAGAATCGGATTCCGACATCGACTTTTAAAATGTACTCAGCCAGTGACATTGCGCAACATGCCATCCACTCTTTCAGTTATAAAAACCCACTCGATCGACTAGCGATTAATATTCAAATTGAGAATGATTTCAGATTTCTGGGTAGTGATATTTTATTAAAATATGCCTTTTATAATTTATTCAAAAATGCTTTTTATTACCAAAATAACGAAATATTTCGCATTAATATTTGTATGACACGACAAGGAAAGTGGAATCAAATTACGGTAAAGGATAATGGTGTAGGTATTGCCAAGGAAAATCTGCAAGATATTTTTAAGGACTTTTATACGCATGGTAAACATGGTGGATACGGTCTGGGATTACCATTTTGCCGACGGATTATGGAAGCTTTCGGCGGGAGAATCGAATGCACATCCTCAGTCGGCCAGTGGACTGAATTTACACTTTCATTTCCGACAGAATCTTCTACAGAAATGAGAAAACTTAAAGAAGAGCTCGTGATCGAAAAATCACTCCTTTATATTGGTACGATGGATCACGTACTCCTGCAACTGAAAAAACAAGCACAGCAAATGGGATTTCATCTCGAGGCCGTGACATTGACAGAAGCACTCAAACGCAAGGAATTTGAATTTGAGTTTGATGTCATTATGGTTGATCTTAACCAAATTGATCGGCAATGGGATCTGCTTACCGTTCTGGAATCTCAGCTGCATTTCTCTGAGGCACAAATCAATTATATTTATGATGCCAGTGGTCAGTATCCGATTCATGTTGAACGCCATCTTTCAGTTTATCCACTGGAAAGAGAGCCGTTACTAGACGACAGCTCATCGATTCTGTACCAGTTATTTTTTGAACCCGCAGAGGAAATCGAAGCCGATAGAAATGTGATACCTTTCAAACAGGAACGTACCGAAAAATGTATTCTTATCGTGGATGATAACCATTCGGTTCGCAATTTGACGGCTATCCTTTTAGAGAAGCAGGGCTATCATGTTTTACAGGCATCGAATGGTCAAGAGGCTCTGGGAACGATGGAAGCGCACGAAGTTGATCTGATTTTAATGGATATAGAGATGCCCGTTCTTGATGGCATCGAAACAACCAGTACGATCCGCAGTTCCCAGAAACCTTATCGTCATATCCCCATTCTGGGTCATACCGGTGATACCAATACGCCGACACTGAAGCGCATTCGCAATTCAGGCATGAATGATTATATTATTAAGCCAGCAGATACGGATAATTTACTGGATAAGTTAGCTAACTGGATATAAAAATAATAAAATGTCCACTAATTTATATAAAGCCGATAATTATTTATATATGAATGTCCTTATTTAAAATATACAGATTTGTCTTTCATTAATTCACCACAGACTTTAATTATCTTACTTACATCTTCAAAACTTAACGAGCTATTGATTGAAAAACGAATAATGTTCTTATTTTTTGGTGTTGCAGGACGACAAAATACTGAACCAAATATACCCTGTTCTTCAAGAATAACTCTAATTTTTTTAGTATTTAATTCGTCACCAGTTTCTAATGAAATGATATGGGACTGACTTCTTAACTCAAGACCTATCTCCTTCAATCCCAGCCGTAATGCTTTAGACAAATCAAATAATTTTTCCCTTCTATCATCAGCATTTTTTATAACATCTAACGTCGCTTTTAACGCTGGAATTTCATGACTCATCATTGTAGAACTAAAAATATTCGAAAATGCAGCATATGGGATACATTGCCCAAAATCACTATTGGTACAAATCACTCCCGCACGATAAGCAAATGCTTTTGCTAAACTAGCCGTCATGAAGTCAACCTTTTGCGATAACCCCAGCTCATTTAATATACCTGCCCCATTCTGCCCATAAACACCCAAAGAATGAGACTCATCAACAACGGTCACACAATGATACTCATGAGCAATTGCGACAATTTCTTCTAAAGGAGCTACCGTCCCAATCGTGCTGTAAACAGAGTCGACTACGATAATACCGGGGCCATGACGTTGGATTAATTTTTTCAAATGATTACAGTTGTTATGCATAAATGGGCGAATGTTCGCATTACTATAGCGAGCGCCCTCCCACATTGACATATGCGCGAAAAAATCAATATATACATTCGTTTCCGGTACACAAAGGGCTTGTAATAAAGAGACATTTGCACTCCATCCAGACTGAGAGAGAAAAGAGTTACTAAAACCGGTGTATTCTGATATCTCAGTTTCTAATATGTGCTTATGATTGTCATCATGTAGAAATATTGATGACATAAACATATCATTTTTCTTCTGTTGTAGTGATTTGATTAATTGTTCTCGTATATCTATATGTTCAGATATATTTAAATAATCATTACTCTGCATCACAATATCTTGAGGTGTTGGCGTTATCCCAACAACTAAGTTTTTCCCAAAATCGGTGTCAATGAGATCTTTCATTAAAAAATCCGCTCTTGGTTTAATAAACTCAGGTAAAGACTTAGGATAGTTAAACATAATAAAAAACCTTCCAAAATATAATAATTAGGAAAGCTATTTTCTCAATAAAGAAGCAATTGTCATCATGATAAATAAATTATTTTGCTTATCATTGCAGATTCAATTATATTAAATTCATTATTATTTAAACATCATTACCCTTTGGAGGTATAATTAATTAAATATATTCATTTTAATGTAATCAATTGGTTATATTTTCAAAATATTAAGCCATTAATATTAAACTAATCTTGTTATTCATCTCTATCCCAAACCCTAATGTTTTAAAAGACTGAAGCAACATTTTAAACAAACAAGCCCGATCTCAGACTATTGTTTAACAAAACAATTCATTTCGTCCGACCCAAAAAAGCGCTGCCAATGGCAGCGCTGCGGAACAGATCTAAGTAGAAAAGGGGACAACTTATGGAGGTGTCGCACGTTTCTCCCATTGTAAGACCAGACTAATTGCCGCCGGTAGTACAGTTAATGTAATGACTGTTGCCGCCATCAAGCCACCAATAATGGCATAAGCCATCGGCCCCCAGAAAACCTGTCTGGCAATCGGAATCATGCCGAGAATCGCAGCAAAAGCCGTTAACAGAATCGGTCTGGCCCGATGGGTTGCAGCCATTACAATCGCCTGATGCGCCCCATTGCCCCGCGTCAGGTTATCATCGACTTCAGAGATCAGAATCACTGCATTACGAATAATCATCCCGACCAAGGCAATCACGCCAAGTAACGCAACAAAGCCAACCGGTGTTCCCGTGGGTAGCATCGCCGCGACAATCCCGATCAAACCGAATGGTGCGGTACACAATGCCAGCATCATGCTGGAGAAACGTCGCAGCTGAATCATCAGTAATGTCAGCATCACAATCAGAGTCACCGGTAGAACAGCATAAATGGATTCATTCCCTTTTTCCGACTCGCTGACGGTTCCCTCTTCCGTGACTTCATAACCGGCAGGTAACTGTTGCCTGAAGGCTTCGATCTGAGGCGCTAATTCGGAAGAAATTTTTTCCGCCATGACACCGGGCGCGATATCGGTCTGAACCGTAATAAAGGGTTCCAACTGACGTCGCCAGATAATCGGATCCGTGATGGTATATTCAACTTTTGCCACTTGCCGCAGGGGAATCACTTGATCCTGACCGAGTGAAATTTGCAGGTTCTCTATCGTTTCAATATCCTGTTGCTCACTCACACCACCTTTCACAACGATACTGACCGGATGAATCCCTTCCCGCAGTGACGTGATAGTCTGACCCGAGAAAATCGTCGCCAGCTGTTCCGCGATTTGTTGGCGACTCAGCCCGACAGCCCGGGCGGCAGTCTGATCAACATCGACTCGCAGTAAGCGTTGTGGCTCACCGGATGTCAGGTTGATATCCCGGGTCTCTGCATGGTCAGCAACCACATTCGCCAGTGACTGAGCATAGGCCCGGACTTGATTCAGATTCGGCCCGCTCACCCGATAACGCAACGGCCAGCCGACCGGCGGCCCGAGTTCTAATGGCGAAACACGCGTAATCCATTCTCCGAAATCACGCTGCATAATGGTCTGGAGCTCTTTGCGGAGCGCTTTTCGTTGCTCAATATTTTTGGCCACCACCACCACTTGGGCAATATTCTCCTGATTAAGCAAAATATCCATCGGCAGATAGAACCGCACCGCACCGGAACCGACGTAACTTGAAAACAGAGCGACTTTGGGATTATTGCTGAGCTGGGTTTCCAGTTTTTTCACCTCAGCCAATGTGTCTGCCTGAGCGGCATTAGCGGGTAAGCGTAAACTCACGAGCAGTTCAGGGCGGTCAGATGCCGGGAAGAACTCCGAATGGAGTCGTTCAGACAATACACCGGCGGCAACCAACACCGATATTGCCAGTACAATGGTTTTCCATCGATGACGAAGCACACCGTCAATCAAACGTTGATACCCGGCAGAGAGTCGTCCTTGTTTGGCTTGATGGGCTTTCAGGTTCTCAGGTAACAACCATACCCCTAATAATGGGGAGAAAAGAATCGCCACAATCCATGAGCTGGCCAGTGAGACCATCACTACGACAAACAGCGAATAGCAATATTCCCCGGCCCCAGAAGCAGCGAATCCGACCGGAATAAAACCGGCAATCGTCACCAATGTGCCCGTTAACATCGGAAATGCGGTATTTTGATAAGCCCATGCCGCTGCTTTTTTGCGCGGCCAGCCGTCTTCCAGTTTGGAGACCATCGCTTCAATGGTGATCATCGCATCATCAACCAGCAAACCAAGCGAGATGATCAAGGCCCCGAGAGAGATGCGCTGAAAACCGATCCCGGCAATCTCCATCCCGGAGAAAGTCATCGCAAGCACAATCGGAATCGAGACTGCAACGACCAAACCGGCTCTTGTGCCCAAAGAGACAAACGATACTGCAAGCACAATCACCACAGCCTCGATCAGGACTTTGACAAATCCCCCCACGGCATCTTGAACCACTGATGACTGATCAGCCACTTTGGTCACGTCAATCCCATATGGCAAGTCATGCTCAATCCGCGACATTGCGTCACGTAAATCCTGTCCGAACTTTAACATATTGCCGTCAGGAGACATCGAAATCGCCAGCCCGATAGCGGCTTTACCGTTAACCCGAAATTGCGGTTTCGGCGGCTGTTCTGTCTGTGTATATATCTCTGCGATGTCGTGCAGTGGAATAAAACGGTCATGAATATGCAGGACAATCTCTCGCAGGCTTTCAGCCGAACTGAATGCCCCGCTGACCTGAACAGCAATCCGCTCATCACGGGTCTGAATGACGCCTGCAGGCGTCACTGCGTTCTGAGCTTTTAAACTATTAATCACCTCTGTTAGGTTCAGGCCGAGCCCGGCAAGCCGTTTGGATGAGATGGCCAGCACAACCTGTTGCTCCTGTGCGCCCATCACTTCAATCTTACTCACATAGGGCACCCGCATCAGGGTTGAACGAACGTCATCCACTTTCTGACGCAGCTCTTTCATACTGAATCCGTCGGCCGTGAATGCGAAAATCGTCCCGTAGGTATCGGCAAATTCATCATTGACGGCCGGGCCGATAACGCCGCTGGGCAGTTCAGGGGACAAATCCAACATTTTTTTGCGGGTCTGATACCAGATATCCGCCACTTTGTCCGGGGGAGTACTGTCGCGTAAGTTGACAAAGATAACGGTTTCCCCGGCCCGGGTATAACTTCTCAAATGGTCAAGGTAGGGAATCTCCTGCAACTTCTTTTCTAATTTATCGGTCAGAAACTGCGTGGTTTCTTCGATGGTCGCCCCCGGCCAATGTGCGGAAACCACCGCGATTTTCACAGTAAACTCCGGGTCTTCATTACGTGGTAAATTTTGAAAACTGATGATCCCCATCACAACGATCATCAGCATCAAAAATGAAACCATTTGCTGGTTTTCCAATGCCCACGCCGAGAGATTAAAACGCTTTTGAGATGAATCGGATGCCATGCATTATTCTCCCGTCATCAGGCGAACTTTCAGCCCGGGACGCAATTGATTCACACCGGCAATCACCACCTGATCACCTTCATCAAGACCATCAGAAACATACAGAGCGTCGTCGCTGTACCGAGTCACATCAATCAACTTCAGTCGCAGCTCACCGGTTTGCGGGTCAACCACATAAACCGCAGGTTGTTCCCCTTGGCGGGTCAGCGCCGATTTCGGCACGATGACCTGATCAATCGTCGGCAGCTGTAACTGTCCTTTGACAATGGCTCCCAGCCCCATCAGCTCCGGCGGGTCAATCAGCGTGACGCGCACACGGTATGTCCGGGTATACGGATCCGCCTGTGGCGTCACATCGCGTAATTTGGCACGCGCTTTAATCTCAGGGTTAGATAACAGGGCAACGGTAATTTGCGGATCTTCAATCCGGGTCTGTAATACCTGCTCCGGCACTTCAAACACAGCGTCCAGATGGCTATTGTATGCCAGTTTAAACACTTGTTGTCCGGCACTGACAACTTGCCCGGCGTTGGCGCTGGTCTCACTGATTACCCCATCTTGGGGGGCTATCAGGTGGGTAAACTGCAAATTATCTTGTGCATCGATAACGGCTGCCTGAGCGCGTTCAAGCTGTGAATCTGCAGCCTGCCAGTCAGATTCCGCTTCCTCATAGCGAGAGCGGGAAATCGCCCCGGTGGGCAATAATTTTTTCATCCGTCTGAGCGTCTGCCTTGCCAGATTTGCCGTAGACAGCGCATTGTTGAGTTCAGCTTTGGCTTGTTTAAGCGCATTATTGGCATTACTGGGATCCAAAACCGCTAAAACTTCTCCCTGCTGCACATGGTCGCCGACATCAAACCGACGCTCAAGAATTCGACCGGCAATACGAAACCCCAGTACCGTTTGCTGATAGGCTTCAATATCACCCACTTGTGTCACAATCGGTGTGGTTTTTACCGATGAGACAAGCATGGTTTTCACCGGACGAAGCGGTTTCGGCTCAACTTTCACCGGATGCGCATCATCATAACAAGCGGTCAGTCCGCTGATTAAGATCCATAACCCAAGCCACTGTCGCCAAACGCGATACCGAGAAAATCGACCGACAACAGATACCGATCTTTTCTGACAGATGCGAAACGTCATTCGGATGTTCCCCTACTTTTTTATTTTGAACTCAAGCGATATTACCGATTTATGATCCAGAATGAATGGAAATTTAATGCATATCGAGGTGGTCAGACCGGACAAGCTATCCGGTCATTCAAGTCAGGAAAAATGTTTGGGAGGAGGGTCTCAAAGTGAGTCGGATGGATTCGTCAATCACATCATATTTTTAACATTCCGGCGTTTTTATCAACATATCGATCGTTTGTCGATGAATGCGATATATCGTTAATAAGTTCATACTCAATAACGAAGTTTCCAGCATCATGCCGCCAATCGACCCGACGATAATATTGTTCGTGAGCCAGCATATGCCACCCAACAGAAAGCCGATGCGCATTTTAATACCGGAAAGACAGAAGACAGAATAGGTTCCGATCACGGTTCCGACCACTGACCAAAGATCCCACCAATGATGAGCCATCCATAGACCGCTAACGAGACTGATCACAATAAATACCGCAGCAACCCGGGCTGAAGAGACAAAAATAGCAGTGGTTGTCCGTGCGGCAGACAGCATCGTACTGAGTGCCGAAACGGTGGATCCTAGTAACAGATAGTGAATACAGTGGTTCAGGTTGAAAACCAGCATTAATATCTTCAGACGTCGGTCATTCTTTTGATAAAAAGTCGAAAGCCCTAAAGCAAAACTGACCAACCCTAACGCTTGTGCCAATGTGTCGTCCACAACAACAGCCCCATCTACAGATTACAAATTAGTGAAATTAGTGAAATTAATTGATTGAATAAAAAGAAAAAAATATGAAAAGCAGATCGATTGATTGCGCTATAGTTGCACAAATTCAAATTTTTGAAAAGCGATTTTAAAAATACTGTTCATCTTTTCATGCAACGCTATAATAGCGCGAACCGCATCAGAGTAGAATGAATCTATGAGTACGTCGATCACGCCTAACATCCATGATTTTCTGGTCAAAATCGATCCGTTTGATAAGTTACCGCCAGACTTAGTGACTTCGATTGCCAATACGGTCAAAGTCAAATATCTGGTTAAAGGAGAAACGATTGATTTTAGTGCGCTGTGTGAACAACGCTACCTCTACATCGTCAGAACCGGGGCCATTGAACAACGGACTCCAACCGGTGAGCTGCGCGCCCGGCTCGGGCAGGATGACCAGTTTGGTTTTACCTTTCTCAAACCATTGGTCAATGCAGAAGATGGTTATCAGGCGCAAGCCATTGATGATTCACTCCTGTATTTGATTCCTCATCAGGAACTCACTCTGGTCTGCGAAACCTACCCGGATTTTGCAGACTACTTTGCGGCTCAGGCGAATATCCGGCTTAGCTCGGCAGTCAACGATGTCAATAAAAAAGAGGCTAAAGGACTGTTCTTCCGAACCGTCGGAGAAATTGCCAGTGAAAACATTGCCATCGTCAGTTGCGATGACAGCATCCGTGATGTTGCACGCCTGATGTGCGGCAACATCGCCCATGATAAGCAACGCAGTTCTTGTGCGGTCGTGATGCAGGATCAGGAAATTGTCGGTCTGGTCACTGATCGGGATATGACCCAATCGGTGGTCGCGACCGGACGCGATATTCATGAGCCGATTGCCACCGTAATGACCCGGAACCCACATTTAATTCATCATGATGCCAAAGTGATTCAAGCGATTTCATTGATGATGCAATACAACATCCGGTGTTTGCCGGTGTTAACCGGAAAGCGAGTCACCGGGCTGCTGACCACCACGCATCTGGTTCACAATCATCGTACCCAGTCGCTGTTTCTGCTGGAAAAAATCAAGTACGCCAGCTCGGTCAATGCATTAGCGAACCTGAAAAGCGAACGGGAAACGATTTTTCAGGCGCTGGTTGAAGGGGGAGTCAGTGCTGAAATTCAAGGGCAGATCATGTCGATGATGATGGATGCATTTACGCGCCGAATCATTCAGCTCAGTGAAGAAATCCTCGGGCCGCCGCCGTGTGAATATGCTTGGATGGTTGCCGGCTCTCATGCCCGTAATGAAGTCCATCTACTCTCCGATCAGGATAGTGCATTGGTGCTCTCGGATGACGCCAGTGATGAACATAAACTCTATTTTACCCATCTGGCGATGCGGGTGTGTAATGCTTTGGCAGCCTGTGGCTATCCCATCTGTGACGGGCGCTATATGGCGGCATCCCCGAAATGGTGCCAACCCGTCTCCCGGTGGAAAGAATACTATCAAAAATGGGTGTCCAGCCCGGAATATAACCGGCTGCTGAGTATCAGCGTGTTTCTTGAAGTCCGCGCCATTTATGGGAAACGGGAGCTGGTCGATCAAATCCAGCAACATTTACATGACTGTATTCAGCAGAGTACCGCGTTTATCCCGGCACTGGTCCGTGATGCGGTTGAAACACAGCCACCACTCGGGATTTTCAACAATCTGGTTCTCGAAAAAAGCGGGCAAAACAGCAATACCCTGAATATTAAAAAATATGCACTGAACCTGATCATCGATCTGGCAAGGATTTTCAGTCTCTCAGCCGGCGGCTCTTTGACCGGTACGGAAGAGCGCTTTCGCTATGCTGCCAAACACGGGGGACTGTCTCAGGACAGTTGTGAAAATATTATTGGTGCCTACCGCTTTATTACTCAGGTTCGTTTCCGCCATCAACTGAATGCAATTCTGTCCGGCACCTCACCGAATAATCATATTATTCCCGATCATTTCAGTAGCTTTGAACGCAAACACTTAAAAGATGCGTTTAAAATCATCAGCGAATTGCAGGATGTCGCCAAGCTGAAATTTGTCAAAGGACGATAGCAATATAAAGAGAGCCTCATGATGCTGACTGACTGGCTACAACACTGGAAACATCCATTCGACGCAGAAGCACTGCGACAACGGATTCAAATCGATCCACACTGGTCGGCTGCATTGCGGGCATATCTGTCACATCCCTTGGTACTTCCGGAGACCCCACTCAGCGAACTTCGCTTTCTGGCACTTGATTTCGAAACAACCGGTCTGACCCCCTCCGACGATCAGATCCTCTCGATAGGAATGGTTGATCTCACCTTAGAAGCGATTGATATCGCCGGTCATGAAGAGCTATTGATCAATCATGGGGAGTTTATCAAACCGGAGACAGCACAAATCAACGGGCTGACACCGCACGCTTTAGCGCAAGGTATCTCGCTGGTCGAGGGGATGAATCGGCTGCTGGAGCGGGCGCAGGGGAAAATATTACTGGCGCATCATTGTCCGATAGAAAAACGGTTTATTACCCATTTTCTCCGGCAACATTACCAGCTCAAAGCATTCCCCGGTTATTTTGTCGATACACTGGAGATTGAAAAACGCTTTAGTTATGCGGGAAGAAACCGGCATCATGACAGTTATCAGTTAGATGATTTACGACGTTACTATCACCTCCCGGATTACTGCGCTCATTCGGCAGCCAGTGATGCACTTGCCTGCGGCGAACTGTTTTTGGTGCAAGCCAAAAAGCTTGGCTTACAAAAAACCCCTATCCGCCAATTGCTGACCGGATAGGGGTTTCAATACACGAGGTCTTGGACTACTGTTTTGCCCGGATGAATAACTCACCGACTTGTAAATGAATCACTTCAACCAAAGTCCCTTTGGTTAATGGCTCTTGAGCGATCAGACGCCACTCAATACCAGAGAAACGATACGATGTCGGTGTCTCCGGCGTGGTATCTTGTGGTAGCACAAAACTGTGACCAATCAGATCGCTGTTGACATTCGTATGTTCAGGCTTTTGCTGTGCGCGTTTAAAAATCGGCCACAAAACACCGCCTGAGACCAATGTATAGAAAGTCGTCGCCACCAGTGCCCATTGCCATGTTGCGGGAATCCATTCGAGATACATCGACAGTGATGCCAGTAGTAACCCCATTCCCATCAATAGCAGCACAAACGTGCTCGCACCCAGTACCAACACTTCAACAGCCAATAAGATCAAGCCAACTACCGCCAGTATCTGTACCAAATGTGCGATGATAAAATCCATCATCGGCTCTTATTCAACTGATTAATGATTGCTGTCGCCTGTGCGACCATAGAACCGGCATCTGTCGCGCTGTCAGGCAGAATCACCATCGAAGATTCTTTGGCAATGGCCTGTTTCGCCGCAATTGCTTTAGTTGCAAGTTCAAGCTGAATCGCTTTCTGACCGCTTTCCGTATTGGCCGAATCACCAATCGTTTGCAGGGCTTCTGCCTGTGCATTTGCCACCGCAATAATCGCTTTGGCTTCCCCTTCTGCACGGAGGATTTTCTCAGATTTATCCGCTTCCGCTGACAAAACAATCGATTGTTTCTCCCCTTCCGCACGGTTAATTGCGGCCTGACGATCCCCTTCAGATTCCAGAATTTGAGCCCGCTTGACCCGCTCTGCTTTCATTTGCGCTTCCATCGCTTCCATCACCGAATGAGGCGGGATAATGTCTTTAATTTCATAGCGCAATACCTGAATCCCCCAAGGACCAGCGGCTTCGTTGATAGAAGAAACAATATTGGTGTTCAGCGCATCACGCTCTTCAAACGTTTTATCCAACTCCATTTTACCCAACTCAGAACGCATCGTTGTCTGAGATAACTGAGTCACGGCAAAAATATAATCATCGACACCATAGGTAGCTTTATATGGGTCAAGCACTCGAAAATACAGGACACCATCCACATGCAGAGAAATATTATCTTTGGTAATCGCACTCTGTTGGGGAACATCAACGGCCTGTTCTTTTAATGAACGGTCAGCAGCGATCCGATCAATAAACGGGACCAAAAAATGTAAACCGGCTTCTTTGGTTGACCGATATTTACCAAACCGCTCAATCAGATAGGCCTGATTCTGAGGGACGAAAATGATTGCGGATTTGAGTAGAAAGAATACAAAAATCAGCAGTGCAACTGGCACTGTAAATAAATTATTAAACAGCAGATTCACGATATCCATGAGTAAAGTTGTTCCTCAGTAAGTATATAAAAGAATTAAAGTCTATCTTCCTATCATCATCAAAGAAAGCCTTTCCTTTCCTGACCTTGATATTGAGCCAATCAATCTCACATCCGTCCATAACCGAAACATGACTGACGACTCAGAGCGAAGATGACGGTCACAAATTCTACAAAGCACTTTTGGTCTTTCTACGGTCAACGAACTATACCTATAGCAAAACACTCATACATATCACGCTGCTCCCCCTACAGTCAGTGATATGCAAGTACTCTGTAGTATGCAAGGACCAAGTACAATGGTTATAACACTTGCTTATAATAATGGTTTGTGACTGTGGTTTGTAGTTATGTTTTGTAACAATAAATTTATAATCATAAGTTTATAACTATAGATTTATAACCATAGATTTATAACAACAAGTTTATAGCCATAGCATTATCACAATAGGTTTATAACAACAGGTTTGGCAATCCTAAGTCGATAACAACAGGCTTATAAAAATGGCTTACATGAAGGACACCCAGACATAGGCTGACTTTGGTATGGGTGAGAGTCAGTGTAATCCAGAATGTGCAAAGCAAGCGGAACGAGACGTTGGCAGCAATACCGGGCTTTCATCCATGGGAAAAACACACAACGGTCATCTCCGGAGACAGTGATGGATAAATCGAAACCGATTCTGACAGGCCATTCTTGTTCACCGGATGCAGCCACGGCTGTTTTAGAACTGCAGACCCAAATCGTGCAGCCACAGATGGCCTTGGTTATTTTCTTCTGTTCCAGCAATTATGATTTACCGCTGCTGACAGCAGCCATTCATCAGTACTTTCCTGAGACGTTAGTGGTGGGGTGTACCACCGCCGGTGAAATTGGTCCGGCAGGTTATCTCGACCACAGCCTGACAGGAATCAGTTTTTCTGCGGCATCCTGTACCGCTGTTGTCGGTCATCTGAAACAACTTCAAACTTTTGAAATTTCTTATGGCCGCGCCTTTGCTCAAGACTTGCTACGACGCTTGGAAAGTTCCCCCGCTTATGTCGAGACCAACCAAAATTTTGGCTTCTTACTCATTGATGGACTCTCGGTACGCGAAGAGCCGGTCACTCACGCTTTACAAGACGGGCTCGGGCATATCCGGATGTTTGGTGGTTCTGCCGGCGACGAATTGAAATTCAAACAGACTTGGGTCTTTGCCGACGGGCAATTTCATACCGATAGTGCAACGCTGGTACTGATCAATACCTCTCTCGCGATTCACCTGTTTAAGACACAGCACTTTATTTCCGGCCATGAACGAATGGTGGTTACGGAAGTCGATGCCAAGAACCGTATTGTCAAAGAAATTAACGGGCTCCCGGCAGCCGCAGAATACGCCCGCCTCGTGGACGTTGACCCGGAACAACTCAACTCGAACCATTTTGCCGCTTGGCCCGTGGTGGTGATGATCGACGGCACTGATTTTGTTCGCTCGATTCAACATGCGAACCCGGATGGTAGCCTGACTTTCTATTGTGCCATCGATGAAGGTGTCGTACTCAGAGTAGCTCATGGCGAAAATATGCTCGATAAATTAACCGCGACGTTGAAAGCGTTGGAAGACCACGTCACGCATATTCAGGGCATGTTAGTGTGTGACTGCATCTTGCGTAATCTGGAGGCAACCCGCAACGGAAGCAAAGCAGCCGTCGGTAAGTTGCTCCATCAATATAACGCCGTCGGATTCAGTACCTATGGTGAACAATTTGGGGGGGTCCACATCAATCAAACCCTGACAGGGATTGTTTTTGGTGATGAGATAAAATTCGGAGACGAGGAACATGCCAATGACTGACGCGGAAGAAAATGAAGCCGCTCTGCGTCAGGAGATACGCCGCCTCAATAAAGTTGTCACGTCACTGATGGACAGAGCAGAACGTGAGGCAAACAAACAGTCCGGCAACTACAGTCTGTTTCAGGATACAGTCATGCTGGAAAACCAAGTGCGTCGTCGTACGGCTGAACTCGAATCAGCACTACATGAAAATGAGCGGATCAACCGTGACTTAACTCAGGAACGCGAAGAGCAGCGTAAATTAATCAAAAAGCTGGAGGATGCCCACAATCAACTACTGCAGTCTGAGAAACTGGCATCCATTGGTCAATTGGCGGCAGGTGTTGCCCATGAAGTGAACAACCCGATCGGGTTTGTGAATTCTAACCTTGATATGCTCAAAGGCTATGTGGAGCAATTATTGGCACTGCATGACCAATATGCTCAATATGAAGCGGAGTTATCCCCTGAAAATCAAGCCCGGCTCGATGCTTATAAACGCAGCATTGATATCGACTATCTGCGGACTGACATTATCACGCTGGTGAACGAATCCATCGACGGTGTGGCACGCGTTCGAAGAATTGTACGAGACTTGCGCGACTTTTCGCGTCCCGGCAATAGTGAATGGCAAACCGTTGATATCCATACTTGCATCGACAGTACACTCAACGTGGTCTGGAATGAAATCAAATTCAAAGCAGAAGTGATACGCCAATATGGCCTATTACCCCCGATCGAATGTCTGCCCTCTCAGCTCAATCAGGTCTTTCTCAATCTGTTGGTCAACGCTGTGCAAGCCATTCCCGATTGGGGCACCATTATTATCCAAACGACCGTGGTGGCGGATCAGGTCGTTATTACGATTAGTGATAATGGTATCGGCATTGATGAGAAAATGATTCCCCATATTTTTGATCCATTTTTCACCACCAAACCCGTCGGCAAAGGCACCGGACTGGGACTTTCAGTCACTTATGGCATTATCGAAAAACACAGGGGATGTATTGAGGTTGCTTCCATCGTGGGCGAAGGCAGCACATTTACGATTCATCTGCCACTCAAACGCGCTTGAATCACACATTGCTCGGTTCACCCGATGCACGACCGCGCATTCGTTCATAGACATTTATCCATAGACAAACAGACGCAATTTGCACAACGTCTTTTACTCAAGTGCAAGATAAATCATGTAAATTGTATCGCTATTGAGATAATTAAAAATAACCATCCCCAAAGCCAGTTCACCTATTTTAAATCATGGCATTATCTCTGGATAATGCTCGTATGACACATCATCATCTCATTCAAATCATGCCAAGTGATGTGATGTTTCCACCTCAATCTCTCGTCGAAAAGATAAAATAGAATCAATCAATATGATGGTGCGCTTTGTATTAATTATTTTTTTACTGATCGTTGATTGTCAAAATGTTTTGGCAATGACAAGCCCGCACAATAGCATCCCGACCTTACTGACCGACATCGCTTATTTTCACGAGGAGACCACAACCCCGATATCGCTTGCGCAAGCCAGACAACGCTTTCAGACCGGAAAGGTTCAGCACCCGCCTCAAGACTTTATGTCATTTGGTATCAATAAACACGCCACGTGGATTCAGTTAGACGTACAAAATGATACCCGGGTTGAACAATATCGCCGCCTCAATGCCGCGCAAGCCTGGGTGGATGATCTGACCATTTATTTAGTCAATGATCAGGGTTTGATTCAGACATGGCATTCCGGTGATCATCAGTTCGCCGACGCACAGCTGCTGCCCGGCATCGGCTTTGTGTTCGATATGAAGATCCCGCCGGGGAAAAGTCAGATTTTCATCCGTGGTCAGTCTTTTGACCCATTAACCCTTCCCATTGCTTTACTCGACGCTTATCAATCCAGAGCCCTCGATTCGCAAATCCATGTCACATCCGGGCTCTTATATGGCGTGTTGCTGGCCTTGGTCGGCATGAACCTTGTCCTGTACTTTTCCATCAAACAGTTGGATGCTCTTTTCTATTCGCTCTATATCAGCTGTTTTATCATCGTCAATATTTCTTATAACGGCTATGGCTTTGCTTGGCTGTATCCCAATTCACTGCTGATTGAAAATAATCTCACCCTAATCATGATGGTTTTTCATGGGGTCTCCGGCTTAATCTTTGTGTCTCACTTTCTGCGTATCCATCAAACCACTCCCAAACTGAATTTAGCGTTACTGATCTATAGTGGTCTGGGAATTCTGGCGATGGTGGTTCTGATCAGCTTAAACATGCACTTTTGGGCGACCAAACTTGCGTTTAAGTTTCTCTCACTGACGACCATGATCATGATCTTACTGGGGGGATTAAACCTGAACAAAACCAAAGACACTCGGTATTTTCTGATTGCGGTCTTATGCAGCATGTTAGGCCTGCTGATTACGACACTGTCAGTATGGGGATTGATTCCCTATAACTATTACAGCTATAACGGTGCTGTATTCGGGGTGGTATTTGAAGCGATTATTCTGGCCGTGATCGTGGCTTATCGGTTAAAAGATGTGGAGCAACAAAGAATCACGGCAGAATATCTATCGTCATATGATCCATTAACGAATCTGTTCAACAGACGTTCACTTCTGGCAGCGGGCCATCACTGCATTCAGCAGTCAAACCGGACCCAAAAACCGCTCAGTTTCGTCATGATGGATATCGATCACTTCAAAAGAATTAATGACTCACACGGACATCATATCGGTGATCTTGCGCTGATACATATGGCAAAACTGCTCAAACGTCATACCCGCGAGCATGATGTCATTGCACGGTGGGGCGGTGAAGAAATGGTGATATTACTTCCCGATACCAATGGAGAACAGGCGAGTGCCTATACCGAAAATTTACGGGACATCATTGCACAAACACCATTTTGTCACGAAACACTGGAGATTTATCTGACCGCCAGCTTCGGGATTGCAACCCGCACGCATGCTGAAACATTTGAAGCACTTTACCGAATGGCCGATAAACGTCTCTATCGGGCCAAGCAACAAGGCAGAAACCGAGTCGAACCGCAAGGTAACCCCTCACATCGGCTCCCGCCCGGGCAGGATGAGTCATCGCTGTTCCCCGAAGGGGACTCAGCCCCCTGACTCACATTAACGCATCGAGATCGGCCTCTGCCAGCATCAGACCGGCACGCAGACCGGTCTTCACCCCGGCATTGGGGAAAATCAGCCACTCGTTGGCGCGTTCAACCCGATAAGTCACATCCTCATCCTGTGCGATTACCGTCCCTTGCGTGAAGCAAGTAAAGTTCTTTGCATCGTCACTGACATCAATAAAGTGAAAATTATCCGACAGTTTTTTCAGTTCACGCGCGACCTGATACACCTTAATCGGCGCTAACATATCGGCAGAAAATGCTTCCCCGCGAATAAAACACCCCAATGCCGTATCAGCTGCGGCAAACTGGCTGAGATCATTTTCACCGAAGGGACGGGCTTTACCGAGTTCAAGCGTACAGCTCTGCACTTGCAACGCTGCATGGGTGTAATAACTGAACGTACCGCCGGGGATCGGATTGATCACCAAGGCTTCCAGCCCCATACCGATCAAACCGTGGAGAAAATCATCTGAGGCCAGTGTCTTTTGCGGCAGTACACCGAAGCGGACGTGAAAAGACTCACGGATCGCCGTGTGCAGATCAAAATGAAATCGCTCGGTGCCGGTATCGGCAAAAAACGTCTCCACGATATGCTCCAGCACCACAGCACGCTCAGTCTCCGGACATGCCGGATAATTCCGGTGATAACCATGAAACAATCGGTTCAAATCCACCGTTTGATAACGTACCCCGGCCCGAATCGCATCCGGATTGCCGAATACGACCAATAACCGTACCGCTAAGGGCATTTCCCCGCTCAGTAAGCGGTTCACATGCCGTGACAGAATTTCAATCGGTGCCGTCTCATTGCCATGCACCCCCGCCGAGATCAACACATGTTTGACGTCTGTGGCTGCGACTTTCGGCGCCAGCAGTAACACACCATCCGCCAGCCACTGCCAAGTTAAATAATCGTTTTCTCCGGCGGTTTCAGCCGGCGGTTGCCCCTGTAACGTTGTGTGCAGAAAATCCTTCATCCTGTTCTCCTTTCCTGCCGGTTAACGCTGGAACGGATAGATGGATCCTAAATGCAGAATCCGGGTTAACTCATCCAGCGCAGTCTGGTTTTCGAGCAACAACTGAGGATCAGCCAGATCATGTTCCGACAGGCGATCGCGATAATGTCTCTCAACCCAATTCGTAAGCGTCCGGTAAACCTCGTCGCTCATCAATACATGCGGATTAGTCGCCTGAATTTCAGCTTCATTCAACACAACACGCAGACGTAAACAAGCCGGACCGCCGCCATTACGCATACTTTCCCGTAAATTGAATACCTGCACTGCATCGATCGGACCGTTACTTTGGATCAGTTCAGAAAGATAGCGCCACACCCCTTCATGTTCCCGGGCTTCCTGCGGGACGACAATCAGCATTTTACCATCGGCTTTAGTTAAAAGCTGGCTATTAAACAGATAAGTGTTAACTGCGTCAGCAACTGAGACCTGTGCACTCGGGACTTCAACCGGCATCAATTCACACGCGACAGCAGCAAGCTTGGCCTGCATCTCCGCAAATGCCGCCGATGGATTAAGAAATGCTTCCTGATGATAGAACAACACCGGGCCATTACTGACCGCAATCACATCATTATGAAACACCCCTTGGTCAATCACTTCTGGATTTTGCTGCACAAACACCGTCCTTGCCGGATCCAACTGATGCAAGCGAGCAATCGCTTCACTGGCCTCACGCGTCTGGCGGGCCGGGTAACGTTTGGGTTCGACCCGCCCGCCATACACCTGACGGCCATAGACGAACACTTCGACACCTGCGGCCCCGTAATGCTGACACAGGCGATTATGGTTGGCAGCGCCTTCATCTCCCATGATCGCTTGCTGTGGCAGTGCGGCGTGATGAGCAAAATGATCCGGGTCGGCAAAAATACGGCGCAGCGCATTGCCCGTGGTCTCGGCTTCAATCGCCCGGTGGAACTTGTTGTTTAGATTGGCGACCGTGAAATGAACCCGTCGATCTTGTGTATCTGCCGACGGAGAAACCGTAGCCGCATTGGCAACCCACATCGAAGAAGCGGAACTCACCGCTGTCAGAATATGCGGGGCTTGCCGGGCAGCCTGCGTCAGCACCTGCGCATCGGTCCCGGAAAACCCTAAGCGGCGTAATGTCGGGATGCAGGGGCGTTCTTGTGGTGGCAGCACCCCCTGTTTGAATCCGCTATCCGCTAATGCTTTCATCTTCTGCAATCCTTGCAGTGCGGCCAGTTTGGGATTGGCGGCCTGACTTTTGTTGCTGGTGGAAGCCACATTGCCGAACGACAGACCGGCATAGTTATGGGTTAATCCGACCAAGCCGTCAAAATTGACTTCAACAGCAGGCATTGACGATGGCTTGTTTTGTGTCATTTCCATTTCTCCTTCACCACGTTCCCTTCAACAACACATTCCTTTCAACAACAGTCGTTTCAACAACAGTTCTTTCAACAACAGCTTATGCAGATGTATCCGCCGGGGCGGAAAAATCCAGCCCCGGAGAAACCGATTCCGGCATCGTGAGTTGTTCCGCTTCAACCGAAGCCATCGGCCATGCACAGAAATCAGCACTATAAAAGGCACTCGGACGATGGTTCCCCGAAGCGCCGATACCACCGAATGGTGCCGTGGGAGCCGCGCCGGTCAGCGGCCGATTCCAGTTGACAATCCCGGCGCGAATGGTCGCGGCAAATTGTTCATAGTCGTCACGCTGCGTCGAAATAATCCCGGCCGATAATCCAAAGCGGGTCTGATTGGCGATCCCGATGGCTTCTACCAGCGTCTGGTAACGCATCACACTGAGCAGCGGCCCGAAATATTCTTCATCCGGCAATTGATCCACTTCAGAAACATCCAGTATGCCGGGGGTGAGCAGTGCGGTATCCGGGTCAGGCCGGGTCATGGTCAATAACGGTTTCGCCCCTAAATCACACAAATACTGTTGCGTCTCCAGCAAAGCATCGGCGGCTTGATTCGACACCACCGCCCCCATAAATGGTTGTGGCTCGGCATCCCAGCGATCCACACGAATCTGCCGTGTGACCGCCACCAGCCGCTCAATCAGGCGATCCCCATCCGCCCCCTGTCTGACCAGCAGCCGACGCGCACACGTACAGCGCTGTCCCGATGAGATAAACGCCGACTGAATCACCAGATTGACCGCCGCGTCCAGCTGATCGTAAGACTCAATCACCATCGGATTGTTGCCCCCCATCTCAAGGGCCAGAATTTTCTCCGGCTGTCCGCCCATCTGGCGATGCAGGTGATAACCGGTATTGGCACTGCCGGTGAACAGCAAGCCGTCGATTTGCGGGTGAGAAGAGAGTGTAATACCAGTATCTTTGCCGCCTTGAACCAGATTAATCACCCCGGCAGGTAAACCGGCACTGTGCCAGATTTCCAGCGTCAGTTGCGCCGTCCACGGAGTCAGCTCACTCGGCTTAAACACCACACAATTTCCGGCGATCAGGGCCGGGACAATATGCCCGTTTGGGAGATGACCGGGAAAATTATACGGGCCGAACACCGCCAGTACCCCGTGCGGACGGTGACGCAGTACTGCTTTTCCGCCGGCAATGTCAGTGACTTTTTCACCGGTCCGTTCGTGGTAGGCTTGTATCGACACCTGAACTTTATTCATCATCCCCTGCACTTCGGTCAGAGCTTCCCAGCGGACTTTACCCGTTTCCTGGGCGATCACCTCAGCCAGCTCTTCTTTACGCTCATCCAGTCGTGCAACAAACTGTTCCAATAATACGAGACGCTCTGCCAGCGGGGTCTGAGACCAGACCGGAAATGCCTGACGAGCCGCCATAACGGCCTGTTCGACATCATCCGGTGCTGCGGCCTTGGCCGACCAAATGACCGCGTTTGTAGCCGGGTTGCGTTTTTCAAACTCGTCACCATGTCCGTCGCTCCAGACACCATGAATATAAAGGCTTGGCTGACTCATGAGATATTCTCCTGTGCAAAAAGTGGGGCCAGACGCACCGTGTCACCTTCGGTGACGTGCAGCGCTTGTGCCTGCGTACTGGTCAGAGAAATATGGGATTCGGTCACCACCGGCGTGCCGAGGATGGCCCGGTAGTCGGTGAAGCTTTGATTGCCGATCAAACAGTGAACCGGACCTGTGGTTTCCGTCTCTGAAACCTGAACCTCGCGGGTTTGAGATTTTCGTACCACGCGTAAGTCATCAATGTAGGCTTCCAGTGTCGGACCGGCATCGAAAATATCCACATAACCTTCATAGCGCATCCCTTCACTTTCAAGAATTTTCCGCGCCGGAAGAGTACTGGGATGAACCTGAGCAATCACGTCTCTGGCTTCATCGCTGAGGAAATCCACATAGAGCGGATGTTTTGGCATCAGTTCGGCAATAAACGATTTCTGGCCGACCCCGGTCAGATAATCGGCATGGGCAAAATCAATCGCAAAGAAATGACGGCCCAGACTCTCCCAGAACGGGGAATGACCGTCCTGATCAGAGACCCCCCGCATTTCGGCGATCAATTTTGTGGCAAAACGGTCCTGAAATGTCGCAATAAACAGCAGCCGGCTTTTCGATAACAGATGACCGTTTTTACTGTGACGGTATGCCGGGTCGAGAAATAAGGTACATAGCTCGCTATAACCGGTATGGTCATTACTGAGAAATAGCGTCGGCATCTGGGTATACACATCCAAAGCTTTGGACGCATGAACCAGCGTTCCGACCCGATAGTTATACCAAGGCTCATTCAGCCCGATCGCCGCTTCAATGCCACTGATGCCGACAACTTTACCGCTGTCGCTATCTTCCAGCACGAACAGATAGCCTTGCTCGGCAAGCGGCGCTTGTTGCTCCCAGGTCCGCCGCATCCGCTCAATCCGATCATTGAGCTGACTCTCGTTATTTTGCAACGAGGTAAAGCCGACGCCGGTTTGCGTCGCCAGTTCTGTTATTGCCTTACGGTCACTCCTTGCAACCGGACGGATCACCATCATTTTCATTATCCCTGAATGGTTTATGTTCACGAATCATCGACGTTCAGTCACGATTTATGTTCACTATAGACAAGTTTCAGTCTGGTCACTGACGGGAAAACACCAGAACTGTCTGTCGGTCTCAATCTTATGGTGAGGATTGGCGGCGAATGCCTGCAACGTTTGCGGCATCAGCAACAGCGTCGAACCTTCCAGCCAGCCTTCTCCCATCACGGCACGAAAGTCGGTCTCATCACTGATACCGATTAAATATTTGCGTCGCTGAGGGAGCGTCTCAACCACTTTGACCCGGCACAATTTATGATGCTGCCAGATATCAAGGGTATTACGGTTTGCCGTCAGAATAGGACCGGCATCAAAAATTTCGACATATTTATCCGGCTCAAACCCCTGCCCACTCAACAAGCCGCATTGCAATGCCGCATCAGGATGCACCTGCCCCATCACCGCTTGTGCTTCTTCATGAATCAAAGGCACATACAACGGATGATGCGGCATCAACTCGGCAATAAAGGTTTTGTCCCGGGTCCCGTTGTAGTATTCCACCTGGTTGTAATCGATGCGGAAAAACTTTCTGCCGACATGCTCCCAAAACGGAGCGCGACCCTTTTCATCGGCCACCCCCGGAATCACCGCCAGCCAGTCGGTCGTGAAGCGCTCAGGATGAATCGACATAAACAGTAGTCGCCCCAGCGTAATTAAGGCCGGGTAGAGACTCTCTCTGAGAGACGGAATGATATAAAAAGAGCACAGCTGAGAGTGATCACTGAGATCATGGGTCATGGTCAGGGCGTGAATACGGCTATGGACTTTCAGCTCACGGGAAGAGTGAATCAGAATATCATTCCGCAGCGCATAAAAGGGTTCCTGATATCCGGCCAGTGCGTTGATAGCCCCGGTGCCGAGAATTTGCCCGGTCAGGGTCTCTTCCAGCACAAAGAAATAACGCTCCTCCCCGGGAGAGAATACCGCCTGCCGAAATGAATCAATCGACTGTTCCACTTTTTTGATCAGATGAGAACGTTGTGCAGGCAAGGTATAAACCATCGGGCCGCTTTCATAGGCCAGACGTTCGATTTGTTGGATATCACTCAATTGAGCGGGACGGAAAATAATCATCAACACGGAATCCTTGTGTAAAATTATTTCGGTACAAACTTCTCTGATGCTCCTAGCGTAAGCCAGTCAACAGCAAAAAGATTATGAAAATCTGACCTGATTTTATACTTTTATGCCATGACGGTAGCTAACGGAGCCACAGTTTTCTAGGTGCGGGTCACCACGAATGAGCATGATAAGACGTCACATAGCACTCACAAACGAGACTTAAATCTCTTCTGGGATTTGAACCAATAAATCGGTGACACCAATGTCCACACCGGCTTGTGACAGTAGCGTCGAGACCTGCCCCCGATGGTGTGTCTGATGATTAAAAAAGTGACATATCAAACTTGAGAAACGTTTATTTGCAGCAATCCCTTTGCTGTTGGAATAAGAGAGTGCAGAGACCAAGTCTTTATCATTCAATTCACTTATCCAGTTGATGATCTGCTGATCTAACCAGATTCGCCGTTCAGATAAATGGCCCAAATCCTCAAAGAGAATCTGATCAAGGCCAGTCGGACGGGGCAAATCTGCCACCGCTCGCAGTACACTGATGCAAGACGGATGCGTCGCAAAACGTTGCAACCAGAGAATATCAGCAACACATATATGATTCAGCGTCCCAATAATAGAGCCAAAGAAAGCTCCCCGATCTCGCTGCACTTCTGTTGCCGAAAGTCGTTGCGCAGCTTGATAGATTTGTATATTCATGCGTTGGTTGTAAGCAGCGAATAACTCAAAATCATGTTTCAGATTCATCTGGATTCCTTCCCATCGTACAGACACGATCAATATGACCAACCTATAAAGTTAATCATACATCCGGTATAACATGGTCTCCCGGAAATATGTCGCACAATGATCCGTTGATCACAGGCATTATTTTTCAGAATAATTGACCGCAGCGACACATTTATGTCTTAAATATGCATTAGAATGCTTAACTGATTTCTTGTAACCAAGATTTACTTGTGTTTATTCAACGTACAGTGAGGCTTTTATGCAAAAAACATCTAATCTATTGTTTATCATGGGCGTTGTACTCTGCGGTTCCAGTTTTGCAGATACATCGACCCATACGGGGGAAGGTACCTTCTATGGTTACGGCGGTGGCGGTAATTGTAGCTTCCCCAAACCGGATGACAGCATCTATACCGCAGCGATGAATGCGGTTGACTATAACGGTTCTGCTGCCTGTGGTGCCGTCATTGAAGTCACCAACCTGAATACCAACCAAACCGTCACCGTACGCATTGATGATCAGTGTCCTGAATGTAAGAAAGGCGATGTCGATCTGGATCAGGATGCCTTTGCTGAAATTTCCCCGCTGCAAGCGGGCCGAATTCCAATTTCATGGAAGTACGTTGAAAATGAACGCGCAGGTAACATGAAGCTGCACTTTAAAGGCGGCTCGAGTCAATGGTGGACCGCGATCCAAGTGCGTGATCACAAATACCCTATCACAGCCGTCGCGTATCGCATTTCCGGCTCAGGCAATGACTACACGCCACTAGAACGCAAACCTTACAACTATTTCCTCAAAAACGATGGCTTTGGTGTTGGTCCTTATGACTTCCGTGTCACTGACTTTTGGGGACAAACCGTTGAAGTTAAATCTGTGCCTTTAATTCTGGATTCAGAGATCGATACAGCAATGCAGCTGCCAACACACCACTAGTCCAAGTCCTCATTCAGCTTGGTGGTGAAATCTGGGTGGTGAAATGGACTTAATCGAAGATGACAATTTGCCCAAAGTCGTCGTTCACAACGTGATTGAGTCCAAAAGTACCGCACACCACAACGGAAAGGCCGCAGTATCGCCTTTCCGTTGAGATGAGATTACACCAGAATGTGGGGCAGCCCGTTCAGAGCCATTTGAGACTGGACTTCATCACTCAGATGCCGATCAGAAATAATCATATCGATGTCATGTAAATCACACACTTTAAACAGCGAATACTTCCCGTATTTACTACTGTCGGCGATCATGACTTTTTTATCGGCATTGGCGATCAAATCGCGTTTAAGAATGGTTTTCTCTTCCGTGGGTGTGGTTATCCCCCGCTCGATACTCCATGAATTACAAGTAATAAAAGCGATGTCCGGGTTAATCGATCGCAATAAAGAACGACAATGTTCCCCGACCGTTGACTGACTGCTGTCATCCACTTTTCCCCCCGCCACAATCACTTCGATCTGCTTATACTGGGAAAGAAACAAGGCGATATGCAGATCAACCGTAATCACCCGCAACGGAATATCGATAAAATGTTTTGCCAACGCCATTGAAGTCGTCCCGGCATCCAGCACAACAGAATCGCCGGGACTGACTAAATCTGCTGCGGCTTCAGCAATCAGGTTTTTTTCACGGGGATTGAGCATCATTTTTTCATTGGTTGTCGGCTGTGAAGCGACAAACCGATTGAGCGAAACCCCGCCATGGGTCCGGGTGATCACGCCTTGTTCGTCCAGTTTCACCAGATCACGACGGATGGTCGCTGGCGAAACGTTGACCACTTTGACCAAGTCTTCAACCGTCGCTAAATTATGAACCGTTAAATACTCAACTATTTTTTCAACCCGATACTGATTTTTCATATATTGCTTAATTTCACTGCTAGCTCAACTGAGGTGATCATACTTTCTGGATTCGCTTTTCCGGTCCATGCAATGTCAAATGCGGTCCCGTGGTCTGCGGATGTTCTGAAGAATGGTAATCCAGCAGTGATATTAACGCCATCATAAAAACCCATCAGTTTCAGTGGAATGTGTCCTTGGTCATGATACATGGCCACCACAATATCATACTGCCCTTGCTTGGCCTGCAAAAAGACAGTATCCGGCGGACACGGACCAAATACATGCAACCCCTGAGCCTGCATGGTTTGAATCACCGGATTGAGAATCGTATTCTCTTCCTGACCAAACAGACCATTTTCACCGGCATGAGGGTTGACCCCGGCAACCGCAATGCGTGGCTGCTCGAAACCAGCTTTTTTCATGAAGGTATCCGCAATGCCGATCACGGTAGCCACGCGCTCCTGACTGAGATTTTTCAGGAAGTCCAACAGCGCAATATGGGTGGTCACATGAATGACTTTCAGGGTGTCGGTATAGAGCACCATGGCAAAATCTTTGGTCTCGGTTAAGTGCGCGAGTAACTCGGTATGACCCGGATAGTGATGACCGGCCAGATGCAGAGCTTCTTTATTTAATGGTGCCGTTGCCACAGCAGAGATCTCACCATTCATCGCCAGTTCCGTTGCCTTTTTAATACAGCGATAAGCAAGATCACCTGCCTGTGCCTGAACTTCACCAAAGCGGAACCTATCCGGGTCCGTCAATGGTAAATCAATCACATTGACGACATCCGGTGCGAAATTCGCATCTGCGACCTGTGTGATGGGGTGTATGTCAACGGCCGGGCACAAGCCTTTCTCCAGCACTAACCGTAAAATATCTGCACTGCCGACCACCACACACGGACGACCAGACAGTGACGGTGCTGCCAGCGCCTTCATAATGATTTCCGGGCCGATCCCTGCCGGGTCGCCCATAGTAATGCCAATGATACCGTTCATGATTGATCCTCTTATCGATAAAAACTAAATTGATTCCAATGATTGATTCGGTTGTAAAAAAGTAATCAGTTGCAACAAGCTGTCTGGCGTCCCGAATCCCCCGGCTTTGGTAAACACCGGTATTGCCGGTTCAGGCCGGGCGGCTGACGCGGCAAAAGATAACGTGCCACAAGACAAGCATCGGGCGACACGCCCCTGTAATTCAAATTGCGTCGCGCCTAAAGCCCGGCACACCGCCAACGCAATATCGCCCCCGCACAGAAATAACGCCCCGGGCTTTACCACAGCCCCATCCGGTTGCATCACCAGACGTGCCACCTGCGCCAAGCCATGTTTGATTCGGTTACCGAGTTGATGGCGGGAGAGATGCAACGTCTGACACAGCGCCTCAATGTCGTGCCTTTGCGTTTTATCTTGGCAACTGCGCAGCAAGCAGTGCCGGTGCTGACTCAGACAATCGGAGACCGACCGACTCAGCATACGCAGGTATGTGTCACTTTCCGCACCGAGCAGTTGTGGCAAATCAATATCGAGAACGGTTACCCTCTCATGAGCGACCACCCGCTCTACCTGTTCCAGCGTGACCTGACTCATAGAGCCAATCACACCCAATAACGGGGATGCCCCCTGATGTTGCCTGATCGGTGGTGTCAGTGGATGGACATTTGCTGTGAGGTCATCGGTCATGCAGATGGCACTGACCATTTCCCCTGTCGTTACCACCAGCACAGGATGATTCAGTTGCATCGCAGCCTGATAGATCGCCTGTAAATCACCAGCCCGTTCAACGTCACACACCACAATCTGAGCACCGGCCTGATGCAACGTAGTCATCGTCTGAGATAAAGCCGGGGCACGGACATGGTCGAGAAACAGTTCCCGAGTGACTAAATCACACTGTGATTCAAGCAGCGTTTGAATGCGGGATGACTGAACCGGAGATTTGGGATCAGAAGCATATTCAGTCGTCGTCAACAGCCGATCATGCACATAACAATGACCATTTGTCGTTCTGCGTCCCGCTTGCGGGGCACCTATCGCGACAATTGCCAGCGGAAAATATGTCCCGACGAACTGAGCTATTTCAGCGCCGAGGTTGCCCCGCAATGTCGAATCCACTTTCTTAAGACAGACTTTCTGTCGAACCACTTCAGGATAACAGCGGATCAATTGCTGCAACTTGTCACCGGCAACCGCAGGCGTGTCATCGCGGCTATCGGAGCACAGAATCGCGGTGGTATCCGGCGCGACGACGGTTCGCGACGATGCATCAAGAATGACCGAGACCGGCACACCAAGGCTGGCAAGCCCGGCACCCATATCATTGGCTCCGGTAAAATCATCGGACACGATAAACGTCGGCAAATCCGTGCAGCATTGATTCAACATATCTGTGGTTATCCTCTTATCGTTTTTATTCATATTAATCAAAAAAAATCGTATCAGAAAGACATTTTTGATTATTTTTAATCATTTTGATTATATGAGATCGAGATCAAGCAAAAAAACGAATAGATAAGCTATCTTGATGACTGAAATTAACCAAATGATTGAATGGAATCAAAACTGAAAGGGTGAATGCTATGCACATTTTCACGACCGTGCTGAGTGGTGAGATCGACCAAATCTTAGACATCACTCGCTCACATCAGGACATTCTGCTGGCGACCGACGCCAACGTCAGCGCACTGCCTCAGGTCAGACAATTGATTGAACAGCTCAGTGCAAACTGCGAACGTCTGACGCTGATTGACGATTTACCGGCGGAACCGAGAGAAGCAGATGTTTTACAGTTAATCCGGCAGCTACCGCAAACCATCAGTTGTGTGGTTGGCATCGGGGGCGGCAGTGTCTTAGACGTCAGTAAACTGATTGCCGTATTCGCGAAAACCCAAGATTCAGCGCGCGTCGAGCAGTTTACCCGACTCTTGGCCGGTGAAAAGCCGCTCGAACGCTCAGCCTTAGTTTTGATCCCAACCACTGCGGGAACCGGGGCAGAAGCCACGCCGAATGCCATTGTGGCGATTCCCGACAAAGCAACCAAAGTGGGAATTATTGCGCCGATTCTGTTACCGGATTATGTGTTACTGGCCCCGGCTCTGACCACATCAATGCCCGCGCATATTACGGCCTCTACCTCCGTCGATGCATTGTGTCACCTGATTGAATGCTTTACGGCCAGTGTCTCCAACCCGGTCGGTGACAACTACGCCATGATTGGTATGCAGAAATTCTTTACCCATATCGAACAAGTCATCACCTCCCCCGACGATCTCGGGGTCCGGCTCAATCTGCTGTGGGCTTCTTATTTTGGCGGAGCATCCATTTTTCACGCCGGCACCCATCTGGTCCATGCCCTCTCTTACCCGCTGGGCGGCAAATACCGGATTCCGCACGGACTCGCCAACTCACTGCTGCTGGTGCCCTGTATGAAATTCATCTGCGACCCCTGCCAAGAGAAACTGGCGCAGGTTTACGCATTGCTGCCGGATGCCGATCCAGCGCTGACCGTGGGCCAAAAAGCCCATGCTCTGATTGACTATCTGGAAAGTATGGTCAACCAACTCGGGTTGCCGACCCGTCTGAAAGACATTGGGATCGAATCAGCACAATTACCCGAGCTGGCCCGCAATGCGATGGCAGTCACCCGGCTGATCAACAACTCACCCGTGCCAATCACAGAACAGCAAGTTTTGGCGATTTATCACAGCATCTACGAATAAGGAAAATTATGAGCGAAGCACTGAGAGGACCCTATGCGGCAATTGTCACTCCGTTTGATCAACGGGGAGAACTCAACGAAACCGAATTAAAAAATCAGGTTGAACGGCAAATTCAAGCGGGTAACAACATCTTCTGTAACGGTACCAATGGGGAATTTTTTGTCCTCAGTGATGCGGAAAAACGGCGTGTTACCGAAATCTGTTTAGCACACGCTGCCGGACGGGTGAATGTTGTCAGCCATATCGGAGAGTTGACCCTGCAACAAACACTGGCTCATGGGCGGGCGATTCAGGATTCAGGCGTACAAGCGGTTTCGGTGATTACCCCTTGGTTCTGCGCCTTGCGTGATCAGGAATTGATCGACTATTTCACGGCCATTGCGGATCAATTAACCATCCCGGTCTACCTCTACAATATTCCGGCCCGGACCGGCAACACGATTTCACCGGCGGTGGCCGATCAGCTTGCGATGCATCCCAACATCTACGGGATTAAAGACAGTGCCGGTAGTCATGACAGTTTGTCCGGATTTTTGGACGTCGCTCAACACCATGACCAGTTTGATGTCATGACAGGCCCGGATTCACTGATCCTGACCGGTTACCAGCATGGTGCCGTCGGTTGTGTCTCCGGGATTGCCAACATCGTTCCCGATTTGGTCAATCAGGTTTATCAGGGCTGGGTCAATCATGACCTCGCTTCCGCAACCAAAGCTCAGGAGGTAATCAACGATCTAAGAAGTAACTTATATCCCATTGCATTCGCGCCGGCGGTCGTCAAACAAACGTTAAATCTGCTCGGTGAGCCTGTCGGTGACAGCCGCTACCCGGTGCACTTTAGTCAAACGGATATTGCACAGATTCAGAACATGATTAAACAACGAATCTTATGACCACAAAGGATACCCTACCATGTTGAATAATAAGTTAAAAAAAGCTGCCAAAATAATGACTTTATCAACGCTGCTGGTGACAGGATTGTCTCATGCGGCAACATCGACAATTATTTCTCAACCACCGGGAAATGGCTGGTACACCTACGGTACGACCTTTTCTCAGCTCATTCCGAAAGCGACCCATAATGAATACAAAATCAAACTGATCCCCCGGGGGGGCGGTATGACCAATCCGGTGGTGGTCAATCAGGGAAAAGCCGACTTCGGCTTCACCACCTCCAATGCAACTGTGTGGGCCAGAGACGGCCTGACCGATATCTATAAAGGCAAGAAAAATCAGAACCTCAGAATTGTTCTGGACGACGTACAGCAGGCGTACACCATCACGATTGCACGCAAATCCTGGGTCGAAGAAACTGGCAATGATACGCTTGAAAAAATCATTCACGCCGACCATGTCCGCATCGCCATGAAACCGACCGGCTCTCAGGTTCCCATTATTGCTGATTACATTTTCCGGTCACTCGGCACCGATCTCAAAACCCTCAAAGATGAAGGCAAAGTTGTGCAGATGGGCAGTGGTCAGGCGGCGCAAATGATGCGTGACAATGCCATTGATGTGTATATCGATAACGTCCCGGCCATGCACCCCAACCTGACGGAAATGACCCTCACCAACGATGTGGTTTATATCCCTTACAGTGACAAAGTGCTCAAGGATCTGGCTAAAGTCGGATTACCCACCGGAACCATGCCAGCCGGTACTTATGACGGTCAGAGCAAAGACTATATTACCCCGGTCAGTGCGACGGTGTTTATCACCAATGCCAACGTAGACGAAAAGACCGTGTATAACGTCACGAAAGCGTTGGTCGAGAATCAGCAAGAAATCAAGCATACCCATTCGCCGTTAAAGTTCTGGCATCCGGAAAATATCGGCCAACATGCGGAACTGGTCAGCCTGCATCCGGGCGCAGCAAAATACTATCGCGAGAAGGGCTGGCTGAAATAAACCGGCGCATCAGAAGGTATCGTTATGACGTATAACCATGTTCTCAATTCTGTTCGGGCGATTCTTGCAATCGCCTACATTCTGTTTCTGCTGAACCAGTTCTTTGCGCCGGTATCCCCGCTCACCGCAGCAACCGTCCATGTTTATATGGCCACTGCACTGGTGATTTGCTTTCAGCCGCTTGAACTGAAAAATCCTCACTTACGCTGGCCGGGAAGGGTGTTCGATATGTGTTGTATCGCCATCGCCCTGTCGGTGGTCTGGCACTACTATGTTTCGATTCCGAGGTTAGAAAGCCGATTGGAAATGATCGATGACGTGCTGTGGTCAGATAAATATGCATTCATTGCCGGCGGACTGGTGCTGTTTGAGGCTGTCAGACGTTCGGTCGGTTTCTCACTGCTCTCCGTCGTGCTGATTTTTGTCGCTTACGGATTTCTCGGCCCCTACTTTCCGGGATGGACCGCTTTTGAGGGGTTTTCTCTCGATACGATGACGGAATTAATCAGTATGCAGGCCGACGGTCTGTTTGGGATTACCGCCAGTACCGCGATCAACTTTGTGTTCTTTTTCATTCTGTTCGGCAGTGTGTTCACCATGACCGGCGGTGGTAGTGTGTTTATCGATCTGGCCATGATGGCCACCGCACCGCTGAAAGGCGGCGCGGCGAAAATGTCACTCTTGGGCTCTGCCCTGTTCGGCATGGTCAGCGGCTCCGCCGTCGCCAATACAACCTCAACCGGGGTGCTGACTATCCCGATCATGAAACGCTCCGGCTATACCAAAGAGCAGGCCGCCGCAACTGAAGCCATTGCTTCAACCGGCGGGCAACTGATGCCCCCCATCATGGGGATTGCAGCCTTTGTGATGGCGGACATGCTCGGGGTTCCTTATACCGAAATTGCCGCCGCAGGAATTATTCCGGCCGCTGCGTTCTACTTTGCGCTGTTTGTCATTATCGACTTAAGAGCCAGAAAATCAGGCGTGGGAAATATCTCCAAAGCCGACCTGAAATTTGAACCGCTTGGCCCCCGGATGCATCTGCTGATTTCACCACTGTTTCTGGTTGTTGCGCTGGTTGCCGGATACTCCGCACCATACGCTGCATTTGTCGGTTCAGTGGTGGCACTCCTTGCCCCCTTACTGAGAAAAAGCACCCGTTACAGTTATAAAATCCTGTTCCCGATGCTGATGGATACCGCCAAACAGATGTCATGGGTCTCCGTGCCACTGGCGTCGGTCGGTATCATTATGGTGTTAGCAACACAGTCAAATCTGGCGTTTAAATTTGTCGGTATTCTGAGTGAAGTCGGCAGCAACAATCTGTACCTATCGCTGATTATGGTGATTATCGGTTGCATCATCATGGGCATGGGTCTGCCAACGGTTGCCGCCTATATCATCGGATCGATTATCTTCGCCCCAGCCATTATTGATATGGGTGTTGACCGGCTGGCAGCCAACATGTTCATCATGTATTACTGCGTCCTGTCGATGGTAACACCGCCGGTAGCCCTCTGCGCCTATGCCGCCTCAGCGATCGGTAAAAGTGATTCCTCGAAAACCGGGTTTATTGCTTTCTCCTATGCATTGGTGATCTTTTTGGTGCCGTTTAGTTTTATCTCGGATCCGGTCGTCTTATGGCAAGGGAGCTGGTACATGATTCTCATCGCTTTTACCGGCATGTTAGCCGCAACCTTCTGTTGGGCCGTGTTCTTACAAGGGTGGCTGAAAAAGGACCTGAATCTGCTGGAGCGGCTGGGTTTTCTGATCGCCAGTATCGGTCTGGTACTGGACACCTCAGCCTCCCCGCTGTGGTTCCTGTTTCTGGCCATGGCAGCCGCTTTGATTATTTGGTGCTGGAAAGCATCAGGCCGATGTATGAGCGGTATTAAAACCGCCTAACCACTTGATTTACGCTGGCGGAGAGCACGCAACACGCCGTCAGTATCCGACTTATGATTAAACGAAATGACTAGATGGAGTTTCGAATGAGCCAAGAGTGTGTCTCAGTCAACAAGGATGGCGTCCTCACTGTCGCCGCCGAACAACCCACCTGCATGACGGCAATGCTGCCTTCCGATTATCCGCAGAATCATGCAGCCAATCTTCTGTGTCTGCCCAACGGGGACTTACTGTGTGCCTGGTTTGCCGGTACTCAGGAAGGCGTCGCCGATATATCCATCCTGTGTGCCCGGCTTCAGGCCGGCAGCAATCGCTGGGATGCCCCGGTCCGCCTCTCCGATGATCCGACCCGATCGGAACAAAACCCGGTCTTGTTTCTTGATCCCAAAGGAACGTTATGGCTGTTATGGACCGCACAGGTCTCCGGGAATCAGGATACCGCGATTGTCCGCTACCGCCAGTCACAGGACGGCGGGATCAGCTGGGGAGAGATCGCAACCCTGATCGATGACCCCGGCACATTTATCCGCCAGCCGATTGTGGTACTGCCCAGTGGCAGATGGCTCTTACCGGTTTTCTACTGTACCGTCCCCGCCGGAGAAAAGTGGGTCGGTCATTATGATACCAGTGGTGTTCACATTTCCGACGATGAGGGAAAAACCTGGCGCAAGGTGGATGTCCCTGACAGCTTAGGCTGTGTCCACATGTGTATTACCCCGCTACACGACGGTCGCTTGATTGCATTATTCCGCAGTCGCTGGGCGGATGCTATCTACCAGAGTTTTTCTGACGATGAGGGTCTCACATGGTGTCCACCGGTCGCCACGGCGCTACCCAATAACAACTCATCCATTCAGGTCACCACCTTACACAATGGTGATCTCGCTTTGGTTTATAACCCAATGAGCGCAGCCGGTGCCACCGAGCGCAGACGTTCACTCTACGATGAAATTGAAGATGACAGCGGTGCCCAAGAGCCGGAAATGGGTACCGGACGTTCCGCATTCTGGGGCGCGCCGCGGGCGCCGATGTCGCTGGCCATTTCCAAAGACAATGGCCAAAGCTGGCAAACGATTTGTCATCTGGATGAAGGCGACGGTTACTGTATGACCAATAATTCTCAGCAGCGACTCAACCGGGAATTTTCATACCCCACCGTCACGCAGGGCCCGGACGGTGCATTGCATATTGCCTATACCTATTTCCGACAAGCGATCAAGTACGTCCGTTATCCGGTGACAGACAATCACGCCTGACCGGATACAAATCAACAAAACTCGATGGATTATCTGGCTGCCGGATGCCGGCAGCTTGTTTCGATAAGGAATCATCATGATTAGCGGTAATCTTACGCAACTGAAAACCGCCGGTTTACCTGCGGTTTTCAGTGCCATTCTTCATCATCCGGCTTGTACGCTGGCGCAGTTACAGCAAGCGCCCGATGGCCGGTTGCAACCCGAGCAACACGCGTGGTTCTGTACTATCGGAGATGCTTACTCCGCGCCACGCCCGACTCGCCATACGGAATACCATCGCCAGTATGCTGATATTCAGGTGGTGCTCTCAGGAGAAGAAATCATCCATTACGATTTGACAGATGTCAGCGCCTGTCAGGCGGAAGAACGCCGACCTGATCTGTTTATCCTCGCCCAGCCCGAGTTGCGCCAGCATCTGCATTTACGTGAGGGAGACTTTGTGGTTTTCATGCCCGGAGAGCCTCATCAGGCGCTGTGTGCCGTCAATGAGCCGGCTTGTGTCCGAAAAGCGGTATTTAAAGTACCTGCGCATTTGCTGGAGACAGAATGAATAAAAAACATGCACTGGTCACCGGAGCCAGTTCCGGGATTGGACTGGCGATTGCAACCACATTACTTGAGGATCACTGGCAGGTCACCGGAGTGAGCCGGAGCCAGCCAGCAATTGATCATCCCGATTTTACATCGATTCAAGCCGATCTGATGGATAGCACGCAATTGATACATCATCTGCAAGCGGTCACAGCGGTTGATGCTTTCATTCATGCCGCAGGAAAAATGACCGCCTCGCCACTGGGCCGGCTCGACTTGCAGGAAAGCCAGACCTTGTGGCATCTGCATGTCCATGTGGCAGAGTTGCTCGCCAACACACTGGTCACCCAGATGACAACCGGCGGGCGGATTGTCCTGATTGGCAGCCGGACATCCCGCGGGGTTGCCGGTCGCTCGCAGTATGTTGCAACCAAATCAGCCATGATCGGGATGGTACGTAGTTGGGCAGCGGAACTCGCCCCACGGGGGATTACGGCCAATATTATCGCCCCGGGCGCCACAGAAACACCGATGCTCAAGGATCCGGAACGGCAACAGTCTCCACCGAAACTGCCACCGATAGGGCGCTATATCCAGCCTCAAGAAATCGCCGAATACGTCAAATTTATTGTGTCACCACAGGCGGACGCGATTACCGGACAAGAGTTGGTGATCTGTGGCGGTGCCTCTTTAGCGTAAGGTTTCATAGGGCGGCGGTTAAAAGATATGACCGCCATTCAGACCGGACAACCATTCGAGCCCATTCACCCACAAAAAATGCACCCGAAGGTGCATTTTTTACGTCATCACTTTCTGTTTGAGCGCTTTTGCCATTGTCCTGTTTGGTCTTAGCAATGCTGTTGACCTAATCACCCAAACAGACATGAATCATTGCCAGGGTAAATCACTGACAACAAATCATCGTTGAGTTATGCGCTCTCAGGCATCGTTGCCATATCAATGACGAAACGGTAGCGGACGTCGGAGCGTTCCATGCGCTCATATGCTGCATTGATTTCATCCATGCGAATCATTTCACACTCAGGCAAAACATTATGTTCACCACAGAAATCCAGCATTTCTTGTGTTTCCGGAATCCCGCCAATCAACGAACCAGCGATGCGACGACGACCAAAAATCATCGGAACCGTGGATGGTTCGTCCAACAGACCCACCTGACCGACGATGACCAGTGTGCCATTTACATCCATCAACGGGATATAACCGGTGACATCATGCTTGACCGGAATCGTATCAATGATCAGATCAAAGCTGGACTGCGCTTGCGCCATCGCTGCTTCATCTGAAGAGATCAAATAATGCTGTGCACCTAAGGCTTTCGCATCTTCAAGCTTCGCATCCGTACGACCAACGACGGTCACCACCGCGCCCATAGCAACGGCAAGTTTCACCGCCATATGACCCAAACCCCCTAAACCCAACACTGCAACTCTTGTCCCGGCTTTGACATCCCAGGCTTTCAGAGGTGAGTAAGTCGTGATACCGGCACATAACAGGGGAGCAACACGGGACAGATCCAACGATTGTGGAATGGACAGTACAAATTCTTCCCGGACAACCACATGACGTGAATAGCCACCCTGTGTCGGTTCGTGAGTATGACGGTCCTGACCACAATAGGTTGGCGTCATCCCTTCACGACAGAACTGCTCTTCACCGGCTTCACACTGATCACAGTGCTGGCAGGAATCAACCATACAGCCGACACCAACCGTATCACCAACTTTATAACGCGATACATCTGACCCGACGGCCGTCACTCGTCCAATGATTTCGTGTCCCGGAACCAGCGGATACGTTGAGCCACCCCAATCATTACGAACCGAATGCAGATCCGAATGGCAAACACCGCAGTAGAGAATCTCGATGGCAACATCATTCTCTCTCAGTTCCCGGCGTTCAAAGGCATACGGTTTCAAAGTCGCACCCTGATTGTATGCTGCGTAGCCAACTGTTTTCATGATCATCTCCTGTTTCGTGATGAATACTTGCTAATGACACATAAGAAGAAAGGTCAATCAGCGCAATAAAGATATAATGTATAAGGACGTAAAATCATAATACATTGTCATTGAATTTCAATCACAAAATATATTCCCCATTAAAAATGAGGCAATCGATAAATATGGATTACCTCATATCATCTGATATATTCATGAGCAAAACATATGCAATAGAATATATTCATCTGTAAACAAGATATTTTATTATCTTGTATATATTATATGTCCCTCCCTTTTTTTATATCCAATAATGACAAATATATCATTCATTTATCACTCAGCATGGATCCCGACCTGAGCTTCTGATCAGCGATGAGTAAACTAATCAAATAAATACCGATATCAGCGCGACTATTTCCAACTTGATCTTGCGCGACGGCATCCAGAACAAATTCCACTGATTCAACAAAAAAATCCTGATCTTCTAATAGCATATGCTTTATCTACTCCATAAGTTATCCCGCTTTGATAGCCAGCGGTTCTGACAAAAAAACAAGCACGACAGAAGCAAACGGGCTACGAACATCCAATCAATCGTCTCTTTTGCGACGGACTACACGACCATTTGGCTGTGCTCTCCTACCGGTAGTGATATTATTTTTTTCACTTGTCCGGCGGGGAGATATAACCGATTTGAATCTGATGTCAGAATCTTAAATCTCTCCTTAAAACAGATAAAGCTTACACGGGCAATCTCATACTAAAACCATACTAAAATAGGGCTTCAGGATGTCAAATGACAATATTAAGACGTTTTCTTACCTTAAAGGAACGGCATTTACTAACAATTTAAAATACCAAACTCAGTGCAAAGATTACATCGAATTATCCAATTTACTGGATATTCCAAAATCAACTTTTAGTACCTGGAATGCGCATGGCCGAACCTCTCATGAATTGATTGTCCGCTTGCATCTTTCATTGGGAATTCCCGTCAAGCAACTCGCTTTACCAAGAGATTATCCACTCAAAGATTTGCATCCTTCCTTATGGGAAAGTCATGAATTTATGCCGCAAATTCAGGATCAGGCCAGCTTTTACCAATCTCAGTCAGAAACTCGCCAGATTTATCAGCACGCAACAGTTATTCTTCAGCGCTTCAGTCTCAAACATGGGGCGTTAATTAGTATCGGAGAGTCACCCTATGCCGCCCAAAGAATGCATGAGCTGCAACTGAAAGCGGCCTCCACGATCGAAGTCGAGACCACCGATGCAATCTATCTGGTTGATCAAAATATGCAGGATATCGTTTCCGGCCGCTATCTGATGGATATCGACGGCAGCATATTGCTGCACACCGCGCAACGCTTACCGGAACAACAAATGCGGATCGTATTTCCGGACGGCGCTGCTGTCATTGATACGCATAAAGTCCGGATTCTCGGACGCGTCGTTCTCATGACACAACGGTCTTAACCAGACATGGATTGATCAAGATGACTGACTCCGTCATGATGTCGGACAACGACAGAGATTAAATGCTAACGATAGTAAATAGGTGAAGATGATGTCCCACCCCATTAAAACAGCCGTAATTGGCTACGGTTATTCAGCGAAAACGTTCCATATCCCGTTTCTTGAATCTTTAGCCGAGTTTGAGTTTTGTGCCATCAGCAGCCGACAACATGAGGCCATTGCAGCACAGTTTCCGACGGTAACCTGCTATGACAGTGCAGAAAAACTGATTGAGCAATCCGATGCTGAGCTGGTGATCATCACCGCCCCCAATGATGTACATTTCTCTCTGGCAAAAATGGCACTGGAACACGGTAAACATGTCGTGGTGGAAAAACCGTTTGTCACTCGTGCCCAAGACGGAGAAACGCTGATCCGTATCGCACAAGAACAGCAGCTGACGCTCAGTGTCTACCATAACCGCCGCTGGGATCACGATTTTCTCACGGTGAAAAAACTGATCGCTGACGGCAAGCTGGGCGAGGTGAAATGGTTTGAATCTCATTTTGACCGCTATCGTCCTGAAGCCAGAGAGCGCTGGCGTGAGTCGGCGGATGTCGAAGGCTCCGGCATTCTCTACGATCTCGCCCCTCACCTTATCGATCAGGCTCTGGAACTGTTCGGTATGCCAGAGGCAATCACCGCACAGTGCCGCTCAATGCGACAAGTTGACGGGGCGACGGATTTCTTCAACGTGTTATTAGACTATTCGGATTTTCTGGTACAACTTCATGCCAATCCATATAGTCCCGGTGAAAATCTACGCTATAAGATTTTGGGGACCCAAGCAAAATACATCAAAATGGGGCTTGATCCTCAGGAAGAGCGGCTCAAAGCAGGTATCACCGCACTCCGGCCAGCCGAAACGGTCATCATCGCCGAAGGGAGCCTCTATACCGAAGAATATCTTGAATTGATACCGACGGTACAAGGTGGCTATGAACACTATTTTGTTCAGTTAGCCGACTCGATTCGTCAGGGAACGCCACCACCGGTCACGGCTGAAGACGCGCTTAACGCGATTCGTCTGATAGAGCTGGCGATGGAGAGTAGCAACAGCGGGCAAACCATCAAAGTCAATTTGTAACAGCAACTGCCCATTAATTTGTAGCATATGCTACAAATTAGGTTTATGCTCTGCAACGTACTGATGCTTGTCGGAGCATCGGGCATCATCAACCACCCGATCATACCGGCCCTGATTCCGGGTCGGGTTCGGTTGCTGCGATGCCTTATTTTATCAACGACACTTTTATCAACTACACTTTTACTAAGAATCAAGGCGTATTGTTCGTCTCAGACTTTGTTCGTACCACGCTCACTTTAGGACAAACGCCAAAGGAGGCATCCGTGACTTACCTACTGACATTTGTTGTATTTATGATCTTAATACTCGGTATGGCGATTGGTGTACTCTTTCATCGCCGTAGTATTCAGGGAAGCTGTGGCGGGCTGTCTTCGATCGGGGTGGAACGGGCCTGTAACTGTAAGGACGTCTGTGAAAATCAGGAAAAGACGCTCTATCAAATCCAAGAGCCCAATCATGACCAGCGTTAATTGGTGATTGGTGATTTGTTCAGACGGATACGGCTAGCGCGACTTCGGTATCAAATCTGCGGGATGACCTATTGAATATAAAATATAAGTTTCGTTGCCAAGTCAGAACGGCTGTTGCAACGAAACTTACGAATATGATTTGAGAATGTAGGTCTGAGCAGATTATCTCACTTTGCGGTGATATTCTGAACGCAGTGAATCAATCGCTTTTAACTTCTCTTTCGCACCTTGTAAGTTACCTTGGTCGAGTTCAGATTCAACTTGATCGATCGCGACTGAGAGCTCTTCAAACCCTTCCTTCATGGTTTTGCCTCTGTCACCCTGATATTCCCCTTGATTGAGATGACTGACAATCTCATCAAATTTACCGATGGCGACTTTCATCTCTTCAACACTGGAAGACTCAGCGGCTTCTTGGAAAGCTTTTTTCATCTGTCGCATCGATGAATGAACGTCACCACTAGCCCAGACCGGAGAAAAACACATCACTAATAATAATACGGCTATCTTTTTTAACATGGCATTGCTTCCTTACATATCTTTATTGTTTTGATTAAATCATACTGCTGACGAACCGATGTTGCCTCGTTATCTTAAGATAAACACGCCTGTTGGCAAAGCATATCTGATGGCGACGCTGCAATCGATTCATCACTGCTTCTATTTCATCCCTATCGGGCCGATTGCGCTGCTTTTACTGTATTGCATCAAATTCCGCAATCGCCTCACGCCCACGCAATGCCAAAAACTGCAAAAACTGGCGGGCACTGTGCGTAATCACCTGCTCTGAGGGGATCTGTAGTTTTTCAATCAGTTCCCGGGCGAGGCTCAACTCACCGACGGCATGGCAGAAATGTGCATCACTTCCCGTCGTAATCGGTGCACCATATAACTTGGCCAGTCGCCCGATCTCGTAACATCGTTCCACACTGCCCACCCGGCTATGCCCCAGTAAAGTACTGTTATTAATCTCTATCGCGACATGATGCGCCGCGGCACACTGGATCACCGCATCAAAGTCGAAATCATATCTGGGATTCCCCAAGTGGCCTAAAGCGTCCACTTCACCCCGTTCAATCACACTCAGTAATGCTTCGGTATGTGTGTTTTTATCAACCGGCGCAAACACCGGCTCATGAAAGCTGCCAATCACCCAGTCCAGTTGAGCCAGCACCGGCGGCTGTATATCAATCTCACCTTGCGTATTTAAAATATTGGCTTCCACGCCGCGCATGATAGCGATCTCATCTAAAAATCTTGGAATGACTCTCTGATTGGCAAAAAACCACGGATGAGGCGCGCCCGGCATCCGTTCAGCATGATCGGTGGTACATAAAATTTTTAACCCATTCGCTTTCGCAGTACGCACATTTTCCAGCAAGGTACTATAAGCATGACCACTTGCATAAGTATGCGTATGTGTATCAACAACAATATCCATAAAGCCTCCCTTTTCTCTCCCGCGCAAAACTATATCAATGCACTTTGTGACTGGCTATCACCAATTTCAACGGTTTTTTTGCAACCTGACCACATTCGACAATACTTACATCCTAGGAACTGTTGACCTTTCGTCGCTGAATTTTATTCAATCTGAACGGGTATTGATTGCGGCGCGGACATACTGCTTAGCCATCCTAAGTCAATGACCCGCAACACATTGCTGCAACAAACATCACGAAAGATCCACAGCCCCTGTTAACAGATACTTATTTTCGATAAAGACTCGATTTACGGATAAATATATGAAATTACGTCGCTACTCTCTTAGTCTTCATATTGGCAGTTTATTCCTGATATTAACTTCAATCGTTGGTGGCGTATTAATCCTGATCAGTTACAACCATGCACAAGCATTACTGGCTGAAACCGCCAAACAGCTTAGCTATGAGAACAGCCGTAAAATCGAGACCGAATATAAGCAAAGTATTGGTCCGATCCTCACCACACTCGATTTCCTTGCCTTTAGCACGTTTGTCGAAAAGGAGCATTCACCGATTGATGACAAGCGTTGGCTGGCATCAATGGCATTGGTGTTTCAAAAAAATCCCAATTTAGTGGCGCTCTACTTTGCCGACAACAATGGCGATTTCACCATCATGCGGCCTCTTTTGGATGAGCAGGAGCTAAGACGTTTCGGAGCGCCAAAGAATGCGGCATTGTATGCTCAACAAACGCAGATCAACGGGCAGAATGACATCTTCTTCCTTGATGAACAGTTCCAGCAGATTAGTCATCGCCAGACCTTTGATAACCAGTTTGACCCGCGAGAACGCCCTTGGTTTCTCTCCGCGCAGCATGATGGAAAAATCCGACTGACAGAGCCCTACTTCTTTTATTTTCTGAAAACCCACGGTGTCACTCTGTCCCGCCGATCGCCTGACGGACAAAAAGTTGTCGGTGCCGATTTCACCCTGGATTCGTTATCGAAACAGATCGACGCCATCGGCTTCACTGAGAATACCAAACTCATCCTGTTCGATCAGAAGTATAACGTGTTAGCACAGCATGAGGCCGGTGTCTCAGTCAACAATACGCCGGCAGAGAATCGCACCAAGCTGGAAAAGTCATTATTTACGCCGATTCTCCATCGCATGAGTAGTCAGGTCATTTATGAAACCGTCAATGACGGCGACAAAGATTGGTCTCTAACGTTGACGCCGGTGACATTAAACCCATACGTCACTTTAATGTTAGCAGAAGCGGCCCCGCACGATGCGCTGTTATCTAATTTATTATCAATGCGGGATCAGCAATTAAAAGTCGTGATTATTCTGCTCATCGTCTGTTTTTTAGCAGTCGGCATCATTGCATCGAGACTCGCCCGACCGTTAAAAAATCTCGTACAGCTTTCCGACAACATTACTCGGTTTGAATTTAAGAAAACGCGTTATCCCAAATCGATCATCAAAGAGGTGGCCAACTTATCTCAATCGTTGCAGTTAATGGAGCACACCCTGCATGATTTACTCAAATTACTCCACAATACCGCCAGTAATTATGATTTCAATACACTGGCAAAGACGCTGACCCAGCAGAGCTATCAGATCACCCGGGCAGAAACGATTGTCCTGTATTTATTCTCGAATGAAACCGAATCATTTATCACCCTGACCAATCATGCCATCATTCCATTTAAGATTGATATCAATGACTTACTCAATGAAACACCATGGCTCAAATCACAATTACAAAAAGATGAAGTAGTCCACCTCAGTAAACAAGACAACGCCATCAAAAAGTATCGCGATCAGCTGTTTAACACGGATGTTTATCTGTTCCCGCTGTTAAACCGGCGTCAGCAACTGATCGGGATTCTCAATCTGGGTTATGAACGCCCGATTACTCAGGCACAATCAGACAAACACGCCTTCCTGCGCGAGCTGATGAGCTTTGCTCAAATCGCAAAAGATAATATCGACACGCTGCAACAGCAAAAAGAGGTGTTCTACGCTTTTATTGAGCTGATCGCGTCCGCAGTGGATACCAAATCCCCCCAGACACGCGGCCACTCTCAACGGGTACCGAAACTGGTGGAATGGTTAGCTGAAGCAACCGTCACCGATACCCATTACTATCCTTATTTCAAAATGGATACTGCACAATGGGAAGAGTTACACGTTGCATCGTGGCTGCATGACTGCGGCAAAATCACCACCCCAGAATATATCTTCAACAAAGCCACCAAACTTGAAACCATTTATAACCGGATTCATGAAATTCGGATGCGTTTTGAGCTGCTCAAACTTCAGGCTGAAACCGATTACTGGAAAGGATTGGCGGAAGGCAAAGATCAGACAACGCTGCTCGCAGCGCTTGAGGCGACTCACCAAACATTGGATGAAGAGTTCCACTTCGTTGCGCAATGTAATCTCGGTGATGAACCGATGACCAATGAAAAAATCGAGCGATTACATCAAATTGCACAACGCAGCTGGAAGCGGACATTGGATGATCAGGCGGGTATCAGTCTGGTGGAAAAACAACGCGCTGGCCAATCACGGTCTCTGCCCGTGATGGAAAAATTACTTGATGATAAGCCGAGTCACTGTGTCACTTGGGAATCCGGCAACTATTCGCAAGAAACACCACAAGAAACATGGCAGGATCGGTTCTCGCTCAAGCCGGGAAAACTGCTCTATAACCGGGGAGAACTGCATAATTTATCCGTCCGCCACGGCGCATTAACCGAAGAAGAACAGTTCATCCTCAACTCGCATACCGTGCAGACCCTGATGCTACTGGAACGCTTACCCTATCCCGAGCACCTGAAAAATATTCCGAAAATTGCAGCGTGTCATCATGAACGGATGGATGGTCATGGATTCCCCAGAGGCTTAACCGGTGAAGAGCTGTCGATTCAAGCCAGAATTATCGCAGTGGCTGACGTCTTCGAATCCCTGACCTTCAGTGGGTCCCCCAATCCACAAGTCATCCGGTTGTCAGATGTCATCGAGCGGATGACGGACATGGCCGTCAACGGCCACTTGGATCCCCGACTCTATTTATTATTTCTGGAAAACCAACTGTATCAGCGTTATGCCGATACATTTATGGAAGAACAATCCATGACGCAGATTGACTCAGATGCCCACATCAAACGCGTGAAACAATACCTGAGGACGATGACACATCAGTGATGATGTCCCGATCAGCAAGCGCAATCAGCCAAGTGCTCTGACATGAAATAACTTGATCAAATCGACACTTTTGGTTGATGTAAATCAAATTGTCAGAGAGAATAGAGGCCAGTTTTTGCCCTTGGATAATGGTGTCATGGATATTGAGAGCACCTATTATTGCGATAGAAAGGGCCAATTTTTTATTTTGGTATTGTGCTGTTACCGTTGGCACACGCGAAATACCTCGTTTTTAAGGGAAAGATGATGGTAATACCTGAAAACAGCAGCATCGTGATTTTCGGTGCTTCCGGCGATCTCACTTACCGCAAACTTATTCCTGCCTTATATCATCTATATGCAAACAATCAGTTACCAAAATCATTTGCAATTTTAGGTGTAAGTCGGACTGAATATAGTGATGATTCCTACCGGGAAAGATTGAAGAAAACTCTGCAAGAGCTGGAAAAGACCGAGCCAGAAACGCTGGAAGCCTTTTGTCAGCATCTTCACTATCAAGCCATTGATACCGCCAACGTCGAAGACTACAAAACTTTGTCTGAGCGACTGGATACACTGGCCGATCAATACAAATTCGAGCAACGCAACACCTTGTTCTATCTGGCGACTCCGCCAAGCTTGTATGGCGTGATCCCCGGTTGTCTGGCCGCCCACGGGCTGAACGATGAAGCGCAAGGCTGGAAACGTCTGATTATCGAAAAACCCTTCGGTTATGATCTCAAGTCAGCGCAAGAACTGGATATCGAAATTCACCGTCACTTCAAAGAACATCAAATCTACCGTATCGACCATTATCTGGGCAAAGAGACCGTGCAAAACCTGCTGGTTTTCCGCTTTGCAAACGGGATGTTTGAACCGCTCTGGAACCGCAACTTCATCGACTATGTCGAAATCACCGGCGCTGAATTCCTTGGGGTAGAAGAGCGTGGCGGATACTACGACAACTCCGGTGCCGTGCGGGACATGTTCCAGAACCACTTACTGCAAGTGCTGGCGATGGTCACCATGGAGCCACCAGCCGCAATCAATGCTGACTCAATCCGTAATGAAGTCAACAAAGCATTGCAAAGTTTACAGCCACTCAGCGATCAGGATCTCGAGCAAAACTTAGTCCTCGGACAATACACGGAATCTGAAGTCCGTGGGAAATTCCTGCCGGGCTATCGCAATGAACACGGCGTCGCAGAAGATTCACGCACCGAAACCTACGTCGCGCTGAAAATGTTTATCAACAACTGGCGCTGGAACGGCGTGCCGTTTTATGTCCGTAGCGGGAAGAGACTACCGACCCGCGTGACCGAAGTCGTGATTCATTTCAAACGCACCCCGCACCCGGTATTTGCGCAAAACGCGCCAGAAAACAAACTCGTAATCCGAATCCAGCCCGACGAAGGCATTTTGATGTGCTTCGGCCTCAAAGAGCCGGGCGCCGGTTTCCGCGCTAAAGAAGCATCAATGGACTTCCACTATACCTCGCTGGAAGAAACCAAAATGCTTACTGCGTATGAGCGTCTCTTGCTCGATGCCTTAAATGGCGACGCCACACTATTTGCCCGCACAGATGCGGTTGAAGCTTGTTGGAAATTTGTTCAGCCAATTCTGGACTACAAACAAGACCCAACCTCTTTATATGGATATGCCTGTGGGACATGGGGCCCTAAAGAATCGGATGAACTGCTGCAAAGAGATGGCAGAGAATGGCGATTCCCCTGTAAAAACTTAACCAATACGGATTATTGCGAATTATGATCAAGCACAAAATTTTTCAAACTGCCGATGATGTCGTGCATTCACTTGCTGACGACTTAAAAACGTATAGTGAACAGGGCCGTCCGGTTCATATCTCGCTGTCGGGTGGCAGCACGCCAAAAATGTTATTCAAGCTGCTGGCCTCTGCGCCTTATGCCACATCAATTCAGTGGCAAAACCTCCACTTCTGGTGGGGTGATGAGCGCTGTGTCGCACCGGATGATGCAGAAAGTAACTACGGCGAAGCCAATGCGTTATTGTTCAGCCAGATTCAAATCCCGGCGGAGAACATTCACCGGATTTTAGGGGAAAATGACCCGAAATCAGAAGCTGACCGTTTCGCACAAGAGATGCTGGCGACCATCCCGACTCAAGATGGCATCCCGGTGTTTGACTGGATTCTGTTGGGCGTCGGTGCTGACGGTCATACCGCATCACTGTTCCCCGGTGCCACCAATTATCAAGCGCCTGCACTCGCTATCGTGGCCTCTCATCCTGAGTCAGGCCAGTTACGCGTGTCGAAAAGCGCGCGCGTCCTTGAAGCAGCCAAACGTATCAGTTACTTGGTTCTGGGCGCCGGTAAGGCAGACATTGTTCATGAAATTCACACCACTGCTGCAGATGCATTACCTTATCCTGCGGCTAAAGTTCAGTCATCTCAGGGAGAGACTGAGTGGTATTTAGATAAAGATGCAGCAGCAAAGATTGCGTGAGGAGAAAAATTCAATGAAAGGCGATATAGGTGTTATTGGTCTCGCGGTCATGGGACAAAACCTGATTCTGAATATGAACGACCACGGTTTTACCGTCGTTGCACATAACCGGACCACATCCAAAGTCGATGAATTCTTAGCCGGCCCGGCTAAAGGTACCAACATTATCGGTGCTTATTCTTTGGAAGAGTTGGTTGAAAAATTAGAGCAACCACGCAAAGTAATGCTGATGGTCCGCGCCGGTTCTGTTGTTGATGCATTCATTGACCAATTAGTGCCACTGCTTGACGAAGGTGACATTATCATCGATGGCGGGAATACCAACTATCCGGATACCAACCGCCGCGTTGCCGACCTGAAAGAAAAAGGTATTCACTTCATCGGTACCGGTGTTTCCGGTGGTGAAGAAGGCGCTCGTTTTGGCCCTTCCATCATGCCGGGTGGTTCACCTCAGGCATGGCCAGCCGTCAAACCGATCTTCCAGGCAATTTCAGCCAAAACAGATGCCGGTGAACCTTGCTGTGACTGGGTTGGTAACAACGGTGCCGGCCACTTCGTTAAAATGGTGCACAACGGTATCGAATACGGTGACATGCAGCTCATCACTGAAGCATACCAATTCATGAAAGACGGTCTGGGCCTGAGTCATGAAGAGATGCAACAAACGTTCAGTGACTGGAATGAAACGGAGCTGAATAGTTACTTAATCGAGATCACCGCCGATATTCTGGGCTATAAAGATGAAGACGGCAGCCCGCTGGTTGAGAAGATTCTTGATACTGCCGGCCAGAAAGGGACCGGTAAATGGACAGGTATCAATGCCTTAGATCTTGGTATCCCTCTGACATTGATCAGTGAATCCGTCTTTGCGCGTTGTCTGTCAGCGCTCAAAGATCAGCGTGTTGCGGCTGAAGCTCAATTTGGTAAAACCATCGAGAAAGTCAGTGGCGATAAGAAAGAATGGCTTGATGCGCTGCGTCAGGCGCTGCTGGCTTCAAAAATCATCTCTTACGCACAAGGCTTTATGCTGATGCGCGAAGCATCTGATGAAAACGGCTGGGAACTGAACTACGGTAACGTGGCACTGATGTGGCGCGGCGGTTGTATCATCCGTTCTGCATTCCTCGGTAATATCCGTGATGCTTATGATGCCAACCCAGAACTCGCGTTCTTAGGCGCTGATGCTTACTTCAAAGGCATTCTGGATAACTGTCTGGCAGCATGGCGTAAAGTCGCGGCCAAGTCTCTGGAAGTCGGTATTCCAATGCCTTGTACCACATCGGCACTGACATTCCTTGACGGTTATACCACCGCTCGTTTACCGGCGAACCTGCTTCAGGCACAGCGTGACTACTTCGGTGCGCATACTTATGAGCGTGTTGACCGTCCACGGGGTGAATTCTTCCACACCAACTGGACAGGCACCGGTGGTGATACGGCATCAACCACTTACGACGTCTAAACATCGCAAGTCAGACAGCAAATCGTTCGTTTACTAATAGATTTGTGATTAAAATTTGACCTTTATAAAGATGCTGCTTAAAATCAAGCAGCATCTTTTTTTATCTGTAACACCCAATCAGCACCATAGAGAGATCGAAAAATGTTCAATAAACATTATGTCTTTGTTCCTTCAGAACTTGATATCGAAACGTTTCGCTCACCCGAGGAAACAGAAACCGTGACGACAGAAAGAGAAGAACTGGTTCGTCAGGCTCAGGAAGCCGGAATGCAACAATGCGTAAACAATGACTATAAAAAATGTGCCTGAGTATATTACTGTTCAGCATCTATACACGGCACATCGGTACAAAACCCATTGTCTGACCTAACACGTTACGGATGCTCGTGTTAGGCGTTCCTATCGATTCAATCGTTTAATCAGCTCTCTCGAGCGCTTTCTTTTTGCGTATCACCACACACGATGTCTGCTTCTGCTTACCATAGCCAATGATCTGAGTCAGCACCGCCTTACCGACCGGAATATAAGCCGCCGCGACCACATCAGCCTGATCATCCACATGCGGATCGTGAATAAAGAAAAAGTGTTCGCTCATCCCGCTGAGTAAAATCCAGTGTGGCTCTTTGTTACCGGTAAATCGATATGTGCTGATCATCAGTAACACACTCGCCCCCTGCTCCAGCCAGTGTTCAAACTCAGCCTGTGTCGGTGGCAAATCTGTGACGGTGACATTTGAATGGGCAGTCAGTTGCTGACAAAAGTCCTGATGAACTAATTCAATCACCGACTTTTTATTCGGATCCCGCACCCCGTCGATGAAAGGCACCGTTGAAGAACGGCTCCACAGTTCCACCTCAAATCCGCGCCGCGCCGCAGCCAGCGCCAGCCCATGTCCGCTACAGCCGCCATGCCCTGATGTCATATAGATTGTTGTTGCCTCACGCCATAGCTGTAGCTCATGGGTACGGCTCAGCTCGGTATCCGGTTCAAAGCGTGCAAAACTCATCAACAAACAGGCGGCACCGCAGGTAAACGGAGTCGTCTGGACATAAAGCGGAACCGGAATCTCTAAACGAGGCTCATGCGGATCAAGCCGTTTTTGCATCCGAATCCCGTCACACTGGTCATCATAATAATGCATCAGTATTTTGAGCCGTTTATAGCCCATTTTTTCATATAATTTTAACGCTGCCCTATTGTCATCACGGACTTCTAGCCGTAATGTACAAGCACCTTGATCAAGAGCTGCACGCTCACATTGCTCCATCAGTTGTTGAGCAATGCCTCGTCCTCTGAAGTCAGGGTTTACGGCAATCGAATACAACCTTGATAGCTGTGTACCTTGGTGAAACAGAAGTAAAGCATAGCCTGCCAGTTGGCTGTCGGATTCGGCAACAAACATGGCCGCGTGTGCCGATTTCAAAAACCGCCGCATTTGACGTGGTGAGATTTTGTCTCCGGTGAAAAGCTGTTGCTCTAGTGCATTTAGCGCAGAAAGATCAGTGTGGTTCGCATGACGAATGTCCATACGATGCCTCAAAAGGTTAGAAGATTGCGATGCAATATTATGTCGATACGTTCATCTCTACAAGCGACTTATCCTGATCAAGGATGACGCTTGATAAGAGATAAACGATCATGCAACCGGAATCATAAAACATGGCAAATCTTTTCATTGTGACCGATCATACCGATGACTGGCACCAATATTTCCCTTCCGATCAAGTCATCAGTGTTCAGAACTATCTGAACGCCGACTGGAAACCCACCCACAAATCGATTCAGGTTGTGAACTTATGTCGCAGCTATGACTATATGAGTAGCGGTTACTATTGCTCACTCATGGCTGAAGCAAGAGGACACCGGGTCATTCCCCGGGTGATGGCGATTAACGACATCCATCAACCATTTCTGCACTCTTCCAATCTGCTCAAACTGAATAAACTCTATCCGTCAGAGCATGAACTACAGTGCAAAATTTACTTTGGCCGCACCCCGCAAAAAGGGTTGGAGAAACTGGCACGTCATCTGTTTGAGCAGTTTATGATTCCGGTGATCCATCTGGTGCTATCCAGACATAATCAGCAGTGGCACATCAAATCGATTCGACCATTCCCGTTTCAGGAACTGACTGACCCAGAACAGGACTTCTTTATTGAATCACTGGAAAAATTCTCCCAGAAAGTCTGGAAAAGCCCGAAACAAAATAAAGCGTCTCGCTACGATCTTGCGATGTTAGTCGATCCGGAAGAAAAAATGCCGCCATCGGATAAAGCCGCCCTTAAACGATTCCAGAAAGCCGCCCAGCGACTCGGTATGAATCTGGAAACGATTACGGCAGAGCATCTGTCTCGTTTAGGCGAGTTTGACGGGTTATTCATTCGCGCCACAACCAATATCAGTAACGAAACCTATCGCTTTGCCAAAACAGCTGAAAAAATGGGACTGGTGGTCATGGATGATTCTGAATCCATTATGAAATGTACCAATAAAGTCTTTCTGACCGAGTTACTGCAACGTAATCATATTCCCGCACCGAAGAGCGTGATTGTGCAAAGCTTTGATCCGGACTGGCAAGAAAAACTGCTTGCTGAGCTGTCATTTCCGATGGTACTCAAAATTCCTGACGGGGCCTTCTCACGCGGCGTCATCAAAGTCAGTGATGTGGATTCACTAAAGCAAGAAGCTGCCTTGTTATTTGAGAAGAGTGCACTGATTCTGGCTCAGGCATTTATGCCGACAGATTTTGACTGGCGGATCGGGATTCTCAACCGCCAAGCAATTTTCTCGTGCAAATACATGATGAGTCGCGGCCACTGGCAGATTTATCACCACCACAATAATGGCAGAACCACGTCCGGCAGCTTTGAAACACTGGATCTCAAACAAGTGCCTAAAAATGTCATCGACACCGCGCTGAAAGCCGCCAATTTAATCGGCAATGGCTTATATGGTGTGGATTTAAAAGAGGTTGATGGTCAGGTCTATGTCATTGAAGTCAATGATAATCCGAGTATCGACCACCATGTGGAAGACGCTTTCTTAGGTGACCTTCTTTACGACCGGATTATGACCGAGTTTCTCCGCCGGATTCAGATGCGCGGCTTCTAGACCCATATCCCCGTGCTGTGAGCCACTCACAGCACTTCTTCAGCCACCGTCACGCGGTGGTAAAAGCCTCTTCATTAAAATGTTGTTGCATATGATAATGTGACACATATCAATTTATTGACGCTATTTATGCGATTCACTTCTCAAATTCACTGAAATGTATTTTTAGTTTCATATTAAAAAGCAAAACTACACCGAGGAATAAAAGGAGTCGCTCGTTATTTTGCTAGTGAATTATCAATGCTTATTATTTGCTTTGTAACGAACGAAATTCACCTCATTATGGAAAACAACGTCAAGTGGATCAGAAATGAAAGTCAAAAGCTCGCTATCATATCTTTCGATTGCCATCGGAAGCATCCTCTCGTTATCGGCCCATGCCGATATTTTGCTGTCCCAGTATGTCGAAGGCTCGGGATTCAACAAGGCCATCGAAATCGCCAATACCAGTGATCAATCCAGCACGCTGGACGGTTATACACTAGCAAAATCCATCAATGGCAATGGCGAATGGGGCAATAAACTCCCACTCGACGGGCGGACCATTCCAGCCCACGGTGTACTCGTCATTGCCAACACCCAAGCCAGTCAGGATATTCTGGCACTCAGTCAGGAGACCAACGGAAGCGTCCTGAATTTTAATGGTAATGACCCGGTAGCTTTACTGCACAACGGCGCTGTACATGATGTGATTGGCACCATGGGCGGCAGCTATTTTGCCAAAGACGTCACCTTAGTGCGTCAGTCCAATGCATTCACCCCGTCGCCAACCTATGTGGCCTCACAGTGGACCACGGCTGCAAAAGACAATATCGACGGACTCGGCAGCGTTGACATCGACAGCCCGGTGCCGACCTTTACTTGCGAAGGTGAATCCTTTATCTCAATTCAAGAAGTTCAGGGAGAAGGCAGTCGCTCGCCGCTGCTCAGTGGCTCCGGTAACACCACGGATCAGCAATATACGGTGAAAGGTGTGGTCAGTGGTGTCACCACCGGCATCACCAAAGGCTTCTACCTGCAAGCGCTGGAAGATGACTACAACAGCAATACTTCTGAAGGGTTATTTATTTACACCGGCCAGTCAGCCTCCGATCTCAAACCCGGCGATGTGGTTTGTGCCAAAGGTAAAGTCAAAGAATATTATGATTTAACCGAGCTCTCTGCGGATAACCGTCAATGGGTCAAACTGGGCGAGCAGCAACCGCCACAGGCAACGGATATCGTCCCATCGGAGAGTGATGATAACTTTGCCCAAACGCTGGAGCGTTATGAAGGTATGCTGGTCAATCTCCCTGCCGATCTGAACATGCGTGTCACGCGGACTTTCAGTTACGATTACGATGCCCGACGCAACAACATGGTCGTCGCACAGGGGCGTGTTAACGTTCAGCCAAACCAAAATTTCGCTGCCGGTTCAGAACAAGCCAAACAGCAAAGTCTGGAAAATGCGCAGCGTCGTCTGTTTATCGAATCCGACCAGACAGCCGCAGATGGCAAAATTCCTTACTACCCGCAATTTGGCCGCAGCGACATCGATCAGGACGGTTCGACTGAAGATTATATCCGTATCAATGATACCCTCCGTGGTGCTCAGGGCATTCTCACCTACACCTATGGTGAATATCGTCTGGTCATGACCAATACCCTGTCTCAGGATAATTTCGTGCACAATTCCCCCCGGAATGCTGCGCCACAAGTGAAAAAAGGCGGTGATTTACGGATTGCGACGTTTAATGTACTGAATTATTTCAATTCGCCGTTTGGCGGCGATGCCAATACGCATGGCAGCAACCGCGGGGCCAAAACTGCCGCTGAATTTGAAATCCAGCAGGCAAAAATCGTGCGCGCTATCTTGCAGCTCGATGCGGATATCGTCGGCCTGATGGAAATTGAAAATAACGGTTTCGGAGAGGGTGGCGCGATTCATCAGTTGGTCGAACAGCTCAATCAACAGATTCGCAAACCGGAAAACCGCTATCAGTATGTGGCGATGGATACCAATCAGGACGGCACCATCGATTCACGGGATTCCATCGGCACCGATGCAATTACCACCGGCCTCATCTATCGCAGCCAACGGGTCACGCTGACCACCCCACGGATTATCCACATGCCTTCACAGCAGGCTCCGGCGGTGTATGACAAAGATGGCAATCTCATTGAAGACGGTAAAAACTATCAGCGCGATTCTCTCGCACCAACCTTTACCGTCCGCAGTAATCAAGGTGGTGAGCAAGCACTGACCATCGCGGTAAACCACTTTAAATCCAAAGGTTCAACCTGCTGGGAAGATGCCGCACCGGTTGAGAGTGGCGGACAAGGCCAGCAAGACCGCGATTTCCAAGGCTCATGTGAGAACTTCCGCGTTGCCGCAGCCGTGGCTCTTGGCGAAGCACTGAAAAAGATCCCGGGCCATCAAGTGATTCTCGGCGACCTCAACGCGTACGGTAAGGAAGATCCACTCCTGGTTCTGACCGATTACACTCCGGCGAAATACGGCAAAACTATTCATGCCGCCAGAAATACCTTCATCAACGGCAAACCGCAGTTTGGCGATCAAGGTGCTGACATCACGCAGGGTTATGGTTACATCAGTGCGGTCAGTATGATTCATCCTGACAACTGGAGTTACTCATACAACGATGAGGTGGGTTCTTTAGACCACATTCTGATTAGCCCGAGTCTGAAAATGCATGTCATTGATGCCACCGACTGGCATATCAATGCGGCTGAGTCTTCTCTGTTTGACTACAGCAACAAATATAAGGGCGACCTGCCTAAATACCGTGACCAATACCGCGCATCAGACCATGATCCTGCGGTGCTGGAGCTGAAAATGGGCGGCGCAGTCAACGGCGTGCTTTTGGTCTCTTTATTCGGGCTACTGGTAATCCGACGCTACGCCTAATCAACACCTTTCTTCAATCAGGGGACGCTTGCCGTCCCCTGTCATTGTTTTGCGACTGGCGTTTGCTTGAGTCTGAACGTGTCAAACCGCGCATGAGCACTTTTCCTATTCCCCCGCCTCCGGCACCGAAATTTGACGCACAATTCGTTTTTCGATTTCAGAGACATCGTTACTCAGTGCGCCAGTTCATCTTTCAAAGATGAAAGACGAACCAGAAAATCTTTTTTGTTGAGCTTGGGAGTGCGCTTTCCAGAACCAGCTTTTACGGGCGTCCTGCCCGGAAAAGCTTAACCATTCATCCATGAATGGTTTTCTTGGTTGGGTGGTTTGTTTGAATTTAGTGAAACATTGAATCAACAAAGCTCAATTGAACGATGCTCTCAGGGTGAAAAATCATGGACGATTTTTCAGAATTGCTTGAGCAGGATGCGAATCAATCCGACCCTGATTATGTGCGCTAAACTCAACCCAAAGGCCTTTTGGGGTACTTTTTCGGCCTTGAAAAAGTACCTGGGGCGCAGTCGGAGATGCTAATGAAATCGCGTAATGGGATTGCGCACCAAACCGCAGAGTCACAATTTTATCTTCCCAGCCTCAGGCTCCCAGATTTGACGCACAATCAGCGTCAGTGATTTCAGAAGCATCGGTGCCCAGTGCGCCAGTTCATCTTTCAAAGATGAAAGACGAACCAGAACATCTTTTTTGTTGGGCTTGGGTGTGCGCTTTCCAGAACCAGCTTTTACGGGCGTCCTGCCCGGAAAAGCCTAATCATTCATCCTTGAATGATTTTCTTGGTTGAGTGGTTTGTTTGAATTTAGTGAAACATTCTTAGAAGGCCAATTTCCTGATAATAAAAACGCTGCAATTTTGTACAAAGCCTATCTACATCAAAAAATGTCATGTTTGTGTCAATTTTTTCTGGCGATTTTCTGTAACCTATCCAATGCTATTTACTGTGTTTAAGTGCTTATTTGCAAACCAATGGCGCTTATCTGAGATGTTTATGGTGGGTGGGAACGTTAGTCAATCATTTGTGAGTGAGTTAGACAGTGTTGTGATTTCTGACGTAGTGACATTTTTTACTGGTATTTTGTTTGTGTTTTTATGCCATTAGGACAGAAATTTCATCAAGTGTCAGTAAGTTATACAGAAATATTCTCATAGAGTAGTTCTGTACAATAAACTGTTATGTAAATATGCGTGCCGAAACGCTTTATACAACTTTGGAAATGGATAAGGACTCTAATGATAAATAATAATTATCCGAAAGGCGCCGTGTGGAGGAAGTGGGACTTGCATGTCCATACTCCTTTTTCTGTTTACCAGAAATATGGGAAAGATAACGAAGAGACCTGGGAAAGTTATATACAAGATCTCGAAAGTTTACCGGAAGAGTTTTCAGTAATCGGAATAAACGATTATTTATTTATTGATGGGTATAAAAAGCTAACCAATGAGCAGCAGCTAAAAGGAAGGCTCAGTAACTTAAAATTATTGCCGGTAATCGAGTTTAGAATCGAAAAATTTGCTGGGGTACAATTTCAAGATTTAAAGAGAATAAATTTGCATGTAATTTTTTCAGATGAAGTTTCTGTCGAAACTATACAGAGCCAATTTCTTAACACTCTGGAGCAGAGCTACACATTTGAGTCAGATAATACTTGGTCTAGAGCGATCACACCGGAAAGTTTAAAAGAATTAGGGGCTAAGATTAAAAAATCCGTACCAGAAAATCAGCTTCATAGATATGGATCGGATTTAATGGAAGGCTTTAATAACCTTAATGTAAAAGAAGATAAAATATTTGACGCCCTTAAAAAAGATTGTTTTTTAGGAAAGTATCTCATTGCAATTGGAAAAACCGAGTGGGCGGAACTAAAATGGACTGATGCATCGATAGCTACTAAAAAGTCCATTATTAATAAGGCAGATATTGTTTTTACTTCTGCAGAATCTATAGAAACTTTTATCAAGGCAAAAAATCAGTTAACTGAACAAGGAGTGAATGATTTGCTTCTTGATTGTAGTGATGCGCATTACCTATCTTCCTCGGATGACAAAGATCGTATAGGAAAATGCTTTACCTGGCTCAAGGCTGACCCGACTTTTGATGGCTTGAAGCAGGCAATAAATGAACCTTTAGAAAGGGTTTTTATTGGCGATGCTCCACCGTTATTTGAAAGAGTTTCAAAGAATAAGACGAAGTATATAAAAAAATTAACCATTACCCAAGTTGAGGGCTATTCAGATAATAATGTTTGGTTCAAAGATGTTTGTATACCATTTAGCAGTGAGCTAGTGGCCGTCATTGGCAATAAAGGTAGTGGTAAGAGCGCGATTGCTGACATCCTTTCTCTTTGCTCCAATTACCATGACAACAAGGATTTTTCTTTCTTAACACCTAATAAATTTAGGGCTAAAAATGGACGGTTAGCGAAAAAATTCGAAGCGAAGGTAACTTGGGAAAGCGGTAATGAAAACACGAAAAACCTAGATGAATCGCCCGCGGATACCGATGTGCTCGAGGTTAAATATTTGCCGCAGGGTCGTTTTGAAAGACTTACTAATGAAATTAGTTCTGCGTCCGAATTTCAAGAAGAGATAGAAAGCGTTGTTTTCTCCCACATACCCGAAACAGAAAACCTTGGGGCGTTGTCATTTAAGGAGTTGATAGAGAAAAAAACTGTAGCAGTGACTGAGGATATTGATGCATTAATTTCGGACATTAAAGATATAAATTCAGAAATAATTGATTTGGAACGAAAGGCAACAGACCATTATAAGGCCGAAGTCGCAAATAAGCTTAAGAAGAAGAGAGAAGAGCTTCAAGCTCTAGAAGAACCTGTGCCAATCTCCAACCCGAACGAAGACCCGGTTAAAAAACAGAAGCATGAGTCAATTAACAAAAGAATCTCTGATATTCGGGCAGAAATTGAAAGAATTGAGGGTTCGATCAAAAAGTCCGAGAGTGATAAAAAAGTCTCGATAAATAATATTCAAAAAATTAGTGATGTAATTTCATCTATAAAACAGAAGAATAACGATTTCGCAGAATTCAAGGATGAAATTGGTGGAAAGTTGTTTGGTTTTGATGTTGATATAGAAAAACTGATATCAGTAGAAATAGATCTATCACGATTAAACCATATTTTGAAATTAGAGGAAAAGTCACTTGAATCCAGCAAGTTACTTTTGGGAGAAATCGAAAAAAATGATTCCGAAAGAAGTGAGCCTGATAATAAGTCACTTAACGATATTCTTGAAGATAATAAAAATTTGTTGAAGCTTGAAAAAGGCAGACTGGATTCGGAGCAGCAAGCATATCAAGAATATATAACAGCTAAAGAGGGCTGGGAAAAAGACAAAAAAACTTTGCTTGGCAGTAGAGAAGCACCAAATACAATTCTCTACTTTGAAGCCGAACTTGTTTATTTGAACGAAGAACTACCGAGAAAGATAGAGCAGGAATACGAAAAACGTAGAGCTATAGCTAGAGAAATATTTGATAAAAGGTATGAAGTTATAGGTGTCTACAAGAGTGCTAGAAGCAAGCTAAATGAGATTATAGCCAAGAACTCAGATACATTAAAAAACTATAAAATAGAAGTTGATGCTTCGCTAGTGAAGTCGTCGGATTTTGTTTCTAAATTTCTAGGATATATTCTTCAGAACAGGATGGGGTCATTCCATTCCAAAGACGGAGGTGAGAAAGAGATAGTTGCATTAGCCAGTGAAATTGACTTTGATGACAAAGATAGTGTTATAAATTTTTTAGATAAATTGATAGAAGCGTTTAAATATGACAAAAGATCGGGGCAAAATAACGTACCCCGCGAAATAGCGCAGCAAGTTAAAGACTTGCAAGGCCTTTATAACTACTTATTTTCATTGAGCTTTCTCGGTTACAACTATCAACTGAAACAAGGTGATAAAGAGCTGGAGCAACTATCCCCTGGTGAAAGGGGTGCTCTTCTGCTAGTGTTCTATCTCCTTTTAGATAAGAATGATATTCCGCTTATTATCGATCAGCCAGAGGATAACCTTGACAATCATAGTGTGGCGACTGTGTTAGTTCCATTTATTAGAGCAGCAAAGAAAAAGCGTCAAATCATTATGGTTACTCACAATCCCAACCTTGCCGTTGTCTCTGACGCAGAGCAAGTTATATACGTCAATTTAAACAAAGAGAACTCTTACACTTTCTCAACGTTATCGGGAAGTATAGAAAATAGGGCAATAAACCAAAAAATAGTTGAAGTGCTTGAAGGCGCTATGCCTGCCTTCAATACACGGAAACGAAAATATTATTGAAGTTATATTTGTTTATCTTATAGCTGAGCCTATTTCGACTTACATAACAATCTGCTTCACAGCGACCGATTTCCGCCGCTCCAAACTGGCGCATGAGCCAGGCGTGAAGTACCCAAGCAAGAAGAACGAGACTGTTCATTATTCTATGTATAAAGGCTTTCATGTGGTGAGTTAACATCGCGATGAACATACGGGACATCCCGAATACACAATGTGTTCTGGCACATAAGCATCATTGTGTGATGCCTCGAAGCCAAAATCTGAGACAATCATCGAGGGTAGAAATAAAAAAGAACCGCGTCGCATTTTATCCTTCAACAATGCTAATACTATGATAAACAGTGTTTTTTGCTGAGTGCTTCTTTTATGCTAAAGCCATTCATCACTGACCAAATGTTGTTTTATGAAAACCTCCCTCGATCATCTGCCTGAATTTAAACAGCAAGAGCTTGCCACGATCTCGACCATTCTGCGCGATACGCTGGAAGACTATCTTGAGGGCAAAACCGGGAGTAAAAGTGAGTTTCGTATCCTGAAAATCATCCTGTTCGGTAGCCACGCCAAAGGGAATTGGGTCAGCGATCCGGTCAATGGTTACATCAGCGATTACGATATTCTGGTGATCGTCAACAAAGCTGCCTTGGTGGAAGATTATGTCGTCTGGCAGCGGGCGGAAGAGCAAATTGATCGCAAAGTGAAATCTGCGCCGTTGGGTTTGATTGTTCACGATTTACAGGAAGTGAACGAACGATTGCAGCAGGGGCACTACTTTTTCCGGGATATCCGTGAAGAAGGGATTGAACTGTTTGCCGCGACACCGAAACCACTGATGGAGCCGGGGGATTTAACCGAGGCCGAAAAACGGGAAATTGCCCGTAAACATTATGCACAGTGGTTTAAAAGCGCGAATGCTTTTATCTCCGGTTATCATCACTATTTAAATCAAAAAGAGTTATCGATCGCTGCTTTTGAATTACATCAATCGACGGAACGTTTTTTGGCCTGTGTATTACTCACATGCACCAACTATTTACCCAAATCCCACAATATCGAGAAGCTGAGTAAACTGTGTGCGCAAATCGAGCCTGAGTTTAAGACGATTTTCCTGCTCGACAATAAATTCCACCGTCGCAGCTTCCGTCGCCTGCAACGCGCCTATATCGAAGCCCGTTATTCAGAACATTATGAAATTACCGCAGAAGAGCTGGCTTATCTCGAAGGGAAAGTGTTGCAGTTAAAAGCAGTGGTTGAACGGGTTTGTTTAGCGCGGATTAACGGGGCTTGAGGACACAAAACCACCGTTGTTTAACTTTCGTCATTCCCAGCCTTAGGCCCCCAAAACTTGACGCACTATTGTATTTTTCGATTTCAGGGGGCATTGATGCCTGTGCGCCAGTTACTATTTTGAACACTAGCGCCGTTTCATCGCCTTACGGTAAACATCATTACGCTCGCGCTTGCCGACGGCTAAGACGGTGACAATAATGATATCGTCTTCGACTTTGTAGACTATGCGGTAACCCGATTGGCGCAATTTTATTTTGTACATATTGTCAGCACCAGAAAGTTTTGAGGCTGGCACATACGGGTTCTCTAATCGCTCAATCAGCTTTTTCTTAAATTGCTGTTGCAGCGTTGAACCAAGCTTTTCCCACTCTTTGAGTGCACTCTTTTTGAATTCAAGTTTATAGGTCATCAATATGAACCGAAATGCTCTCTTCAGATTCACGCTCTTTCGCAATAGCAAGTAGCTCAAGATCTTCGAGTTTATCCATCATCATTTCGTACGCTTCAGCGGGTACGCAATAAAATACTGGCTCATTTCGGTTGAGTACAGCGACCGGTTCACCGTAAGCACTGGTTGCAACTTTCATCGGGTTGGCTTTTAACTCAGTAATACTGGCAGCAACATCAGCCAAAATTTTAGAGGTCATAAACAGGTCTCTTAAATGGTCTTTATATTGGTCATTCTAGTCTCAGGCAAGCGGTATAACAAGAGGTCATCGCATCTATCATTCATTCTCCCTCACCTTATGATGAACATAAAAAATTTGCTCAATAATTCTCCAATTGCTGAACGTGATCCATCAATCAGAAATCGGTTCATGCACTGTCAAACATAAGAATTAGCTCACACCTTCACTGATTTGCATTTGATCCTGAATGGTGAGTTTGTATTTTATTAGCTGAATCGATTCAGTAGAACAATAAATCAAACTCACAATCAAGGAATCAAACGTCATGAAGATCAAACCACTCGTCGCTGCCCTACTTATTGCTGCTCCCGGTCTTGTCAACGCTGCGGAGTTTGTTTTAACTGATGCTGCCGCCAATATTGATGTCGGTGCCTGGAAAGTCACCAACAAAGATTTAGGAATCCAACAACCGTTCTCCGTCGAAAAACGCCAGTTGCATGGCGGCAAACAGATGGGAGTTGAAACGTTAGTGATCAACAACGGTGAGTTAGAAATCACCTTGGTCCCCACCCGTGGCATGGGGATATTTAATGTTAAGAAAGATGGCAAACGCATTCTCGGCTGGGATTCGCCGGTCAAAGAGATCGTCAATCCTGCCTTTATCGATTTAGAAAGCCGCAACGGACTGGGCTGGTTAGATGGTTTCAATGAGATGATGGTGCGCTGCGGTTACGAGTGGACGGGGCACCCGGGCGTTGACGACAACGGTCAACTCCTCAGTTTACATGGCCGCCTTCAAAATACCCCGGCTTCAACGGTTAAAGTGACGATCGACGATCAACCGCCTTATACCATTACCGTCGAAGGGGAAGTCTCTGAAAGAACCTTCAAGAAAGCAGAACTCGTGACACTCACCTCATTCTCTGTCACCCCCGGCAGCAACCAGTTCGCCGTCCATGACACTTTAACGAATAAAGCCGATTATGAAGACGAGTATCAAATCATTTACCACTCTAACTTTGGCCGTCCGATTCTGGAAAAAGGTGCCAAAATTACCGCAGCGGCCAGTGAGATTTCTCCCTTTAACGATTACGCGAAAAAAGGCCTGAAAGACTGGCAAACCTACCTCGGTCCGACCAAAGGCTATGATGAAATGGTTTATAACCTGAAACCTATCGGTGACAAACAGGGCAACACGCTGGCGGTCCTGCATAATCAGGCCGGAAACCTCGGCGTCTCCGTCGGTTACAACATCAAACAGCTGCCGGTTCTGACCATCTGGAAGAATACCGATACGCTGCAACAAGGCTATGTTACCGGAATTGAACCGGGCACCAGCTACGCTTATAACACCAAGTATCAACGTCCGCTGGGATTGGTTCCGAAAATCGGGGCCGGTGCATCGAAACATTTTGATGTCACTTATACGGTTTTACGTAACAGCGGAGAAGTCAAACAGGCTTTAGCGGCTGTCGCAGACATTCAAGGCAAACGCCCGGTCAAGCAGGTGAAAAAACCATTGGTTGATTTAAGTAAGGTTCATTAATGCGTTCTCATGCTGAGTTTGTCGTTTCTGCCTGAGGAACAGACATATCAAGGCATGGGCGCACAATGGCAGAAAAGACCCAATCATATCGGGTCTTTTTTGTTTATCCGGCATTTGTTTATGCGATCGCCCCAGCACCTCTATGCGTGATGATGTTTTTCCCTGACCATTTCAGAGACATATTCGATGACACGGTTACTGGCATACTCAGCTTTATCGACCATCGCCACCAGACGATTCAGCACCTCATCGTCTGCAAGCCAATCTTCACGCACCAATTGCAGCGCTGCTTGCATACTGTCATGCACAGCTTTGTGGTGCTCTTCTAAACGATGGTAGGCATTTGTCTGGCTAAATGCGGTATATCCCTCACCTTCGTAATACCATTGCCCCATCCGGCAATTGAAGTGATCAACCTGAACTGCTTTTGCCTCCTCACCTTCGCCGTTTGATTCCAATGCGATATAGCCATTCTGTTTATAAATGACATGATCCAGTTTAATCAACGATGCAAACGAACAGTCCTTCGCCTGATTCATTAACGAGATAGTTTGCTGGGATGCGTTGGCAACCTTGTCAAAATTGCCATGGAAATTCGTCACTTCATCCCCGACACTTTTCATCTGTTGTCCGACTGCCAGTGTCTGAGACACCATTTCTTCAATCGGGCCAATCAGTGAATTAATGATCTCACTGATATCTGCCGTTGAACTTCTGGTGCGATCCGCCAGCAAACGGACTTCATCGGCAACGACGGCAAAGCCGCGTCCGACATCCCCTGCCCGGGCGGCTTCGATGGCAGCATTCAAGGCCAGCAAATTGGTCTGCTCGGCAATACCGGTAATCACTTTAATGGTATCGGCAATCCGGACGCTTTCCTTGCCCAACGTCTGCGCGGTCTGTTCCATGCTCTCCATCCGGACATTGACATCATCCAGCGCGTGACGAATCTCGCGCACCACTTCCCGACTCTGTTCTGCACCATCACGGCTCTCTGTGGCAATCATCAGCACATCATCCATCTGATTCGACAAGGTCACCAGTTCTTCCTGATTATTTTTTAGATTGACGATCAAATTGGTGGTATTGAGATGATGCAATTCACTTTTCAAACGATTTTTCCGAGAAAAAACATGTGCTTGCTGCATCGATTCGATTGCCTCATTGATACTCCGCATCGTCTCGAAAAACTCACCGGGCATCCCGTCCACCAGCCCACGGCGGTAGAACACGCCCTTACTGGTTCGCTGAAAAGTATTCGATAATTCTTTAAAGTTTGTCTCAACAATATCGAGAAAATCATTCAATGCCCATGCAACATGCCCCACTTCTCCCAACCCTTTGGTATCAGTAATACGAATATGAACATTGCCTTTTTTAGCCTCATTCAAAGCATCACAAATCCGTTTCAGCACCATCAGTGGTTGCAGTTGATCCCAATAGGCATAAGCTGAAAAAATCACGGTAAAGATCGGTAAGAAAATATTAAAATAGTTGAAACCGTGGTCGTAGATATTGCTAATCGATAACCCAATAATCACAATCGTGAATACTGAACAGATAATCAAAAACTTCTGGCGCTGAAATAAAATATTGCTACTGACCTGACTCGTATGACGCATCATTCACTCCTTAATCTGAACGATGTTTCTGGTAAAGGTCGATGACGAATTCTTCATACTCCATATGATATTGCTGATGAATCAAATCAACCAGCCATCGCCACGAAGCTTCAGGCGCTTGTTTTCTTTCAGTGGCCTGTTCCAGTTCGCGCATTTTTTGATAGATGCCTTCAATGGTTTGTACCGCAGCTTTGGGAGCGACCCGGCGTACTGAATAAAAACCAACAACATCCGTGCCGATACGATCCGGCGTGATATTGGCAAAAACCCAGTAGTAATTTTTATCTGAGGTATAGTTTTTCACAAAACCGAAAAACTCTGTTCCTGATTTCAGGGCGTGCCATAAACCATAGAAGACACCTCGCGGCATTGAAGGATGGCGGATCAGATTATGATCCTGACCCAGCAGATCTGATTCTACATAGTTCGCGACGCGCATAAATGTGCGGTTTGCGTAGGTGATTTTCCCCTGCAAATCCGTTTTGGTGATAATCAGTTCATTCCGATCGAATGATACTTCCTGTTCTGTAGCCGCCATACCTCTCCCTAGACAATGATCGATCCTCTTAAGAAACTATATGCTATGGCTAAAATATGGCAAAGTTTATACCTTGATACATATCAACTTTCTATGATTCATTTTCTTTATGCGCAAGCTGGAAAATCACAGAATCTATTGCATCGCGGGTCGATTGCGATAAACTGCTCGCGGACATCTACACTGCCAGACGTATATTTAATTTTTTTCTTGGTCATCAATCAACACAGAGGTATCTCATGTCAGAACATCAAGTCACCCTCCTCGACGGCGGAATGAGCCGGGAACTGGAACGTCTCGGAGCGCCCTTTCGCCAACCCGAATGGTCTGCCCTTGCTGTGATTGAAACACCAGAGATTGTTCAACAGGCACATGAAGTGTTCATCCACAGTGGCTCTGAGGTCATCAGCACGAACAGCTATGCCTTGGTTCCCTTTCATATCGGTGAAACCCGTTTTAAAAATGAAGCGCTGACGCTGGCACAAACTGCCGGGCAAATGGCTCGTCAGGCCGTCACAGCCACACAGACGGGCGCTCAGGTTGCTGGCTCTCTGCCGCCCTTGTTCGGTTCCTATCGCCCGGACTTATATGAACCCGCCCGGGTTGATGAAATTGCAGCACCGCTGATTCAGGGACTCGACTCTTATGTGGATTTCTGGCTGCTCGAAACACAAAGCCTGATTGCTGAAGCAATCGCCATCAAGGCATCGATTGACCATTTCAGCAAACAGCCAAAACCGGTTTGGGTTTCATTTACGCTGGAAGATTCAGAGCCGGTCGAACACCCCTCGATCCGCTCCGGTGAAACCGTTGCACAAGCGGTCCGGGCAATGGCCGAACTGGATGTTCAAGCAATTCTGTTCAACTGTTGTCAGCCGGAAACCATCGGTGATGCCATTGATGTCGCCCGCAATACGCTTGCTGAACTCGGAAAAAACCACATCAAACTCGGCGCTTATGCCAATGCATTTGCCCCGCAGAAAAAAGATGCGGCAGCGAATGAAGAGATCGATGAAATCAGAGCGGATATGACGCCACCGGCTTATGTGAACTGGGCGGAACAATGGTGCCGTCAGGGCGCCTCACTCATCGGCGGCTGCTGTGGGATCGGGGCGGCGCATATTGCTGAACTCCGTCAACATCTAAAACCTTAATTCAACGTCTCGGCCCGGCTCAGCCGGCCGACTTTCCTTCCTATCCGGATCATCGGACATCTGCTGACAAGGTATTGTTGCAGGTCAGTTCGGCGCTAGACGCTGAACTGACCTGTCATTACGTGATCTCGGTTCAAAAACATAACGCGAAATAGCCGATATCAGGGCCAAACAAGCACCGATATGAAGTGATCGTGTTCATTCTTATTTATTTCGTACAAACGACGCTAATTGTTAATCCAAATCAATGTGCTACTGAATCGAATCACGCAATATTGACTTTCTAGTAAGTTAATTCACTCAAAAATGAAACTCTATAGACGTTAGCTCATTCATTTTTACTATAGGACGCCTATGATTCGTTACTACGAAAACAAGAGTATTAACACTCAATTACGAGTAATCATGCTCTTTTGCTTAATCATCTCTTTTTCAACCATTGCATTACTTGTATACCGTAGCGCTGCAAGTATTCTCTTAAACTCAACACTCACCGATCACCAATCTAAAGTCGAGGGGATCGCCCAAGCCATCTCGCAACAGTTTTTCACTTATCTGGATACCAGCAAAACACTGGAATCAACCTTCCAGAACAGCTACCTGAAAGGATTAACATGGCAGGATCAGGTCATTGACTTTCGTGGCTACCCGGTGACAGATGTGACGATGAACGGGACAAGCGTTATTGGCTCAACCGATATCGTGGATCAATTCACGCGAGACACCGGCGCGATTGCCACTTTATTTCTGCCGACAGGTCAGGACTGGGTGCGCGTGTCGACTTCATTGAAAAATAAACAAGGGGCGAGAGCCGTCGGAACGTTGCTGGGGCAATCTCACCCGGGCTATGCAAAACTCAGCCGTGGTGAGCCCTACTATGCTCAGGTCAATCTGTTTGGCACGCATTATCTCACTTACTACAATCCGATCAAAAATCGCCACCAGCAGATTGTGGCCATCTCGTTTATCGGTGTTCCTGTTGAAGAAGCAACCATCAAGCTCTTGAGTAATCTCACTCAGGTGAAGTGGGGCAAAACCGGTAGCACAATGGTCGTAGATGCACGTGAACATGCCCAAGGAAAATATCTGCTCGGCGGCAACAATACACAAGCAGACTCGATTCTTGCCGAAAAAGATGCAGACGGAAATACCATCTTTCACGATATTTTCAAAAATAGTAACGGTTTGATTCGCTATCGTCAGGCCACGCAAGGAGACATTCAAGAACGCTATCTCGTCTATACCGATGTTCCCGGCTGGGAGTGGAAACTACTTGGCGGCACCAATATTGATGAAATCACCGAGGGTAGTCAGGCACTCCTGAAATTGATTGTCCTGATTTCATCGTTGGTCGGCGGGGCAACATTTGTCATCATTGCGCTATTCCTCAGCCACACCATCAAACCGTTAATCAGCTTAAGCCAGATAATGGAACGACTGGGACAAGGGGAAATCAGCCAAAGCATCAAAACCGGCGCCAAAGATACCAAGAATGAAATTATCCGGCTATATAACAGTGCAGCAGCAACAATGGCGCAACTGAACCAATTGGTTGGGAATATCCGTTCGACCAGTGATCAGGTTCAGGATCAGTCCGCCAGCGTGCTCAGCGATGCGAATGTCGGATTAAATCAGTCCGAACGGCAACATGAACAGGTTGAACAGGTCGTAACTGCCATTGAAGAGATGGCAACCTCCGCGAAAGATGTTGCCATGCAGGTCGAAGCGATTGCAGAAAATGTCCGCCAGGCCAACGAGAATACTCAATCGGGTTTGAATTTGGTGGAAGATGTTTGTATCGATGTGGCTCAACTCAATGATCAGTTAACACAATCCTCTCAGGCTATCGATCAGCTCAGAACCGATAGTGAAAGCATTCAGACGGTCACGGAAATGATTGATGCCATTGCCGAACAGACCAATCTGCTGGCCCTCAATGCAGCGATCGAAGCGGCACGGGCTGGTGATCAGGGCCGTGGTTTTGCGGTCGTCGCCGATGAAGTCAGAACGTTAGCGCAAAGAACGCAAACATCCGTTCAGAGTGTGGTCACCATTATCGACAAACTCAAACATTCAACGAAAAATGCCGTCCAGTTGATGCAACAGAGTCAACATCATGCGGATAATATGTTGAATAAGTCTCAGGATGCCGGAACATCACTCGAAACTATCGCGGAACAGATCCATTCGATTGCTTCTCAAGCCCAAACCATTGCCACAACCGCAGAGCAACAAGCACAGGTTTCTGCTGATGTAGCCCAAAGTGCTTCAGAAATCAGTCAGTTGAATCAGCAAGGTCAACAAACCAATGCGAAAACAGCGGAGAGCGCTTCAGCACTACAATCTCTGGCAGAACATCTGAAAAATCAGGTCGATTTTTTCCGTTAACACAAGGAAAACCAACACCATTCACGGGCTGTATCAATGCCCGTGTATCGGTCAGATAACTCAGCCCCCCAACCAAATCAAAAGGACTGCATCAGCAGTCCTTTTGATTTATCCACCGGATAGATGACTTCGGTTAAACCGCCTCCGGTTCCAGAATTTCATGATTGCTCATCGCCACCAATGATTTACCCAACAACCATTCCAGCTCTTTATCCGCATCGGTTCCGAGCTTTTCTTCAATCAAATGGTACATCCGTTCTAACCCCTGACGCGAGACATCCACCGAGCGTTCAGCAGAAATGATGTGGTGGAACAGAAATCTTAAAATCGCAACAAACTGGCTGTGTTCCAATGCCTGCATCCAGCTCCGACGGAATGCCGCAACCCCATTTTCCAACTCAAGATAAGAGGTGAACAGCAGAAAAATCTGGCTATTCAGGGCTGTGGCAAAGTCCGTCTTTTTAGGAAAGTGATGGCTGATCCCCGTGCGTGAAATACCTGTCTGCTGACTGAGTGTCGTATACGACATGCGGTCATAACCGAGGTTCAGCACCTGATAGACGACTGCATCTAATATGGTCTGTATCGTGACTTCTGTTTCTTCTCTGCTACGCTTAGGCATAATATGACTCTCTTTAAATTAGGTGAGCCCCACCTTTCCGTAAACACGTTATGCCAAGGTAAGAGGCATTTCACCATGATAATCCATTCAAAAAATATGGGACGTCAAATTGCCGTGCTGTTATCTCAGCAATATCGGAGTTCCCAACCTTCAATCCAAAAGTAATCAGCACCATTCAAGCTGTCATCAAATTACATTCTGCCCTGCCAAATCAAAATATGGCTGACAATTGATGCACGGATATTGTCACCTGGCTCTCTCCGATCAGGTCACCGAATTGGAATAGAATGGTGTTCACTCAGGTGCTTAGATATGATAGCGCCTGAATATCCGAGCTATCATCTCAGATCTATTGAGCAGAACAATAATATCACCTGAATTCTGTTACCCCCTTGGCATGAATCCTGATGATTATGAGAGTTGAATCACATATAAATATTTCTGATGCATCATACATCACCATTGTCACACAAAATCAACGTGTTACTTAGTTATCCACCGTAATCGAATCCCCGATCATGCGCGGGCGGTAACAGCCACGAGAGACGGCATCCATTGTGATAAATCAACTTGTTTGAAATCATTCAGGTATATACTGAGGTCATCGTGTGTCACTCACACAATCAGAACATTCGAGTATCAGTTCCTGACTAATGGGGTAACTTTATGAGTACAAATGACAATATAGAAAACGAAATCTGCGAAGCCTGTGGAACATTCGGTGAAATCGGCTACATCATCAAAGAAGGGGACGATGTTGCTGAGGTCACGGTACTCGCCAATGGTGCAGCCGCACTTCAGGCTGAGCTGGATAAATACATCGCTCTGGCAAAACAAGTCTGCGCAGATGTGAAGTATGAGACCACCCCGATCACTGAAAATACACAAGAACTTCATGCCCGTTTTCAGTTTGAAGTCAGTGCCGAAAAACTGATTTTTGAACTTAAATCCCGCTCGCTGGCCCGCGGATAAATCATCGATAAAATCACATCTCACTGAATATCAGTCACAGAACCATTTATCCGGTTCTGTGACTGCTCACCACAGACAAGAATACCTTGTGTCTGTGGTCTGTTTTTGGCCCTTCCTCCCCGAAGATATCGCTCTCAACTCATCACTTCGATCGTGATTTTGTCCGCATCTTTCAGCATTGCAAGCCCCCTATCAATCGGCCATACTGCATCTACAGACCCTTTTCATGTCCCGCGTTTTTATGTTCAGTGTTTTTATACTCAGATACAAAGTGCGTACACTTTTGACTGTCTTGATCGGATTACTGAGTCTCAGCTTGGCTCAAATCACTGTGGCTTCAGGGTTGAATCATTACCAGATCCTCAACTATCTGGATAATTACGGCAATTTGGATCTCAGCGGCAAGCCCATCACTGAGTTACCATCCGGTCTGGTGATTAAACGAGATTTGAATATTTCCCGAACCCCGATTCGTGTACTGCCCAGAGACATCGATATTCAAGGCGGGCTGGTTGCAACCAATTGTCAGTTAGAGACCGTGTATCCCGGAACCAAAATTAAAGGCTATGCCAATTTACTCGGTTCCAAAATCAAACGTTGGCCCCGGGGCGTCCGGGTCGGCGGTTATTTAAATTTTACGGACACGCCATTAGAAACACTGCCGGCCCGGCTGAGAGTCAAAGGCGATTTGAGTGTCATCCGCACACCGTTAACAGCGCTGCCGGACGGCCTGATTGTCGAAGGGAATTTATATATCGGAGGCTCGGGAGTTCATGCTTTTCCTGAAACGATGACCGTGAAAGGCAACATCTATCTGGGCGGGAACGCAATCCAGAAATGGCCGAAAAATTTAACACTGGGTGGTGCCGTAGCAAGATAATGTTCTTGCTACGGTGATTCTCCCGACCATTGGCAGTGGGAGAATCGGGAAGGATGTCAGACGCTTGAGTCGATTTCTGACAGCGAATTGCTGTCGGAAACTTGAGGTTTGTTTTTGACCGGATTGGCATAGCTGGCCAGCAGATACGGATGTGCGCCTTCCGGCAGACAAGCCAGTTTTTGGTTGAGTATCTCGCGTGTCGCCTGAGTCACTTCATCACTTTCACATCCGGCAGCCAGTCGATTGATCGGAAACAGCTGATAATGTTGATGAATCTGGCGGTCAATCTCTTCAGCCAATGCATCTGGCGTGGTGAAATCCTGCTCAATCACATCACCGAATGCCACATGAATCCGCCCTTTTTCACCGACGATTCCTTGAATGATACTGTCAATATCTTCAAATTCGCTTTTTTCATACGCGCCCAGCGTCGCTTTCTCATACAGCTCTTTGGCTTTGGCCAGATCGCAGGGATCGTTTTCGTAGGCAATTGCGACCGGCACAATTTTCAGTGACTTAATATATGTTGCAAAGTCGATTTTTTTACTGCGACCTTCCACATAAAACATCTTCAGAATAGCCGGATCCGTAAAATCATTGCCGTCTTTGGCCCGACCTTCACGCTGCGCAATCCAAATCGAATGGCCGGTTTCTAACGAGTTTTTGATGTAGCCGGACAACGTTGCCAAGGCCTTCATCATTTCACGCGGCCCTTTGGCAGAACGCTTCACGATAAAACTTTTATTCAGTTTCATCAGCTCAGTCGCACAAGGTTTACGTAACAGATTATCGCCAATCGCGATTCTGACGGTTTGATGGCCGGAAACATGCAACCCATAGTTCACCAGCGCCGGATCCATCGCAATATCGCGATGGTTGGACACAAACAGATAAGCTTGATTTTTATCCAGCTTGTCGAGACCGGAATACGTCACGCCACCGGAGGTGGTTGCTAAGGTTTGATCGAGATATTTCTTCACTTCCAGCTGAATGGCTGCAACGGAATTCAGTTTGCGCCACTTGAGCTTTAAATACACTTTGACCCAAGGACTGATCAGGGTTTGAATCCACCCTGCATGGTGTTTGAATCGATGCTGAACAATCGCATGGATAAATTCATCGTCCTGAATGAGACGATTGATAGCTGCAGGAATCTCATCGTCGTCATAAGGACGAATTTCTGCATAAGGATCGGTTATTGATGTCATTATAATACTATATGATTCGAAAAAACTGGCTCATTCTACGCACACTTCCCCGTATTCGCAGCTATTGTTGACTAACTACATCTCTGGTCTGACCAGAAAAGGAGAGCAAGCCTATCAGATTTCATCATCTAAAGCCAATCCTATCCTTTTTGCCTGACCCGACGGAATCTCAGCCCGGCAGGGCGATCGCTTCATGGTTGATCAATCATACCTGACAGAATGAAAAGCTCCCAGTTGAGTATAGCCTAGTTTATTTGGCTTTTACGGGCGGACACGTTAACCTAGGCGCGTTTGAAAGTATGCGCGTTTGACAAAGAGAGACCGACCATGCACTACGCCATTCAAGTGGATTCAGCCACCACCGATTACCTACAACTCACCGCCCGGAAAAAATCGCTGAAACACGTTCTGCTGCTCGTTGAGCAGGGTACGGTGCTCTTAAAACTCGGCAAGCACGAATATGCGGCAACGGCACAGCAAGCGCTGTGGATCCCCTTTCAGTGCCTGCATGCGCTGACTATTTTTCCGCAGACCCGCCTGACACGCATTGAATTTTCAGCCCGGCTGCGTCACGACTTTCCGGCACAAGCCGGATTTGTCACTCTCAGCCCGTTATGCCGTGCCGTGCTGAATCGTCTCTCTGACACCACACCACAAATGCCAGTCCACGCCCATCTGCTCGGTGTACTGACTGACGAAGTGTGCCAGTTTGCACCTGAACTGCATGACAATCCGTTGACTCATTTACTCAAGCAATGGCAGGTACAATGCCCGCAACCCGTTGAAGGTCTCTCACCGGAAGTGCATCTCATCTTATTATTACGTGAAGCGCAAAAGAAAATGCAGTCCGGCGTGGCAGCGGCACACATCGCCGAACAGCTGTTTGACGGGCAACTGGCGCAACTGCATCAATTACGCCAGAGTTTACTGGGAGTCGGCGACACAATGAGATGATGCCGACAACCGGATAAAGCAGCGCTCACCAATCGCTCGAACGTACCGGTCACCCGGTACGCTCATCATCAGGCAATGTCCTTTAATATTGAATCTCCAGATCGGAATCCGGTACACAACAACACGCTAATACCATGCCAGCCTGACGTGCTTGATCATCCAGCGCCGGAACATCGGGCTGCGACACTCGCCCTTGCGTGACCTTCACCCGACAAGCACCACATAACCCGGCCCGACAGCTATTGCTGATCGCGATGCCTTGATCTTCCGCCTGCTCTAACAATGTCCGTTGATTGTTGCCCGCCACCGTTTTACCGTTAAACGTCAGGCTCACATTCAGATGCGGCCGCTCCGCAACCTTTTGAGCACCGAATGCTTCCTGATGGTAATAATGCGCGGGTAAACCGGCCTTCATCAGCAAATTTTTCGCTTTCTGCATGAACCCGTCCGGCCCGCAGACAAACACCTGACGCCGTTCAACATCCTTCACCTGACGCAGATGCGATAACGAAAACCGCCCTTTCAAGCCAAACCAGTCCTGCGGGGGTTGCGTGAGGGAGATAATCACCTTCAAACCCGCATGCTGATCGTTCAAATGCTCGATCTCTTCACGACACGGAATATCATCCACCGAACTGCATTGATGATAAAACACCACATCCCGGACTTGTTGATGATCCGCCAGATAACGCAACATCGACAGCATCGGCGTAACCCCGCTGCCAGCCGACAAAAGCAGCAACGGAGCATGAGATGAATCCGACTGTAAATGGAACTCACCGTTCGGGTTTTGAGCCTCAAGCACGTCACCGATTTGGAAATGGTCCAGTAACCAGTTCGACACCCGCCCGCCGTTCATCCGCTTGACTGAAATCGCCAGCCGTCCCGGCCGGGAAGGGCTGGAAGACAACGTATAATGACGATGGATCGTTTCACCATTGATGGTTAACGCGATGGGTAAATGCTGTCCCGGCTGATAAACCGGGATTTGACCGTGCTGTGGCTCGAGCCAGAATGTCACGAAATTGCGGGCAATTTCCTCTTTCTCGACACAAGTCATGCTATACCACTGGGGCTGCTCATCGGGATATTGCACTTTGTCTTTATATTCCAGCACTTCAACCACATCATCGACCCGCACCATGCCCGCGGTCCGAACCACCATATTCTGACCAAAGAACACCCCGCCGGATGTGTCTCGCCGGAATTGTGCTAATGTCTTCAGCGGCTCTTGTGATGCTCTCAGTTGACCGCGCTCTAGCTCAACTGTGGTTAAAATGCAGCGTTCACAGGGTTTGACCAGTTCAAATTCAGCCGTCCCGATCCGAATACGCTTCCAGCCATCTTCGGCAAACGGCTCGGTTCCGGCGACGACAAGATTGGGTCTGAACTGCTGCATCACATGCTGTTCAGGGCTGCGACGATTCAGTTCATCCAATGAACCTTGGCTGATAATCAGCAGAGGATAACCATCGGCAAATCCGACCGTATTACCAACCGACTCACGATAGCGCTGTGAAAGTTCCCCGGTAAATATCAGTTCAACCTGACGATCAATGACCCGACTGAACCAGTCATTGGCTTCATCGGTCGTCGTGTAGGCCGTGAAGGTATCGCGCCAGACCGTGGTGGCGATTTCCTGCATTTTAAAATCAGCATAGCGAATATGCAGCGGTGCTTGCCCTTCAGCCTGAAATATCACGCCATCCGGCATCAGTGCCGAACGCACCGTCACCAAACGAGGAAACTTTCTGGCGGTCACCATACTTCCGTCCGCTAACGCCAGCATAAAACGTCGGTCAAAGGCCAGTCCTTCTTTATCCGCCCAACTTTGTGATAATGAAATCCCACCGACGGATTTCACCGGATAAATATGAATTTGATCAACTTTTGCTGACATGCTGTTACTTTCCTTGGTTCTTGAGTGATAGCCGATAAGCATATCACGATAAACTATGCATCCAAGCCCAACCGTAGTGTTTTATTGATGCCCCAGTATTTAATAGATGCAATGGATTACTTTTTCTTCTATGATCCCCGGCATTCATATCGTTCGCTCTTTGATGCATCCGAGCGGACTGACATTTCAGTAGCAGAGATACTTTCAGCAACAGAGATAAAGGTGGAAATCGTTTATGACAACACTCACACTGACCCGCCCCGATGACTGGCACGTACACCTGCGGGACGGAGACGTTTTGCCAGACACAGTCAGAGATATCAGCCGCTATAACGGCCGCGCCCTGATTATGCCCAATACGGTTCCACCGACAACCACACCCGCAATGGCGCAGGCTTACCGGCAACGGATTATGGATGCTCAGCCCCGCACCGGATTCACCCCTCTGATGTCACTGTATTTAACCGATAACACGACGCCAGAAATGATCCAGCAGGCCAAATTATCCGGTGTCGTTGCTGCTAAACTGTATCCTGCCGGTGCGACCACCAATTCCGACTCCGGTGTCACCGCGATCAACACCATTTATCCGGTGCTTAAAGCGATGCAAGATGCTGGGCTGCTGCTGTTGATCCACGGTGAAGTCACCCACCATGACGTCGATATTTTTGATCGGGAAGCGACATTTCTGCGCGATGTACTGGCACCGATTGTGCGTGATTTCCCTGAATTGAAGATTGTCGTTGAGCACATTACCACCGCGGATGCAGTCCAATTTGTGGAGCAGGCGGGGCCTAATGTAGCAGCGACCATCACCGCACACCATCTGTTGTATAACCGCAATCACATGCTCGTCGGCGGCATTAAACCTCACTATTACTGCCTGCCGATTCTCAAACGCAATACGCATCAACAAGCGTTGATTCAGGCGGCCACTTCCGGCAATCCGAAGTTCTTCCTCGGCACCGATTCCGCGCCTCATACCAAAGCCAACAAAGAAAATGCCTGTGGTTGTGCAGGCTCTTATACCGCACATGCTGCGATTGAACTGTATGCAGAAGTCTTTGAACAAGCGGGCAAATTAGACCGTCTGGAAGGGTTTGCCAGCCACCACGGCCCGGATTTCTATGGCTTACCACGCAATACCGACACTATCACGCTGGTCAAAACCCCTTGGCAAGTCCCTGAAGTCATGCCGTTCGGTAACGAAACCGTGGTGCCGATCCGCGCAGGTGAAATGATCGCATGGCAAGTTAAGCCCGACACCTCAGCTTGAGTTTTGTGAGCGGGCTTTGACCGCTCTGTTGCTAGAACGCTCTTTTGCAATAGATAGCCGCACCCGGTGTGCGGCTATCCCTAAATCAGAGCTCTATTTTTGCCTTCTGTTGTTCGACGATATCAAGCAACGCCTGATGAATTGACATTCGATCCACACGCCCCGCTTCCTGACAAACAAATGCAGCCCCCTCCTCCACCAGGATTTCAATCGCTTGAGGCTTACAGTTTTGCATAAAACTAAAGTGCGATGCACCTTTGATTTCTTTGTAAGTCAGTCGGTTCTGGTACGTGGTTATATAAGGAAGAATTTGTAACTTCGGCGGAATGGTCTGATCGAGTTCACCACCCACGATCACGGTTTGAGCGGACAAGGCTTCTAACGATTGCGGCAATATCGCAGGCACATAGCCCGGAGCAATAGCAATGGCGTGTGTGATGCGTTTGTCCCGGTAATCACCGGAAATCAGGCTGCGCCGTCAGCTTCTCAACTGTGCTACATTATTCTTAATAAATTTGTAAATAGACAGTTGGAAAGAATCAATTACACTTATATAAACTCAATAAAAGATTCACAATCTAATGAACACATTGTCTCTCAACGACAACGATGATAAGGAACAAGTCAATGACTCTTTCCCTCCGTACCCGAATATTAGGTGTCAGCCTGCTCGCGGTTGCTATCACAACTGCTTATCTGGTGACCGAAACGGCAACCTCCTTGACCAATCAAATGCGTGAGTCGCTGCTGAAAGATATTCGTCACTTTGCCAGTGCATATGGCGATAACACCAGCGATTGGCTCGTCACCCGCAGAACCATTGCAAAAGCACTGGCCCATAATCTGGAAAATCCGACTGACCCGTCTCCTTACGCAGCGATCAAGCAAGCCTACGAAAGTGGTAATTTTGCTTTAACCTACTACGGCAATAACGACGGCAAGATGTACCGCCAAGATCCGGCACTGGATGCAAAACGCCCTGACTATGACCCTCGCAAAAAAAGCTGGTACAAAGATGCCATGTCTGTCGGCGGGCCGGGAATTCTTGGACCGAACCTAAGCTCAACGACGAAAGAATTGGTTATTATCCTCACCCACCCGGTCATGAAGGATGGCAAGCCTTACGGGACTGTTGGCGCCAATTTAAGCTTGAAGCAACTCTCCGAGAAAGTCGCAGCGTTGGATATTCCGGGCTCAGGTCAAGCCATGATGGTTTCAACCCAGAACGACATTATCGCTCACGCCGACAAAGAAATGGTCATGAAAAAGGCCGAGTCTATCTCTCCAATTTTTGCACCGGCCTCTCTTGAAAAACTGACCAAAGACGACAAGCTGGAAGAAGTGAATTTCAATGGCACCGATGTATTTGCTTATGCACAACGCATCCCTAACACTGATTGGAGTCTCGTCTTTACCATGAACAAAGCCGAGCTGATGGCACCGGTTTACAAAGTATTGACGCGCCAAATCATTACCGCCTTCGTGCTGGTGGTGATCTTTGGTGCCCTCCTCTACTGGTTATTCATCGTCCTGTTCAGCGACCTAACTCGTGTATCCCATGCGCTACAAGATATTTCTAAAGGTAAAGGTGATCTGCGTGCTCGCATTGAAGTCAAACGCGCAGACGAGATTGGTATTCTTGCGCAAGGCTTTAATGACTTTGTCAGCCACATGCATGGGGTTGTCGGACGTTTGAAAGCCCTTTCTACTGATGTTGCTCACGAAGCACAACAAGTCTCGAACTCGTCCACTCAAAGCGCTTCCCGTGTTGCCAGACAGCAACAAGAAATCGATATGGTTGCCTCTGCGGTGACCGAAATGGCCATGGCAACCCATGAAATTGCCGGTAATGCCGACCAGACTGCACAAGCCGCCGCTCGCTCTGTTGAACTGGGTCAAAAAGGCAGCGACCAAGTACGGAAAAGCCGTCACTCAACGCACGAGCTGGCAACTGAAGTCAGTCGAGCGACTGAGCAAATCGCTGCGTTGGATCAACACGCTCAGCAAATCAGCAGCATTTTGTCTACTATCAATGGCATTGCCGAACAAACAAACTTGTTAGCACTGAACGCCGCCATCGAGGCTGCCCGGGCGGGTGAACATGGCCGCGGCTTTGCCGTCGTTGCCGATGAAGTTCGCTCCTTGTCACAAAGAACGCATTCATCTACGGAAGAAATTCAGAAAATGATTGAGTTACTACAAGAGCAAACGACCAAAGCCGTCACTTCGATGCAGAAAAGCAGTACCAAAGCACAAACCAGTGTGACCGATGCCGATGCCGCCACTGCAAGTCTGGAAGAAATTGCCGATGCCATCGTCAGTATTTCTAACATGGCAACTCAAATTGCCACCGCAGCAGAAGAGCAAACGGCGGTGACCAGTGAAATCAGCCAAAACAGTGAGACCATTCGTCAGGTTGCCGCTGAACTGGCGGAAGAAAGCCAAACCGGTGTAGATCAATCGAAACGCCTCAGTCAGCTTGCAAAACAAGTTGATCATGAAGTCGGTGAGTTCCAGATCTAAATCGGCCTCACCTACTGTTGGTTTTGCATACTGTCGGTCTTCCATACGAAAGCTAAAAAGGGTCACGTTGAAGTGACCCTTTTTGCGATAACCTTCGGGACTGGCCTTCGGCCACTCTTACCAAGCTGCCGAGTCACCTGAAAATCTTTTCATTTGAATTGCGTGAAATATGTTCTAAAGCCCGAATGAGCAACAATCCGCCTTGAAAAAACCGGACAAATTTTAAGCGATGCTTAACTGATAATGGACTAAACTCAACTCAACAAATATGCAAGTTTCATAACACAACATCGCATATGTTTTATCCGTAAAACGTCGTTATGCCTTTGTTTTATACAGAGGATAAGAATATGCTTTCTAAACTGAACTACCTGAACGTCGGAGATGACGGCACATTTCGTAAAACCGGCAAGGACTATTCAACGCCAGAAGATGTCGATGCCCTCATCGAATTCTTAAAAACCCAAGATAAACTCGTGATCCACTTTCATGGTGGATTAATTAAAGAATCCGCCGGCATGCAAATCGCCGAAAAACTTTCCAAAAGCTACAAAGGCGCGCACCCACTCACGATTGTCTGGGAAACGGGGTTGTTAGAAACCGTTCAGGATCGTATCACCGATGTCTACAAAACGAAGCTCTTTAAGAAGCTCCTGCTCTGGGTCGCCAAAAAAGCAAGTAAATACCTTCCCGCAGATTTTCAAATCGGCACAAGAGGCGCAAAAGAGCTTACAGATGCTGAAATACTCGATGAGCTCAATAATGAGCGACCTTTTGAGCATTTAACGCCGACCCTTTCTCAGGGGGCTAAGGGTGCGGATTTTTCCCTGACAGAAATGGAGCTGGATAATCTGATCGATGAAATCGAAGCAGAACTTGAAACGGAAATCGATATGACGGATCCGCAAATCAGTGCGATGCTCACCGGTTACAATGCACAGAAAATAACCGGACCACAAACCTCAAAAGGGCAAGCGAGGGGGATCTCCGTTAAACTGATCAAAGACTTAGCCAAGCTGAGCGTGCAAGTCATCCGACGTTTAGCCAATGGGACACATCACGGTTTATACCCCACTATTGTTGAAGAAATCCTGCAACAGTATTACCTAGCCGATGTCGGGGAGTGGGTCTGGGGAGGGATGAAATTATCAGCTCAGGAAATGTGGCAAGAGAATACCAATCTCAGCGGGGTCGAACAACATGCGGGCACATATCTGCTGGAGAAACTGATCGCCTTACAACAACAGCATCATATTAAAATTGATATCGTTGGTCATAGTGCCGGGGCCATCGCCATCTGCCACCTGTTCAAAGCAATGAAACAACGCCAGCAATCACTCGATATCCGCAACTTAATTTTTCTGGCTCCGGCAGCCAGATATGATTTATTTATACAACACATCCTCCCTCAACCGAACTTCTACCAGTCGTTCAAAATGTACACCATGAGTGACCAATATGAATGTAATGACATGCTGGTTCCCTACGTTTATACCCGCTCGCTGCTCTACTTTATCTCCGGTGTCCTTGAAGGGAAAGATGATATGCCCATCATTGGCATGGAACGGTATATCAGCCAGCCAGAACAATACAAAGAAAATGCTTTCGCCAAAGTCAGAGATTTTATGCGTCAGGATAACCGCTTAATTCTGTCCAACAGTAGCGAGTTAAACCCGGGGGCAGTGGCACCATTTATCACAACTTCAGAAACACACGGAGACTTTGACGATGATGAGGCCACCATCAGTAGCATCAATACACTCCTGCAAGAGGGCTAGTTTCAATGGCAACATATCCAAATGACTATGGGTTGGTCGTTGGGATTAACCACTATCCTGGCTTTAAGAACTTGAGTGGGGCAATCAACGATGCGATAGCGTTCGATCAATGGCTGACCGATACCAACAACGGCGGTGGCCTTCCTCAGGAAAACAGACGACTGATTGTCTCTTCAGCCAACACCAATAAGCCGATCCAAGAAGATATTGATGTTGCACTTGTCGAGTTATTTGACCGGATTGGAAGTCATCAGGTGCGCCGCTTTTACTTATATTTCAGCGGCCACGGTCTGGCGAGTAGCAGTATGGGCGCAGACTTGTGTTTATCGGTTTGGTCGCATATCAGACGCAATGCCGCACTGGATTCAGAGGCCTACTACGAACTGTTGGCTGGCACCGGGCGCTTTGAAGAAATTGTCTGCTTTTTTGACTGTTGCCGGGTCAGACTCAGTAATAGCAAAGGCGCAGCATCCTCTTTAGGCCGTCCCAAACCCGATCAACTCTCTGGTCATGAAAGACGGATGATCGCTTATTCCACAGAGTACCAAAATGCCGCTTATGAAGCGGAAAATGATATCGACAGTTCAGACGTCAGGGGATATTTCACCCAAGCACTCCTAGAAGCGCTTTATGGCAATGCCGCCCAGACTCAAGGCGGCGTACCGGCAAAACGCCTGAAGCAATATGTTGAGAATCGAACCCGAGCTTTGGCAGAAAACGACGGCAAGACTCAGATACCGGAAGTGGATATCAGTTTTATCAGTGAAAATGAACCTATTTTTGGTGACGCACTGCCCTCAAGAAAAGTCGTCATTGCGTTTAGCACAGCCAAAGTCGGCAGAAACATCGATGTCATTGGGCCTGAAGATAGTGTTTTGAAAACCATTGTCGCGACCGCACAATCGGTGAACTTGCCTCTGGGCGCAGGCATACATCTGTTATGTGACGGTGTTGATGGTTCCAACATTGCGATAAGAGAAGGAGACAAACATGTCAAATTCTAACCACAATCTAACCATAACCTTCGACCATCCGGAGTTACAAATCACACTTTACGATGGCTTTGGTGAGGTCGTCGCCATGATGGCGGATGATCCGAGGCTGGAACGACCCCAAAACAGTGCGATACAGGTCATCGACTCATATAGCAATTCCGTGACACTGACACTGCCAAAAGGTATTTATCAGGTGGAAGGTAAGTTAGGCGGACAAACCCAGTCAACGGCCATCAGGTTCAATCAAGATCTCGTCATGCCAGCGCCTCAACCGGCGGTCTATAGTGCTGTACCGCTATCAAATGCAATCACATCGCATCATGACTATGAGCAAGCAGCAGCGGCATTGAGTCAAACAACATCGAATCAACAAGTATCAACCGATCATACGAACAGCCCCAATCTCGTGTGCATGATTCGAACGATCAATCAGGCGCAGGCACAGCCTATCCGCGTCTATTTTCGCGTTTTAGGGGCAGATAACCACCTGATATTTGATTCAAGGATACATACTCCGATTCAAAATGAGAGTCAGGGCTGGCTGGGCTTTTCTCTGGCACTGCGTCAAGGCGGCTATATTGTAGAACTGATTGAACAACCGACCGGAGAACACCCCGCTCAGCAGCGGGCGATACCGATCTGGTTAACTAACCGTTTTCAAACCCAGCTATTCGGTCTGTACACCAAGAGGCAAATTGCTTATGACAGTCTCCGGTTGTTAATGGCTGACAGGTCTTTAGGTTTTGATCCGCAGAACCAGACCCTCGCCTCAACGGAAATCATGACAACGTCTTTGATTGCCGGAACACAAGGCCTGTCAGGTCAGTCGATGCGCATTGCGCTCAGAGGTAAATTTGATAATCCTATTATCGGGCTGTTTGCTGCACATACCTTACTGCGAAGAAAAATACTCAATCAGGATTTATTGCGTGTCGTCATAGACAATTTGGAGCAGCTTCTGGGGGACTCTCCCGATGTCAAAGCACTGCAAGTGATGTTTAAAATGAAATGCGCTGAAGAAATTGGTGAAATGACATTCGATTTTCCCCCGACATTACGGGCCGGTTACCTTGGCGTTGTCGATGCAGATAGTCACACCCCTTCCGTTGTAGAAGCAAACAGCCTGTTCGAAAAAATTGGCGTTGGCATTTGTACGGATTCTCCGTTTGTTACATGGGATTTGTCTCAAACAGAAAAACCAGAAGAAGCTTTAGAGTGGGTCAAGCAAAACATTGTTTCATCCATCGCGACCTTCGCTGCACGGCCAACCACCGCAACACTCCCAGTCACGGCAGAACTCTCTAAAACCATGGGGATCACGCAAAACTTACTCCAGAATGCCGCGCTGAGCATCTTACAAGGCGCAGGCCAGCAACCTGCGGTGGGAGAATCGGCGCTTGATTTCATGAATCATCACTTACCAACCTTTGACGACAACCATCGGGCGACGTTGAAAAACATAGAGACACAGTTAAGTGCGGATGAAACATACCAGTGGATCACGAACAATATCCCGACGGAGAAGTAGCGCTGCTCATCATGGTTGGTGTTTCGGGGCTTGAGGGTAGTCATTGATGTTGGATGATCACTTTTGGCCCTGAAATATGACGCACAATTCCGTTTTGCGGTTTCAGAGGCATTGGTGTTCTGTGTGCCAGTTCATCTTTCAGAGATGAAAGACGAACCAGAAAATCTTTTTTGTTTGGCTTGGTCACACGCGTTCCAGAACCAGCTTTTACGGGCGTCCTGCCCGGAAAAGCTTAATCATTCTTCCGTGAATGATTTTCTTGGTTGAGTGGTTGAGTTGAGTGAAACATAGCAAAAGCTAGATTGGTCACTGAACTCAACCCCGAGGCCTTTTGGGGTACTTTTTCGGCCTTGAAAAAGTACCTGGGGCTCAGTCGGAGATGCTAATGAAATCGCGGTATGGGATTGCGTCCCAAACACCTGCATCACAAGTTTTATCTTCCTAGCCTCCGGCTCCCAAATTTGACGCACAATCAGCGTCAGTGATTTCTGTTCTGACGCGGTGACATTTTTACGGATATTTTATCTGTTTTTTTTTCATGCTATTAGGGCAGAATCTTTAACGGGTGGAGGTAAATTATACAGAAGTATTTTTATAGAGTGGTTCTGTACAATAAACTGTTATCTCTACAACTAAAGAACAAGTATGGAATCATTAACTTTCTGGTTTAGCAACATTACATGGGAAGATATTAAGAATATTCTTGTCTCTATTCCTGGAGTATTTCTAGCTGGCTTCTCGTTTTATTTTGCATATCAGAAGCTAGGGAATAAGGTATTAGTATCTTACTCTATCGAGAACAGTAGAACATCCGAACCAAGAATATCCCCCCTAGAGCTTATCAATGATAAAAAATAAGCCGTATTTTTCATGGCGAGATCTATAATGGACAGGGAATTTGTTAAGTATGAGTATGCATTTGACTCAATATCGGGATGCATATTGACAAGCCTCCGAGAGGCCTCAAATAAGCTATTTTGCAGCTGAGGTCAGAGTTATATGCATTGATCAAAAAAGCACCTCAAAAGGTGCTTTAATCTAGTATTTTAAGCGTGCTTATAGTGCCGCGTTTGATATTCAAGAAGTTCACGTATTTGTAATTTTAAATCTGTTACTAGTCCCCAACTTTGAGCTAGTTTATCGCAACCTTTTACTTTTACAGGTGTAAAGCTGAACATCCCTTTAAGTACAGCTAGTACATCACGTAGTTTAGCTTTGAGTTCTTGAGAAACACAGTTAAAGCGCATTAGTTTGTCAACAACATAGCCAGCGGCTTTAGCTGAAGTCTCTGATAAATGCGTTACTTGAGGTACGAAGTTTTCATGCCACATAGCTAGAGCAACAGTCTTAACATCTTCAAAAGATGCCAACCTGAACTCGCTAGATACCAATCTGTCAAAAACTTCTTGTGTGCGTTTCATTGTTACAAAACCCATTATGATTACTGGTCACGCTTCTTCTATAGCTGTTATAGCAAATTCTACGTTACTTTGTAAACTATCAGGTGTTGCGCTATAGTCTACAGCATCCTGCGCCACCCGTTTAAAGTCTTCTAAACTAAAGCGTTTTGCTTTGAACAGTGCAATAATATCTTTTAAATCATCTTCTGCTAATCTAGATAACTTAGAAACTGCAATGTCCACAGCACTGACTAAGTAGATATGAAGTATACAATCTCCATGTACTAGAGGTATGGCATTTTCTTTGTAATTGGGACCAAGCGATGGTAGACCAATGTTGAAATTCGCATCCCAATCTAGGGTCGACTCACCTACTTCGGGGTCATCGAAGTAGACTGGATCAAGTGCTAAAATGATACTGGATATATCTAGCTTGTTTGCAGCGTCAATCTCTGTATCTAAATCGTTGCTCCCGCGTGCATTTGTATATAGATGAACAGCACACCCACCAAAAATATAAGCTTTTATTGAACCTGCAGCTAAATCTCCGTGATTGTCTTCAATCGACTGCGCTAGAGCATCGAATAGCTCAAAAATAGCTTTTGCTAAAGGTGTTTCGGTGTGTAAATCAGTCATGTGTTGTCTCTTTTTAGGATAAGTGATTTCACAACGTTTAACTATTAAAGTTAATCGCATACACTGCATATGACAAGGCATTTAGTGAATATATACCATGTCTGTTGTCATCAAGATGTTGATATACCATTCAGTAAATCATGATGTACGCCTAGTTTGAAAGAGGGTTACCCTACTGCTTTGAATTGAATCGCATTTTTCTCAGTAATATGCATAAATCAGGGTGTGATGGTATTCTTTGTCTGCACCTTCTTTTATGCTAGCGCTATTCATCCACAACGAGTTTCAATACTGCGATTATGAAAACATCTCTCGACCATCTGCCTGAATACAAACAGCGTGAGCTGGCGGACATCTCAACGATTCTGCGCGATACACTGGAAGATTACCTGCAAGGTAAACAGGGCAGTAAGAGTGAGTTTCGCATTCTGAAAATTATTCTGTTCGGCAGCCATGCCAAAGACAGTTGGGTCAAGGATCCGGTCAATGGTTATATCAGTGATTACGATATTCTGGTGATCGTCAATAAAGCAGCGTTGATGGAGGATTATGTAGTCTGGCAGCGTGCCGAAGAGCAAATTGATCGCAAAGTGAAATCGGCACCGTTAGGTTTGATTGTTCACGATTTAAAGGAAGTGAACGAGCGCTTGCAACAGGGTCACTATTTCTTTAAGGATATCCGCGAAGAGGGCATTGAACTGTTTGCCGCGACACCGAAACCGTTGGCGGAGCCGGGTGATTTAACCGAGCAAGAAAAACGAGAAATAGCACGTAAGCATTATCAACAGTGGTTTGAAAGTGCCAATGATGATTTGGCCATGTATCACTATGCGCGCAAAGACTTACGACTAAAAAAAGCAGCATTCGAACTTCATCAAACGACAGAACATTTATTTGCCTGTACCCTACTCACCTGTACCAATTATTTACCTAAATCTCATAATATTGAGAAACTGGGGAAACTGTGCGCTCAAATCGAGCCTGAGTTCGCAACGATTTTTCCGCTCGATAATAAATTCCACCGCCGCTGCTTCCGCCGCCTGCAACGCGCCTATATCGAAGCCCGTTATTCGGAGCATTATGAAATTACCGGGGAAGAATTGGCACATCTGGAAAAAGAAGTGCAGCGACTACGAGGATTGGTGGAACGGGTTTGTTTAGCGCGGATTGATTCCGCCTAATTATTCTCCCTGGATGGTTTTCTTTAACCTCCGACACCGAAATTTGACGCACAGTTGCGTTCCTCAATTTCAGAGGCATTGGTGTTCTGTGCGCCAGTTCATCTTTCAGAGATGAAAGACGAACCAGAAAATCTTCTTTTTGTTTGGCTTTGGGCGAGCGTTGTCCAGAACCAGCTTTTACGGGCCTCCTGCCCGGAAAAGCCTAACCATTCTTCCATGAATGGTTTTCTTCGGTGGGTGGGTGGTTTGAGTGAAGTGAAACATTGAATCAACAAGGCTCAATTGCTCGATGCTCTCAGGGTGAAAAATCATGGATGATTTTTCAGGATTGCTTGAGCAGGATGCGAATCAATCCGACCCTGATGACGTGCGCTGAACTTAAACCTAGGCCTTTTGGGGTACTTTTTCGGCCTTGAAAAAGTACCTGGGGCGCTTTCGAAAATGCTAATGAAACAGAGGAAAGTGATTGCGTCCCAAACACCTGCATCACAAGTTTTATCTTCCTAGTCTCCGGCTCCCAGATTTGACGCACAACTGCGTTTTTCGATTTCAAAAGAATGGGGACTCAGTGCCATATCCCCTAATATGGCGCGAGTTGAGATATAATAACGACAGTTTTGTGCCAGACGGGCGATGACGGTGTTGTCACGCTTTAATGAAAGTGAGCGACCTTTATTTGGCATTTCATTCAATCAAAAAATAAATTTATTTCTACGGGGTTGTTGTGCGTAATTTTTTCATAATTCTCTTGTCATTAGGCTATCTTTTTTCTCCAACACTATTATTTATAAATGGCTATTTTGAAATCGACCTAATTAGAAATCATCTAGAATTATTATCCGATATAGAAAAGTGGCAATTTGGGGCAACAGCGCTGTTATTTGCGGTGTGGTGGTTAATCGCTTTTGGGCTTTACGCCAAAGGGACGTCATATTACCTCAATGATTTAGCCGGCATTTTAGGGGTCGCTTTTGCAATGTTGTCGCTATCGGGGATGGCATTTAGGGGGCATAAAATTCTGGTACTATTTTTTATGATTTCGGGTTTTCTATGTATCTACTGTGTCAGTGTTCCAATTTATAAATGGTTTTTCAGAACGCTTAAGCAGAAAGAGTTTGAGTTGGCGCTCTTGTCAGCATTCATTGTGGCCTTAGCGCTCTATATTCTTGATGGTTACGCCAGTATTTGGCTCAATCAGATTTTTGGTGTGAGTGCTCAGTATTTTAGTTTCACGAAACCCATCGCGATGCTGCTTATTCTTACACCTTGGCTGGCTTTAATTTCTTTTGTACTGATTGTCGTGCTCACCATTTATTATTCCATCGGCAATCAGTCGCAATCTTCCAAAATCGCCATTTATAAATCCAAGGCTCAAAAAGGCAGCTCCCGGATTTTTCGGGTTTGTCTCAGGAAAGATAATGGGCACAATTTCTATTCAGTGAACAAAATCATGGCTTGTTATGTCATCTTAATTTTAAGTATGGCTTTTGGCAGCCGTGCGACTGAGACCGCAGTCCTCGTGGCAAGTAAGTTTGATTTTGATGCGAAAACACCTTGCAAAGAAAGTCAGGCGGCTAAAGGCGGCATTATTTTGGATCCTGCGTTAAATCATGTGTTGGTCAAAGCCGTTGAGGCTGGAAAAACAAATTTCATCGTGAAAACGTGCACACTCCATTAATTTTTCCAGACGGGTATTTTTGCCGTGCCATCTATCGGGAGGAAATGGTGCGCAATCAGCGCTGTCATGAGTATCGACGAAAATCATTGCGCACCAAAAATATAAGTATGACTGATAAACGCCTGCTCACTCAGCGGAGCGGGCAAAGCGACGGTGTCCCCATGTCCAGACACCGGCGAGGATTAATCCGGCGAGGAACCCGGTGAGACTCTGCCCCACCAGACGCCCGACAGACTGCATCAGATAGATATCCGGTATGCCGTGGATCAGGGATTCAATCCCGTGGTGCAGCAAGACCACCTGATGGGTGATAATACTGCCGCCGACCAGAAACATCGCCAGCGTACCGACCACGGTCAGCAGTTTCATAAACCGCGGAGCAGCGTGAATCAGCATCTGCCCGATCACATGGAAAATCCCCCGGCTATGGGAACGCCTTTCGAGATAGAATCCGAGATCATCCAGTTTGACAATCCCGGCGACTAATCCATACACACCGGCGGTCATTAAGACCGCAACAAAACTCATCACCAAGATTTGGTTCAAAGCGCTCTGTCCCTGTACGGTTCCCAAAGCAATCACAATGATCTCTGCCGACAGAATAAAATCGGTGCGGATCGCTCCTGCGACTTTGCGTTTTTCATAAGCTTCGAGAGACAGGGATTCCGTCTCTTCTTCCGGCTCAACATCCTGATGCGGCGCATGACCATATTTTTCAATCACCTTCTCTGCCCCTTCAAAACAGAGATATAACCCACCGATCAACAGTAACGGCATAATCAGCCACGGCGCGATTTGACTGAGTCCCCATGCAATCGGCACGAGAATGACTTTATTGCGTAGTGACCCCTTGGCAACGGCCCACACTACCGGGATTTCACGCTCTGCCGCCACACCGGAGACTTGCTGCGCATTGAGTGCCAGATCGTCTCCCAGTACTCCGGCCGTTTTTTTGGCAGCCACTTTCGACATCACTGCGATATCGTCGAGTAAGGTCGCAATATCATCCAGAAGGGTAAGTAAGCTAACGCCCGCCATACAGGTTCTCTCATTCGGTATTTGACTAAAATGTGATGCTTATCATGAACCGATTCGCACAGTAAGACAAGCACATCAATCCAGTACTACATCATGCATCCAAACCACGGAAAAATCACAAGTAGCAAGTGGATACTCACTCATCAAGCGTGAGGAAACGGTGCTTATACTGTTCTGGCGTCACACCGGCGTACTTTTTAAACATATTGATAAACGGGCTGGCCTGACGATAACCAAGCGTGTAAGCAACCTCTTTGACTGAGCAGCCATGACGCAATAACTCCATAGAATGCAGATAGCGAACCCGCATTCGCCATTCGGTAAAACTCATGCCCAGCTCGCTCTGACAACAGCGTGCAAGTGTCCGTTCAGTGGTATGGACCCGTTCCGCCCAGATTTTCAGGCTGGTATCGTCGGCCGGATTGTCTTCAACCACAGCCAGAATAGGCGAGAGGTATTTATGTGTAGATGAGGGCAAGAAGTGGAGTTCGGTTTCTTGCGCAGACAGTTGATCGAGCAACACATCCACCAGCCGCCGATCCGCTTCACTCTGCGGGACACCCACTTGCCGCTGGCGAAAATCTTCAATAATCGCCTGCACAATCGGGGTAATTTTGAGCAGACTGGTTTGTTCAGGAAAGGCGGTGGTGAGCGACTGATCGATGTTGAGCGAACAGTAGTCGAGGGGTTTACGGTTATAGCTGCGATGCACGACACCAGCCGGTACCCAAATCGCCAAATGCGGGGGCGCAAGAAACCGTGTCTGCTCGGCTTCCATTTCTAAAATACCGCCGGAAATCAGTTGCACCTGCCCCCAGGGATGGCTGTGAATGCGGGTCTCGGTATTCGAAACGAACGCTTCAAAATTCATAAAAACATCAGACGGTGCCTGTGTCACAGCAAACTGAGGATGAAGCCGCCAGGCGGATTTATTTTTTTTCATCCCCACCCCATCTCACTGAGTCTCATCTCACTGACAGTCACACCGTTCTCTTGTTCATGTTGGCGATCACCACGCACAGAGCTGTGAAATCAGACGTTTTCGGCATCCGCAGTGACAATCTCCCAACTGTGACGCATTTCCACGCCTTGGCCGAGCATCAGACAAACCGAGCAGTATTTTTCCAGTGAATCTGCGGTCACTTTGCTGACAATCGCCGGGTCCAATGCTTCACCGGAAACCTCAAAGTGGATATGGATCTGCGTAAACAGACGCGGTGCCGTATCACGACGCTCCGTGGTCAGCTTCGCCCGGCAGTCGGTTACACGTTGTCCTGCGGATTTCAGTCCGTCAACCACATCGACAGAGCTACAGCCCCCGGCAGCCATCAACACCATCTCCATCGGACTCGGTGCCGTTTTGCCGCCGCTGCCATCCATCACAATGGAATGACCTGACGCGGACTGACCCATAAATTTCAATCCATCAACCCAAGTAACCTCAGCTTGCATATCCTTCACCTTCATCTATTGAAAACGCCGCTTATCCTACACGCCACTAAGCGGAATGCAAATAGAAAACCCCATCAAGCGAGGCTTGATGGGGTTTCTGTTCTTACTTGCAGCAATCCAGCTACTCGATGTGCTCCCTGCATCTATTCCCTGATAGTCTGCTGATTCCTTCAGCGCATTCCATTACATCGCCATCTTGGCGTGTGTCCCTTCGCGATCCATGCCGATGAATCATCCTGAATCATCGAATCTTCTTCCTGAAGATGACCAATCCTTGGGCCTTTCCTGTTCCTTGTCAGCATCCTACCGACAGATTCAGAATACGCGAATTCGATTTTCGTGCAAATCCTCGTGAAGCAAACGATTACACGGATAAAGTGCTAAAAAACAGACAAATTTATATTTATCATTGAGTTAAGGTGACAAACACCCCATAAAACTGACACACAAACAGCTATATCTCACAGACCATGTGAGAGATCTCTTACAAAAAGAATCGGAAAAAACACTCGGTTCCCTCCGTGCCAGATTCAATATAAACTGCGTGATATCCATATCAGCGAAAATAACATATAGGGTTGTCAGACAATGATGTCAAAATGGGTTCACCGCTTCTATCAGATGGCCGAGCTGGTCTCGTCCTGGAGTAAAGATCCGTCTACTCAGGTTGGTGCCGTCATTACCAAACAGAACCGAATTGTATCGGTCGGATTTAATGGCTATCCGCATGGCATCTCGGACAGTGTCGATATCGATGATCGGGATATGAAATATCTGAAAACGCTGCACGCGGAAGAAAATGCGATTCTCTTTGCCAAACGCGATCTGGATGGCTGTGACATTTATGTCACGCACTTTCCCTGCCCCAACTGTGCCGCCAAAATTATCCAGACCGGAATCACTATGGTTTACTGCCCGGAACAGAGCCAAGATTATCTCTCGCGCTGGGGGGATAAAATTCAGGTCAGTCAGGAGATGTTCAATCAGGCCGGTGTCCAAGTCTGCTGGATACCACTCAGTGAGCTGAACAACCGCACCGATAGCAACACCCGCTAGTCCGGGCGCAAAGCATTCGGCTCACCGGGATGATGACACCTGAAGCGAGTTGAGCATATCGAGCAGTTGCTCTGCCTTGTACGGTTTTGGCAGGTATGCATCCATCCCTGCCTCATAACATTTGGTAATATCTTCATCGAGCACGCTGGCCGTCAGCGCAATGATCGGCACATGCCCGCGCTGATTTTCTATCTCCCAGTGGCGAATTTTGCGAGTGGCGGTAAAACCATCCATCACCGGCATCATGCAATCCATCAAGACTGCCGCATACTGGCCGCCCTGCGTAATCACATCTAATGCTTCCTGACCATTGTTGACCACGGTATATTCAAAATCGGCTTTATCGAGGAAGAAGCTGGCAATCTTCTGATTCATCAGATTATCTTCCACGACTAAGACACGTTTCGCCAACCGGTCGGCTGCCATTTTGTTTTTCCCCGGCGTGGCTTGATGGAGTGCCGGATGCGTGTCCCGCAGGGCCGCTGCCATTCGGTTCCCCAAAAACGGCAGGGTGATATTTGCATCGCTCAGGCTCACCAATGCCCGGTTTAAGAATAGATGGTGCTGACAAGTGACGATTCTCACTGACGGGAAAAGCTGGCGCAATTTTTCAATCTCTTGGCTGGCATTGCGGGTCAGGCAAGGACAATACAAAATAATATCTAATGAGCGATCAATTTTCTGGCCGATATCATCCAATGATTCAATTCGGCTCAATTCTCCGCCAAGTCGCTGACACTCCTGATGAATTTGCGCACTGTACACCGAACTGTTGGAAATCAACAACGCGCGAAAGTCGATTGGCTCAGGATTCGGCTGCTCCGCAGGCAGTTTGAGCGGCACCCTCACTTCAAAACAGCTCCCCTTGCCCTTGACCGACTCAACCGTCAGCGAGCCATCCATCAGCGTCATTAACTGCTTACAGATCGGCAGCCCTAATCCGGTGCCGCCATAACGGCGCGTGATGCTGTCATCCTCTTGGCAGAATGGCTCAAAGATTTGTTCGATTTTCTCCTGCTCAATGCCGATCCCGGTATCTTTGATACGGCAAATCAGCATGGCATCGGCTTCCTGAAAAGTGATTTCTGTCCTGATCTTACCTTCACGGGTAAATTTCACCGCATTTGACAGCAGGTTCATTAAAACTTGCCGGAGACGAAATTCATCGGCAATCACTAGTGTCGGTAGTTTCGGATCAAGTGAAATTTGCAGCTCATTAAATTGAGCAACGGCCTTGGAATTGAGCATATTTACGGCATCATAAATCAGCTCTTTAATATTGAAGGAGTGCGGTGAAATCGCCAGTCGCCCGGATTCGATTTTAGACAAGTCTAAAATATCATTAATCAGTACCAGTAAGGTTTGTGAAGATACTTCAATATCCGCAATCACTTCTTTTTGTGCCGCGCTTAACTCGTGCATCCTGAGCATTTCTGTTAAACCGATAATCCCATTCAGCGGCGTGCGAATTTCATGGGACATATTCGCAAGAAAGGCACTTTTGGCCCGATTGGCAGAGACGGCCTCTTCTTTGGCTTGTACCAGATGGCGTTTCTGCTCCGTTAATGTTTGCATCACCTCATTCATGCCGATCGCAAAACGGGCAAATTCGTCATAACCATCGACGGGAATCTTCTTCATCTGGCTGAGCTGCGACTTTTCATTAATCTGAGCCATCGTATGTAAGATCCGACTCAATCGGGTCGAAATCCGATAGGACGTGCTAATACTCAGCAGGATCAAACCAGATAGCGTCAGAATAACCAGCACAATCGCCGTATAGATAAACTGTTCATCACGCTTCACCAGTGTCTGAATCTTTTGCGCTAATGTTTTAGCGTACCCCAGCACAAGTTGTCGCAATGCATCCTGCTTGCGTTCAAGGCTGTTCATGTATTTATCGAGCAGTTGAGGGTCAATCCGGTCATAAAGCAACTTGTCTCTGATCACACTGGCATGTTGGAATTCCTGTTGGGACAGGAATTTCGTCATCTGATTCAATTGCGCATCACTGGCACCGAAATTGATAAAATATTCCATGTAGGTTTGCTGGCGGGCAATAATTTCAAAATACTCTTGTCGCAAAAAATTATCGATTTGATGTTTGCCGCGAATTTGCTGCATTAACCAGGTTTCTCGTTCAATCCAATAGAGAAACCAGCTTAACTGGCCAAACGTGGTTTCCATCTGATAAATATGTGTGGGCGCTAAATCCCCTGAATGCTTTTGCACCGCGACCATCATTTCATAGATTAAATCAAACCCCCACAATGACTGAGCCATCAATGCATCATCCCGAATACCGGATAGCCGTTCTGTCAGTTTTGTCAGTTCATCGAGATTGGACACAATGACTTGTTGATCGCCTTGAGCCATGATCTCCCCATGATTTTGTTTCAGCGCCACGCTGATGTTTTTGGTTGTCTGATGAAACAATAAAGACTGATGGGGTTCGATCGCCCCGATCTCCTGCCTGAGATTCAGTAGCTGATAAAATTGATCGGATAAAGTAGAAACTTTCTCGAGAATTGAGATGCGAGATATCGTATTGGCGTATCCGCTCATTCGCTTTTCGACTTGCATGAACCACTGATACGCCCCCCAACTGATGATGATGACCGGGACGATGCATAACACAATCAGTCGGTTTTTTATCGATAAACATTTGAGTACCGACATAATTCTTCCTTGAAACTTTACGAAGCTGGCCTACTTTTTAAATATAGACGTTATAGAATGACTTGCCCGAACTTAATCTCACTGCAATGGAGAACTGTATTTGCGTATTGCCGGTCCTTGGTGGGTGCTTTGTGTTTTATTATTCAGTACATCCTGTATTGCAGATCAATTTGCAATTATTACCAAGAAGAACGCACTCCCGTTGTTAACCGATGTTCAGGTCAAAATGCTCTACCGGGGGCGGTTGACTCACATTAACGGCACACATATTCAATTGGCCGATTTACCTGCCGACTCCAGCATCCGGGCACATTTCTACCTTCGCCTACTGGGAAAATCACCGGCGCAAATGCAGGCTATTCGGGCCAGACAAAGTTTTTCCGGCAAATTTATCCCCCCTTATGAACTCTACAATGAGGATATGCATACCATCAGTCAGTGGCTGGACGAACATCCCAATGGCATAGCCTATATTCCTCAAGACTGGCTTTCAGATCAGGTTCGCATTCTTTATCGTTTTGGTGACGAGGACGCCCTATGAAGCATTGGATACAATTCATATTTGTCTGGATGATCACACTCCAAACCAGTGCACACCAGTACGAATTTAATGACGCCATTCGTCTCAGTGGCTTTGGTACATTCAGCCTCAGCCGCTCTGACAGCCATGTGCCTGTTTTTGTCTATCGGGATATAGATGATCAATGGTGTGCAGACTGTGACAGTACCCTCGGCCTGCAACTGGACTGGGTTATCAATGATCAGTTCCGCGGTTCGGTTCAGGCTGTCAAACGCCCTCAGGACAATTATTCAGATCCGGAGTTAGAATGGGCTTATCTGGCTTATACACAAGGCAATTCAACCCTGAAACTCGGACGGCTGAGAATCCCGATGTTTTTACTGTCGGAGTATTATTATGTCTCGGCAGCCTATCCGTGGATTCGTCCGCCTCACGACATATATGACAGCTTTGTCGGGGTGACCCATTACAATGGTGCCGCATACGAGTGGCAATACTGGCCGACCGAGCAATTACAACTCAAAATTTCCCCCTACATTGCCGCAGCCGAGAAGAATGATTATCAATTCTTCGGCAAGCCTTTCACACTCGATAGCAGTGATGCGTATGGCTTAACCGTGGATCTGTTTCAAGACGATCATCAACTCCATCTGTCCTATTTGTCCGTCAACTCTGATCAGAATCAAAACGGGAACACGGTTTATCATTATGACTTGGATATGCTGTCGGTCGGATTTAACTATTTATACCGCGGCTACAATATGACGGTAGAAACACTATATGATTCGGGACTTTTTGCCGACTGGTACATGGGTATTTCCCGGGATATGGGCCATTGGCTCCCTTATATTCAGTACGGGCAATTGCGCGGCCACGCGAACCAGACCTATCTGATCGGAATGCGCTATCCGCTCACGCCTCGATTAGTGATAAATGCCGAATGGGAATATGTCCGCAGCCCGCACACACCACTCAGTGGTCACTTTACTCAGCTACAAACAACATCCATTGAGAATGACAGCCAAATTTTTACACTCGCACTGTCATTCACGTTCTGATGCTGACTCTGGCCGAATACGTATTCGCCGCCTTGACCGCTGCGGACATGGTTCAGAGGGACACTTTCAGATCCGAACGAACCCGACTCGAACAGGCGAGCACGTAACCATCCCGGATCTCCGCTTCACTCAGTGTTTCCTGACTGGAAAACTCAATCTGCCCCTGTTCGACCCGGCATTTACATGATCCGCAAATCCCACTGCGACACGCGGCAATCACCGGCACACCGGCTGACTCAAGAACGTCTAACAAGGTATCACCTTGCTGTGCATCGGCAGAGATGCCAAAACCGGGCACCTCAACGGTGACCGAAGCGTGGCTGTCGTCATCAGGCTGTGGTGAATCCATCCCGATAGCCGCGGCACTGAATCGCTCCTGATAACAGTCTGACATTTGAAACCCAATCTGATCGAGATAAGTGGTGACATCTTGCATAAAGCCTTCGGGGCCGCACAGATAGACCGTTCTTTCCAGAATATCCGGACAAAGTTTCAGCAGGTAATCCTGATCCAGGCGCCCCTGCATATGCTCGCTCTTCCCGGCTTGTTTGAGCAATAATTTCAGATGAAATGATGGGTGAACCGTATTCAAATGTAATAACTCTTCATAATAAATGGTATGGCGCACATCTCGGGCAATATGAATAAAGACAATATCGACACCCCCTCGCGAGAGCCAGTCTGCGGTCATCGACATCACCGGCGTAATACCGCATCCGGCACTGATCAGTGCAACACGTCCGCGGTGAGAACAATCCACATTATTAAACGCGCCCTGCGGTTTCAGTAACTGAACCCGGTCACCCGAACTGAGATGATCAATCACATGGTTGGAGACTTTACCGCCTTCGACACGCTTGACCGTAAACTTCATCATCGTCTGTTCTGGCAAGGTGCTGATCGAGTAGGCGCGATACTCAATTTTACCGTCAATCTCAAACCCTAAACTCGCAAACTGGCCGGGTTTAAAATGAAAACGGCGGGCATTCTCCGGGCAAGCCAGCACGAAACTCACGGTATCCGGTGTTTCATGCCACTTTTCGGTACAGACTAATGCAACAGGCGTATCAAAATCCTCTGCGATCATCGTTATACTCCCTCTTAAATGATGGTTACTTTTTGAATTGGGGGAAGAACAGAAATGCGCCTCCCGGTTTCCCGAGAGCGCGCAACAAATGCATGATAGTGCATATTAATCATGCTACAAGGATTGTATTCAGGTCATTATCCACGGTGGTAATACTGCGCATATCAAATTCGCTTTGCAGAATGGCCATCAAATTCGGTGTGAGGAACGCCGGGGCCGTCGGGCCGGTATAAATGCCTTTCACACCTAAAGCGAGCAGTGTCAGTAAAATCACGATGGCTTTTTGTTCAAACCATGACAACACCAAGGTTAACGGTAAATCATTGACACCACAGTCAAACTCATTTGCCAGTGCCAGCGCCAGTTGAATGGCGGAGTAGGCATCATTACATTGACCGACGTCCAATAAACGCGGAATACCGTTAATCTCACCGAAGTCATTTTTGTTGAAGCGGTATTTCCCGCAGGCGAGCGTCAGAATCACACTATCTTGCGGTGCTTTTTCGGTAAATTCGGTATAGTAGCTTCTTTCCGCTTTATCACCGTCACACCCGCCCACTAAGAAGAAGTGTTTAATATTGCCCTGTTTAATTTGATCAATCACAGCAGGCGCGGCTTGCATCAATGCATTGCGGCCAAATCCAATGGTGATGAAATGTTCAATTTCATCATGACGGAAACCGTCTTGGGCAAGCGCACACCGGATCACGTCACTAAAATCATCCCCTTCTATATGCTGCACACCCGGCCAACCAACAATACTGCGGGTAAAAATCCGCTCGGCATACTGACCGACATTCGGATTGAGCAAGCAGTTCGAGGTCATGACAATCGCACCGGGGAAATTGGCAAATTCTTTCTGCTGGTTCTGCCACGCACTACCGTAGTTACCGACCAGATGCGGGTACTTTTTCAATTCCGGATAGGCATGAGCCGGTAACATTTCCCCATTGGTATAAACATTGATGCCCAACCCTTCCGTCTGCTGGAGAATTTTTTCCAAATCGTGCAGGTCATGCCCGGAGACTAAAATACATTTCCCTTTGACCGGTTTCACATTGACGGTGGTGGGTTCCGGATGCCCAAAGGTCTCGGTTTCCCCTTTATCGAGCATTTCCATAATCTTAAAGTTCATCAGCCCGATTTCCATTGCGGTATCGAGCAATGCTTTGGCCTCTTCCGGATCACTGCCTAACCAAGCCATAATCTTGTGGTATTGCCCGTACATCTCTGCATCTGTTTGTCCCAGCACCCGGGCGTGTTCCAGATAAGCGGCAGCGCCTTTCAAGCCGTACAGACACAAAAGTCTTAACCCGATAATATCTTCATGCAGTTCATTGTGGCCGCGATTGACCGTGGCATCCGGTGCCAATGACAATAATGCATCGCGACTTTCCGGCAAGTCGGCCAGAGCTGCGGTGTATGGCGTTGGAATAACCATATTGTGCAGCACAGCAGCAGCTTGAACCCGTTCAGCCAGCGAACGACGGTATTGATTCGATTCAATCGCCAGCTCAACAATGCGTTCCGGATCAAAATTGACGTTCGTTAATGTCGAGAAGAATGCTTTCGGTGCCCATTGATCAATCATCGGATCAATCACACCACACTGCCGACCGAGATTTGCCCAGAAAGAAACCCCTTGCAGTGAATAGACCAGAACATCTTGTAAATCAGAGACTTCAGCAGTTTTACCACACATCCCCTGCGCATAGGCACACCCTTTTCCTGCCGGGGTTTGAATCGTCTGTTCACATTGAATACAAAACATAGGCTCGCTCCAGATATTGTTGTATGAATTTATTTGAATTCCGGAGCCAGAAGGGCATAAACCATGCCATGAAAAAACTATATATATTTCATTAATTTAAAATAATAACCTGATAAGATGTAGGTCATTTTAACACACTTAATTCGTGCATATAGACATGAAAGAGTCATTATGACACAATCTAAAAATTGATTTAAATCAAATATTTATCATAATCCGGCAAGCCAATGCGATCAAAACCACACCAGAAATCCGATCGATCAGCACGGCTTGACGCTTTAAACGAGTCAATACCGCCGCACTGGAAAACAGTAACGCCAGCAAGGTGTACCATAATCCATCCACGAACAGCGGCGTCATCACCACAATGGCCCGGCTCAGCGCATCATGACTCAGCGTGATAAACTGGCTAAATAATGCGGTAAAAAATAAGGCAATTTTCGGATTCAGCATCGAAATCATCAGCCCTTCTTTGGCCGATTGCCATACCGAAACACGGATACCGGTCTCCACACTTGTGGCCACACCGCCCCGGGAACGCAACGCCTTCCAGCCCAGATAAGCCAGATAAACAGCCCCGAGCAAACTAATTGCCTGAAACAGCCACTGCGCCTGTTGCAACACAATCGAGAGCCCAATCACCGTCAGAAATGCATATGCACCGATCCCCAAAGCATGGGCCCAAGCGGTGGCAATCCCATTCAGCCGCCCTCCGGCAAGTGTATGTTTGGTCACCATCGCCAGACTCGGCCCCGGAGACATCGCACCTAACAGGCAGATAGTAAATAGTGATAACCATGCAGAAAATGCCATAAGTGATACATCCTTATCTAATCAATGATGCGACCGAATCAGCATTGAACCATTGATTCAGTCTTGAATCCATGCCGTTGAACCGCCAAACCAAATACCCCAACGATACCTTCTGTCATATGAGACAAATGCAGGGCTTTATTGACCGGATTGACCGGCGTCAATCAGCCACACAACGCTGACGCACCTGACCGATAGACGGATAAAGAAAGGCAAAACGCCCGATATAAAACAGCGTAAACGCCAGCCAGAGCCCCTGATTTCCCCACACATCCATAGTGAGATAAATCGCCAGCAGAAATACCGTCAATGCCATAAATGTGGCATTTCTGACCGGACGGGTGGTACCGCTACCGGTAAAAATCCCGTAAACCGTCAGGCCGAATCCAGCCACCAGCGGAAAAGCAATCAACCAGCCACTGACCTGATGATACTGTTGAATCACGTCAGGGATCTGGGTAAACAGCCGCACCTGCTGCTGATGGCTAAACACCATCACCAAGGTGAGTAATGCAATCAGCCCACTGGTCCACTGAAAATTCACCTTTAACATCCGGGCAAACAGGCCCGGTGATTTCTCACCCACCGATTTGCCACTGAACACGCTCGATGCATTGGCCACCCCTTCAAACATGTAGCTCATCAGAAAGGTCATTTGCATCATAATAGAATTGGCTGCCAGCGTCTCCGCCCCCAGCGCTGAACCAAATCGCGCCATGCAGTTAAACATCGCCAGCAGGCACACAGTGCGCAACATCAGATCGGTATTGGCCGAGACAATTGTTTTGAGTTCCTGACGCCCCATTTTCGCTAACCCCAGATAAGGCGCAAATGAGAACCCCGCAGCCCGGCGCACCAGATATATCCCAATCACAAACGTAGTCATCTGCGCCATCAACGTCGCGATCGCCACTCCGGCCACCCCCATATTCAAGCCGACCACAAACAAAATATCTAACACGATATTCAGTACATTACCGAAAATCTGAGTCAGCAACGTCTCTTTGACTTTTGCCTGCCCCATCAGCCAGCCAATCAGGGTATAGTTGAGTAATACGAATGGCGCCCCCCAAATCAGGATGAAGAAGTATTCCCGGGTCTGCACCGCGACCTCCGGCTCCGGCTGAATAATCCACTCAGCACCGCGCCAAATCAGACTCTGACCCAGAATAAAAATAACGCCAACCACCGCAGCCATGACAAAAGGATGCAGCAAACTACTTGCCTTCGCTGACTCACTGTTTTGGCCTAAAGCAATGGCACTCTGCCCCGTGGTACTCACGCGGAAAAATCCGAACAACCAATACAGGGTATTCATGATCACGGTGCCGACCGCAACACCACCAATCAGCGCTGCCGAACCAAGCTGACCGATCACAGCGGTATCCACCGCACCCAGCAACGGCTGAGTGACCGTCGATACGATAAAAGGAATAGCAATTTTTAAATAATCTTTATGAGTCAGAACGGTGGTCATCTTCAACATCTACATCCAAGGGAGTTTGAATCATCAGCGATTTTAGTCAGTGCCGCAATATGACCGATCCCATCGGACGCGTAAAGTCTCTTATCACAATTTCAAAGGCTGGTATTGAGGGATGTATTGTATTTACAACCCGGGAGTCGGCACAAAAAACCCGATCATGATGATCTCATGATCGGGCTGATTTGATTCACTGCACAGTTACAGCGCCATTTTTAATATTGCTGCGGCATCGTGCGGCGTAATATCCTGATGTTCTCCAAGTGCCAGCATCCCGTGCTCGGTGAGTTTTTCTTGCACGGCCGGAATATCTTTCTCACTCAGATTGTAGTCAGACAGGCGGGTCGGGTTGCCCATCTGAGTGAAGAAGGCTTCAGTTTGTTGAATCGCCTGTTCAATCTGCTCATCTTCTGTCCCCGAGGTAATATTGAGGACGCGATGCGCATACTGTAACAGCTTGCCTTTTTTCTGCTCTTTTTTGTAGCGCCACAGCGCCGGCATGACAATCGCCAGCGTCTGAGCGTGGTCGAGACCGTATAACGCGGTCAGTTCATGACCAATGGCATGAGTTGCCCAGTCAGACGGGACCCCGTTTTTCAGTGTTCCGTTGAGGGCCATTGTCGCCGTCCACATCAGATTCGCCCGGACTTCATAATCTTCCGGGGTCGCCAGCGCTGCCGGGCCGTCTTCCAGCAGATTCAGCAATAAACTTTCGGCAAAACGGTCAGAGACTTTGGCGTTGACCGGATAAGTCATGTACTGCTCCATGATGTGAACGAAGCTATCGACAGCGCCATTGGCAATTTGACGCGGTGGCAATGTATACGTCGTTTGCGGATCAAGGATCGAGAAGACCGGACGGACGAAATCAGAGCCAAAAGAAAGTTTATCTTGTGTTTCTGCCCGGGTAACGACGCTGTTTTTGTTCATTTCAGAGCCGGTCGCAGGCAACGTCAGCACACAGCCCAAAGGCAAAGCGCGACGGACACAATCACCACCGGTGGTCATAATGTCCCAGGCGTCCCCGTCATAACATGCCGCAGCAGCAATAAACTTACTGCCATCGATCACTGAGCCGCCACCGACAGCCAGAATGACATCAATCTGCTCTTGCTTTGCCACAGCCACCGCTTTGATCAGGGTTTCGTAATGCGGGTTCGGTTCAATCCCGCCAAACTCGACCACAGTACACGCTTGCAGCGCATCGAGCACTTGCTCGTAGACACCGTTTGCTTTAATACTTCCCCCGCCGTAAGTCAGCAAAACACGGCTATTGGGAGCGATTTCTTCTTTCAGCGTGGCAATCTGACCTTTGCCAAAGTGAATTTTAGTTGGGTTGAAGTAAGTAAAATTATCCATAGGATTTCCTAATAATGCTGTCTGAATTGATTGTGCCTAGGCTATCAAGTAACGAATGCCATGCCTACCGTAGATTGTGTTGTTATTTGGGGTGCGAAAACGCAAGGTGCATCATGTTTTGAGACCCGAGGCCGGGCAAATGAGATAAAGGTTAGGCTTTTTCAGACACCCGCCTGTTTATTCTTCACACAACTCGAGCGGTAAGCCATCAGGGTCTTGGAAAAACGTAAATTTTTTACCTGTAAATTCGTCAATACGAATAGGCTCAACATCGATCCCATGTAAATGTAGCTCGCTTACGGTGGATTCAATAGAGCTGACAGCAAAAGCCAAATGTCTAAGACCTTGTGCTTCAGGATGACTCACTCTTGGTGGTGGCGACGGAAAAGAGAATAACTCTAGTTGCTCACCATTGGGCAATGCTAAGTCTAACTTATATGAGTTCCGGTTTTCTCGATAATTTTCCGCCAGAATCTTGAGACCTAAGATTTCCGTGTAGAATGCTTTAGACCTTTGATAATCAGAACAAATGATAGCGACATGGTGGATTCGTTCCAGGTTCATCAGGTTCTCCCGTGAGTCAGTTGCACAATAAACCTACCCCTTGTGTTCTGCGACAGACTTATCGCACCAAATCGTAAAATGAGAGCGATTGTTCATGATTCACCCTTAAACAACCTCTAACGTTTGAAATGGCTCATCAGGGAAAACAACGTCAATATGATCCCCTTCATGCACATCACCCCCCATGACAACAATCCCCATGACACCGGCTTTGCGGACCGTTTTTCCTGACTCGTCCCGGCCCAATAAGGCTGATAACAACCCTTTCTGATAATTTTCTATTTGCGGACATGGGTTTCGCAGACCTGTTACAGAAATTTGTGCCCCACTCGGAAATTGTAACCTTGTCCCCTTGGGCAATGAGAGTAAGTCGATTCCCTGTGTCGTGATGTTTTCACCCAATGCAGCGGGCTCTATATCGAACCCCTGCTGATCTAATTCGTTAAACAATTCGCCATGGATGAGATGCACTTGCCTTAAATTTGGCTGCGTCGGATCAACTTTTACCCTAGAACGATGTTTTACCGTCGTACCTCTGTGCGCATCACCCTCAACCCCCTCTCCTTGGATTAAGGTGATTGCTTTTACGGCCGATTTGGAAAAGTGATGTTCTTCACTCTTACTCACCGATATAACCTTTGCCATCATCGCCTCCTTGAACGATAACACCCAGTGTTGCGCATCCCTACTGAACGCTTTGTATGCTTACCATCTCCACCTCTAATTTTAACTCTTGGTTCAATGACGTGATGAGATTAAATCGAGAACTGGTCAGTCAGTTTTTTCAGTTGCTGGCTGAGTTGTCTTAAGTTGGTTACTGCGTTTACCGATTCTAAAGAGCCTTCCGCAGTTTTATCCGCTAATTCACGCACATTCTCGACACTGCGATTAATATCTTCTGAAACTTGAGATTGTTCTTCCGCAGCGGTTGCAATCTGATTGTTCATATCTTGAACATCACGAACTTGCTCACTGATATCTTCAAATAACGTAAGAACATCTTTCGCTTGTTCTGCATTCTTGCCTGAAAGCTCCCGACTGCCAATCATTTTGTCTAATGACGCTTGTGCACCATCTTGCAGTTCAACAATCAGGTCTTCGATCTCTTTGGCTGAGCTTTGTGTCCGGCTGGCGAGTCCACGGACTTCATCTGCCACAACAGCAAAACCTCTACCGGCTTCACCAGCGCGCGCAGCTTCAATCGCAGCATTTAGTGCTAGTAGGTTTGTTTGTTCAGCGACAGCCTTAATGACTTCCAAAACATTGCCAACGTTATCGGTCCGGAGTTTGAGTTGCTCCATAGCTTCACTTGTGGATGCGATGTCACTGGCTAAGGCATCGATTGTTTGGGCAGTGGCATTCACAATGTTATTGCCCTGAATAATGATATTGTCGGTTTTCGTGGTCGCTTCAGCGGCGGTTTCAGCATTTCGGGCAACCTCAGATACTGTGGCGGACATTTCATTGATCGCCGTTGCCACTTGGTCTGTTTCATCGCGCTGTGATTGCATCATCTGCTGGCTTTGCTTCGAGATGCTTTCTAACTGCTCGCTTGTGGCGCTTAAGCTCATGACACCCGAGACAACTTCAGAAATAAGTTTGTTCAGCGTTTTGCTCATTTCACCAATGTGATTAAAGAGCTGGCCAAGCTCATCCTTACGGTCGGTGGACAGATTCTGGGTGAGATCACCTTTGGCAATTTTGCCGACTGCATGGATAACCTCATTCATGGGCTGGACGATCATGTGGCGAATAAAGAATGAGAAAAATATGCCGATCAAAATAGCGATTGCTGTTGCGGTGATGGATAACATCGAAACTTCGCGACCATCTTCGATACTATTTTGCTCTTGAATCGACGTAATCGCATCGATTTGTTTATCCATTTGGATGGATAACTCAATCAGTCTGTTTTGCGCATCTGTCAGGTTCTTATTGATCTCCGGGTTAATTTTTCCAAGCTCTTCATATTTCCCCAGAAGGGTGAGAATACTTTTACGAGAATCATCTAAGGCATCAGGGAGTTGTAGTGCTGCGGTTTTTTTGACGACCGACTGAAACCGGGTGGTCACCAGCTCAATCGGAATATCTTGTTTTTTGCTAATGTATTTGTTCATTTCCGTCGTGAGCGCGTACCAATCATTTGAAACATCTAAAGCCGCAGTAAAGGCTTGAGGATCGTTTTGTTGACGAAGCTGTTCAATGATTTGTCTGTATTGCGTATAAATTGACTGCAAATACTGTACTGCATTGCTATCGATACCATCCCATCGCGTTCGGGCAGCAATCAGTTTCGTTAAGGTTTTTTGGTAATCAGCAAGGTTGTTTTGAGTTTGCTGAGTTAAATCTTTCACCTTAACGCCACTGTATAATTGTTCAGCGGTTTGAAGATAGCCTTGCAGTTGGTTTATATCGTGTTGCACCTGACTATTATTTTCTGCTGACCCAGAAATAACATAGTGTTCTAAATCGATTCGCATATCGACAATGGTGTCATCAAGATCGTTTGAAAGTCGCACCTTTTCAGCTCGCACATGTAAGGTATTGACGCCTGTAATACCAACAATACCGACCACCAAGGCCAGTAGCAGTACAGAGCCAAACCCAAGAGCCAACTTGGTGCCAATTAGCCTATTTTCGAGGAATTTTTTCATCAACATACTTCCTTAGCAATTCGTTACGGGGGAGTCTCTCGGCTGATATGCAGAGTTATTATTTTTCACTTCACCGATAATGACTTTATATAATGTGAAGGTGGGTCATCTTTGCACTAGAGAAGCAAGAATCTGATGTGAAGTCAACATAACTTACTGTTATAACTATTTTTTGCTCTGAAAGCATGAGCTCTATTTCAGATATTTGGCGCGGTTGCAAACATGTGCTTCGAAAAAATCCTTCCTCGTTCAAAATTATGCCAAAGCTTTAGTTAGGCTCAATAATATAAATAATGAATGTCTCTGATTATATTATAAGGGCGTCTTGATAATGATCTTCGGTTATATCCATAGCTATTTGCTGCTAGCACCTTATTAAGGTGGCAACATGATTAAGGTGAGCACATTCCCCCACAGGATGAAAACGGTTATGTAATTTAAAGTTCAATACTCAAGTAAAGCACGATTTGGGACACACGCCGGAGGCTGGAAAAGTAAAAGGATGCTGCTGAGTTTGGGACGCAATGACTTTCTTCGATTTCATCTCTGAAAGATGAACTGGCGCACTGAGCACCAATGCCTCTGAAATTGAGGAACGCAATTGTGCGTCAAATCAGGGAGCCCAAGGCTGGAAAGGTAATCATGATAGGCTGCTGGTTTGGGACGCAATGACTTTCTCCGATCTCATTGCCATCTCCGAAAGCGCCCCAGGTACTTTTTCAAGGCCGAAAAAGTACCCCAAAAGGCCTAGGGGTTGAGTTCAGTGCCTGTTATCAGGGTCGGATTGATTCGCATCCTGCTCAAGCAATCCTGAAAAATCGTCCATGATTTTTCACCCTGAGTTCAGTGACCAAATTAACTTTTTAAGAATGTTTCACACCACGCAAATCAACCACCAAACAAAGAAAACCATTCATGGAAGAATGGTTAGGCTTTTCCGGGCAGGACGCCCGTAAAAGCCGGTTCTGGAAAGCGTGCGACCAAGCCAAACAAAAAAAGATTTTCTGGTTCGTCTTTCATCTCTGAAAGATGAACTGGCGCACAGAGCACCAATGCCTCTGAAATTGAGGAACGCAATTGTGCGTCAAACTGCAACGCCGAAGGCTGGAAAAGTAAAAGGATGCTGCTGAGTTTGGGACGCAATGACTTTCTTCGATCTCATTGCCATCTCCGAAAGCGCCCCAGGTACTTTTTCAAGGCCGAAAAAGTACCCCAAAAGGCCTAGGTTTAAGTTCAGCGCGCGTCATCAGGGTCGGATTGATTCGCATCCTGCTCAAGCAATCCTGAAAAATCGTCCATGATTTTTCACCCTGAGTTCAGTGACCAAATTAACTTTTTAAGAATGTTTCACACCACGCAAATCAACCACCAAACAAAGAAAACCATTCATGGAAGAATGGTTAGGCTTTTCCGGGCAGGACGCCCGTAAAAGCTGGTTCTGGACAACGTGCGACCAAGCCAAACAAAAAAAGATTTTCTGGTTCGTCTTTCATCTCTGAAAGATGAACTGGCGCACAGAACACCAATGCCTCTGAAATCACTGACGCTGATTGTGCGTCAAACTGCAACGCCGATGGCTGGAAAAATAAAAGGGTGATGCTGAGTTTGGGACGCAATGACTTTCTCCGATCTCATTATCATCACCGACTGCGCCCCAGGTACTTTTTCAAGGCCGAAAAAGTACCCCAAAAGGCCTAGGTTTAAGTTCAGCGCGCGTCATCAGGGTCGGATTGATTCGCATCCTGCTCAAGCAATCCTGAAAAATCGTCCATGATTTTTCACCCTGAGTTCAGTGACCAAATTAACTTTTTAAGAATGTTTCACACCACTCAAATCAATCACTAATCAAAGAAAACCCTTCAAGGGAGAATAATTAGGCAGAATCAATCCGCGCTAAACAAACCCGCTCCGCCAGCGCCTGCAAACGTCGGACTTCTGTCTCCAGATAATTCAATTCTTCTGCAGTAATTTCGTAGTGCTCCGAATAACGGGCATCAATATAAGCGCGTTGCAATCGCCGAAAACTACGACGGTGGAATTTATTATCCATCGGAAAAATCGTTGCAAACTCAGGGTCGATTTGCGAACAGAGTTTGCCCAGTTTTTCAATATTGTGGGATTTGGGTAGGTAATTAGTACACACGAGTAGAGTACAGGCTAAATAACGTTCCGTGACTTGGTGTAACATAAAGGCTGCGTGAATCAAATCATCCTCGGAAATAGAGAATTCATAATTACGAAAAAAGCGGAATGCTGAATAAGACCACTGCTCATAGTGTTTGCGAGCAATTTCCCGCAGCTCAGATTCACTCAAATCGCCCGGCATAACCAAAGGTTTCGGCGTCGCAGCAAACAGTTCGATCCCCTCTTCGCGGATATCCTTAAAGAAATAATGCCCCTGTTGCAAGCGTTCATTCACTTCCTGCAAATCGTGGACAATCAAACCCAACGGCGCGGATTCCACTTTGCGATCAATTTGCTCCTCAGCACGCTGCCAGACCACATCGTCCTCTACCAAAGCGGCCTTGTTTACAATCACCAGAATATCGTAATCACTGATATAACCGTTGACCGGATCCTTAACCCAACTACCTTTGGCATGGCTGCCGAACAAAATGATTTTCAGAATACGAAACTCACGCTTACTGCCGGTTTTGCCTTGCAGGTAATCTTCTAGCGTGTCACGCAGAATGGTTGAAATCGTGGCCAGCTCATGCTGTTTATATTCCGGCAGATGGTCGAGGGAGGTTTTCATAATCGCTGCATTGAAGCTCGTTGTGGATGAATAGCGCTAGCATAAAAGAAGGCGCAGACAAAGAATACTATCACATCCTGATTTATGCGTTTTACTGAGGAAAATGCGATTCAATTCAAAGCTATATATAAGTTCGAATAAACGCATACTTGGATGGTCTTAGTGACTAGGTCAACACCAATGGTCGTAGTACCCATGTTGTTCTCCCAAAGTTTTGACCAACGCCTAAATCAGGTGCGCCGTAGGCGTCACCTGAATTTACTTGTTATGAGCCTAGCCCGGCAAATACCAATCTACCATTTTTTGAATATATTCTGGCGCATCTGATATGTCAGGCTTGAATTTTATGGTGTCTTCGTTAATGAAAAGTATGTATTTTGATATTTCTGCAATATCTTCAGGTGGAAATCCATAACGCATTAGCAATGTATGTACTGTGTTATTTGTACCGAACCGTAATAACTCTATCATTTTATCAGAGCGCTGGTCTGATGTTTGATCTTTATATACTTTAAAAGAAGTTATAAAGGACTCGGTCAGAGAGAATGAAATAACTTGATCGAGATAATCATATGTGTCAAAAACTACCGCGTCATAACTAACGTTTTTTGCTAATGTGTACTTATCAAAGATTGAATATTTTTGAGTCAATGTACTCTTTGGCAATTTGGCAGCCGGCTGTGAAAATGCAGCATAACCTTGTCTTCCCTCATCTTTTTTTGAAATATGACTATATCGAATACCGACAATTTCTCTAAAGGATCGCCCTTGAATTACCTGGAGGAAAATTGAAATTGCCTGATTAAATACTGCAATTTCACCATCATACAAGACTCTATTAATTGAAGCTTCATATATGAATCTAAAGTATTCTTCCAATGATTCTCTTTTTCCTTTATTCTTAGCCCCGTAGAGATTATCCTTAATCGAGTCTCCGTTATAAATAATACTTAATATTGCTTTACAGTATTTTAATATTTCTGATTCAGATAGGCGCTCAATTTTGGATAAAGGTGCTTGCTTATCATCTTCAAAGCTGCCTTCTTTTATTGAATTGATCAATTCCGAAATGTCAGGATCTTCTATGGTTTCTGGGTTGTCGATGATTGATTGTTCATCTAATAGGAATTTCTCATTAACTCTTTGGGAGAGTAGCTCAGGACTTTTTGTGAAAACATATCCAAAGTCAAATTGAGGTTTGTTGGATAATCGGCCAGCTCTTCCAATTAGGTTTTTAAGTGATAACGATCTACTTTGATCGCTATCACCAAGAATTCGCATGTTATCAAGCCATACAATATCAAACGGCATGTTAACACCTTGTGCAAGCGTGCTTGTCGCAAAGCAAATTTTTACATAACCCTTTCTTATTAAATCTTCGACAAGAAAACGTACTTCTAGTGGTACTGAACCATGATGAATAACAATACCTTTGCGTAATAGTGCGACCAGTTCAGAGTTATGCTCATCGTTATCAGCGCCCAGCAGGTGTTCAATTGTGTTAATTATCTCTTCAGCTTCAACTGAATCTATGTTCTCATAATTATCAATATATTTTCTGAATGGTTTAATGAATTTACCGTTATATATAGATGCTTTTGACACATAGACAAGGACGGAGTGAGCTCCATCAAATGCAAAATCACTGAACTTTTTTTCATGCTCTACACATTTTTTAATCTGGTGACCGCGTTCAATAAATGGAGAGAAGTAATAATATTTTTTATTTTTATGCTGATATATAAAGATTTTACCTACAGAGCCATAGCTATATGATCTCGAATAGCCATCTGCTTCAGAAAAGTTATGCTTTTTAAGTTGAGCGTCAGGATTTTCTACAAACGGATGCGCAAAAATTAATTTTGCTTTGTCAAAATATTGCTTAACCCTTCGCACAAGAACATCGAAAATAACCCCTCTTTCATTTTCTTCAGAAACCTGAGCTTCATCAAAGAAAAATACTTTTATATTTAAGTTTAGATTGCTGGAAAATAGGTCTCTTGCTCGTTCAGGTGTAAGAATAAATATTCTTCGTAGATTCCTAGATTTGAATATGTCATCTACAAATGAGGATATCATCACATTTTTGTCACCATTGAACTTTTGCTTCATTGTGTTGACATACTCTGCGATCAAAGCTCTAGAAGGAACAATTACAACAGCATCACCATCATCTTCAGCAATAAAATCTCTGATAGAATATGACTTTCCAGCACTTGTTGGTGCAGATATAGAAACCACTTTATATTCATTAACTGCTCTTCTTACACTTGCCTGAACAGGGGTAAGATACTCACCAAACTCTTCCTTATGTCGTTTTCCAATACCCGACAAAAGGAATGAGTACAAATTTTTTGGTTCAGGTAATTTATAAAAGAGTCCGAGAGAAGTGATGATTTTCTCTTCATGTTCCTGAAACTTATCTCTGTGGAACTTTTTATAATAAGCTATCTTTTCTAATACTTCAGAGCTTACAGGGCCTTCTTTATGAAGAATATCTAATAGTTCAGAAATACCATTGATTGGTTCAATATCTTCTACAATATCGGTTATGCTCATGTGCTTACCCCAACCAAATATACTGCTTTTATACTATCTAAACTCAATTTATCTTGAGCTGTATTAATAGCATTCTTTAAAACTTCAAGTGAGTCAGATGTATTTATTGAGAATGACGCGACAACACCAAAACTATCATTGTTCAGGTTTTCAATGGCTGCGTCTGAAGCCAACTCTCTTAAGTGAACATAATCCCTTAGATGTTTTTCATCATCTATAAAACCTTTTGATTGATTTATTGCATTACCATGGGGGTTTGCACTTCCTGAATATTTTGCTTCTCCAAAATTTATAAACATGTCAGGACATACTGTATGAAAATCAAAGCCTTCATTTTGTTTAATCTGGGGCTTCCAGAGTTCTGCTATGGGCAAAATTACATGATTAAATATTTTCTCAAGTGCTTTGGTAGATCCAATTGAAACCATTACTTCACCAAACTCACTCCCTACATCAGAAGGTGTGGTGGTAGATTCAAATATCTCAACTAGTGCAGAAGCAGTTTCTTGAACTGTTCTATCATATGCTCTCTTGGTACCTACATCTAAATTTGTCATCCAAGAAGTATCGAGTACTTTTTTAGCTAGTGCTTCAGATATTATCTTTATGTCGTTTACTACTACATGACATACCTTGATTTTTCCAATCGGTGTGTCTGTTTCTATCTCAAAGTAGTCACATCCCCAATCAGTATCAGAATATTGACTTCCATATCTAGGTTTATCTGTCATAAAAAATTTACTTCAAATGTGTTGAATATTAACTTGAATGTTGAGGTTTGGTAGCTCATAACAGCTCATTATACAGAACCACTCTATAGGAATACTTCTGTATATTTACCGCCAACCAATGAAACTTCTGTCCTAATCGCATGAAAAGACAGACAAAATGTCGGTAAAAAACATCACTACGTCACAAACCACAGCACAACACTGTCTAATTTGCTCACAAATGATTGACTAGCGTTCCCACCCGCCATACACATCTCGGATAAGCCCCATTTGTTCGCAAGTAAGCATCTGAACACTCTACATAGCATTGAATAGGTTAAAGAAAACCGCCAGAAAAAATCGACACAAACATGACATTTTTTGATATAGGTAGCTTTTCTAGCTTTTGCTATGTTTCACCCAACTCAAATCAACCACCAAACGAAGAAAACCATTCATGGAAGAATGGTTAAGCTTTTCCGGGCAGGACGCCCGTAAAAGCTGGTTCTGGAAAACGTGCGACCAAGCCAAACAAAAAAGATTTTCTGGTTACTCTTGCATCTTGGCAAGAGTGACTGGCGCACTGAGCACCGATGCTCCTGAAATCACTGACGCTGATTGTGCGTCAAATTTCGATGCCGGAGGCTAGGCAAAGAAAAAAAGATCTTCTGGTTACGCTTGCATCTCTGCAAGAGTAACAGGCACACAGAGCACCAATGCCTCTGAAACCGCAAAACGTAATTGTGCGCCATATTTCCGAAGCCAGAGGTTGAAAACACAACAGCCATGCTTAATGTACACAAGACCGCACCCCAACCCCATCTAACGCATATCCCGTCTTCCACAACGACGAAATACCGACACTCTGAAAATATGGACATGCTGAAGAGATGAACGTGCTTTTGTCAATTTCGCCTTCCCGACCGTTGGTATAGTATTCTTGGTTAAAGACCGGTTTACCTTTGGCGAGAAACGTTCCTTGATAGTCAACGCATTCAATCCCATAGGCATAACATTGTTCGTTGACCGCAAAATCAAAGTGATCAACTAACGCATCAAGCTGCTGCAAATCATTCTTGAGCCCGATAGCAAGGCCTCGCTGATGGGCAGCGTCACCTAACCAACGGTTGTATCTCAGCTGGTCATCGGCGCTGATGATACCGTGCGTTTCATCCGTATTCGCATAAGCATCGACGTTATCCGGTTCCACAGCGTCACAACCGCTTGCCGCTGCCAAATCGAGCCGCTTTGCCATGATCGGCTTAATATTGTTTTCAAGAACCTCACGATTGGCAATGTTGAGCCAGACTTCTCCCGGCCAGTCGTCCATATCTCCGTCGGCAATCACTGCGCTGTCGCTAAAATCACCGGCATCACTGCGCCAATCCTCTCGCGTTCCGGCACTGAAATAACAAATGACCTTTTTATTGGCTGATTTCAGTCTGTGAATCAAGCTCTGCGCGCCGCCTTCACTTCCTTCAAACAGGTCAATATCATAAACATCAATTTCTGGGTCAATCTTAAAATTCTCATAATCCTGAAGTTGCCACATCCAACTCAGCCCGAGAGGTACAGACCACCAAGTGAGGTCATGTGATGAATAAGATTGAGGGTTAGCCTGACAGGCTGCGATACTCAGCATCATCGCGCATGATAAACATACCGATTGGACGATTCTTTTCATGATTGCTTTCTCACTTTTTTAATCTTTGAAGTGTCATATTTAACTCATATTTCATTGATAACATCAGTCAGCCTAAGCATAGAAGACTATACTGAATCAGCGCATTGAAACGATGAGAATAATTCCCCCTTGTGACCTGTGCGAGAAGTGGCCCTATAAGGTGTGGGGGGCTAAAACCGGCATTTCACTTTCAGCAATAGAAACTAACAAAATAAAGATTGCATTGATCGTTAATTTTTCGTCATATTTAGGGCTCATAGACTTCCATCTCTGCGCATAAGATTTAGGATAACCACCATTATTCTAGTCGATGCCACGATGCCTCCGACACAAATGATTCGTCACTTCCGTGACAGCCCCTCGCAAGAGGAAAATTCATCTCATTGATTATGAAATAAGGACTACAAAGCCAGTGATAGACAAGGTAATACACGATTTTCTAGTGATTTGGGCAACGGTTGACCCAATTGGTACCATGGCGCTGTTTGCGGCTATGACACCCAAGCTATCTGCCGCCGAGCGCAGAAAAACGGCATATAAGACTATTTTTTATGCCGCGCTCATTTTGACCGGTGCAATTGTTCTCGGACAGTTACTGCTTGGCGCGATGGGAATCAGCCTTATCTCATTTCAGGTTGCTGGCGGCGTCATTTTGTTCTTGTTCGGACTCCAGATGATATTTTCCAATGGGAATCAAAACGAAACACAAGAGCCGCTGCATGATATTGCCGTGTTTCCGCTCGCGATTCCTGCAACAGCATCTCCCGGAGCCATTCTGGCCGTCATTCTGATTACAGATAACAATATTTATACGATTCAGGAGCAGGTCGTTACATCGCTGACGATGTTGACGGTTTTAGCTGCGACACTGTTTTTACTGATTTTCTCGGGCAAAATTATCAGAATTATTGGTATTGGCGGGGCGTCTCTGCTGACCCGAGTGATGGGGATGATACTGGCTGCGTTGTCTGTCGAATTTATTATGGAAGCGATTGGCATTAGTAAATGGGTCGGGTCATAATCAGATTTTTAGCGTCAGGGAGGACGCATGAATATCAGAAACGCGCATTTAAATGACGCCGCGGCGATCACCGCGATTTACAATCATTTTATCCGGGATACAACTATCACCTTTGAAGAGCAGCCCTTATCAGTCGATCAAATGGGCGCACGGCTGCAAAAGATCTTGGACACAGGGTTCCCATATCTGGTGTTAGAAGTGGATCATGAAGTGATGGGGTATGCTTATGCCAGCCCTTGGCATGGCCGTTCTGCATACAGATTTACCGCAGAATCAACCATTTACTTAGCATCTCCGGCGACGGGAAAGGGCTTCGGGCGCGCATTATATCGCAAGCTTATCGAACGCCTGAAACAGCAAGGGATTAAAAACGTAATGGGTGTGATTGCCCTGCCGAACCGACCCAGTGTTCGGCTACATGAATCTCTGGGGTTCAATCAGGTCGGTGAGTTCCACGATATCGGTTTCAAGTTTAATCGCCACATTTCCGTCGGCTACTGGCAACTGGAAATTGATGCCAGCATGCGGCAAAGGGATTGATGTCATCACCATCATACTGCGTGATGAACGTAGAAAATCACACTTATTATATTCAATCAAACACATACTGTCGCAAAGTGGACTATTGTCATATCAGTACATCACATTGATTAAGGTGAAAGATATGAATCCATGGTTTACATTTTGGTTAAAAGACATCTACTTACCGTTAAGCGGTGCGGTTGAACAAGAGATTAATGCCCGGAATAACTTTTTATCCCCCCAAATCGAACTCAATTTTGCCGGCAATCAAGCGATAGAAAAAGAGATCGTGAGTCATGTTGCAAGTTACGGTACTCAGCTAGGTTTGCTCGCCAAGGTGGTTCTTGAGTTAAGTAAGAATAGTAAAAGCAAAGAGGTTGCAGAACTGACTAAACTTTTGGATAAAGTTGAAACGGTGAAAAAAACGCATCAGGAGAACATAAGAAACACTGCAAAAGAGGCTTTGGATAAGCTTGCACAGCAAGACCCGGATGCATTGAAACGTTTATTGGCACAATATACTCACTGAGACTGATAGAACACCAGTCAGTAATCGAACCAATGACAGTATGGCGCGTTGATGTGGTACTGTCTCTGGTTCCGCAAATCTCCCAGAGTTGTACTTTCTGCCGCTCTCCTGCTCACATTGTCCACTCTCATTACACCCTGCAAGATTATTTCTCCAATAAGCTAAATAGAAACGATTTATTGTCCAAAAGCGGATGATACATTCAATATAAACACAAAATTGCGCCCTATTCTCGTTATGATTGCGTTTATTAACATAACTAACAATCATCAGAGACCAATCCATGCTATTTGAACAACTCCCCGCACTTGTACTCTTTGCATTTACCGCAACATTCACGCCCGGGCCAAACAATATGATGCTGATGACTTCCGGGGCAAATGTCGGTTTTGTCCGCACGCTCCCTCATATGCTGGGCGTCACTCTTGGCTTTGGGGCGATGCTGTTTCTGGTCGGGATCGGTGCGAGCAGTGTTTTCCACGCTTTCCCGACCCTGCAACCGATGCTCAAATGGCTGTGCCTGTCCTATCTGGTTTATTTGGCAATCAAGATCGCGACCAGTCAATCCAAGATAGCCACCGGTGACTACCAACCGATGACCTTCTATGCCGCAGCATTGTTTCAGTGGGTCAACCCGAAAGGCTGGTCGATGGCACTCACCGCGGTGAGCCTCTATAATCCTTCGGCAAGCGTGCAAGGGCTGCTCTGGACGGCTGTGATTTTTATCATCATTAATATTCCTTCCGGCACCACTTGGATTTTTGCCGGCAAGCAGATCAGTACCTTACTGAGAAAACCAGCGCATCTTTTATGGTTTAACTACACCATGGCTTTCCTGCTGGTTGCATCAACACTGCCAATGGTGGTGTGATCGGGCCTGTTCACGGATGAATGCCCTCAATACAATCCATTGGGGTTTAAACGTCGGAGATTGAGAACCAAAGGTGAAGCGTGGACATTGAACATTGTTGAATATGGTTGATTTTGATTCGACTCACAGTCAGCACGGTAAATGCGGCCTACACTGAATGTGCTTTTTCATCAGAAGGATAACGTGATGACGACAAGATCAGCCGGACGCTTTTTGATTTTACTCCTGTTTGTTCCCTTTCTCAGTGTTGCATCGACCCATTCCAGCGCCGCATTTGCCATTGATATGACAGATTCCTGGGCGGGTTACGCTTGTGTGATTCTCTTTGTGCTCGCCTATATCACGGTCACTTTTGAAGAAACGATCAAGCTCAAAAAGTCGAAACCAGTGCTGTTAGCTGCCGGAATTATCTGGGCCATTATCGGTTTCTCGTATCAACAAATCGATCAAATTGAAGTTGCCAAAGCAGCGTTCGAGAAAAATTTGCAGGAATATGCTGAACTACTGCTCTTCCTGCTGGTGGCGATGACGTACATCAACGCGATGGAAGAGCGGCGCTTGTTTGACACATTGCGTTCATGGATGGTCAGTAAAGGCTTCAGCTATGCAGCGTTGTTCTGGCTGACCGGTTTACTCGCTTTTTTCATTTCACCGGTCGCGGATAACCTCACCACAGCTTTGCTGATGTGTGCGGTGGTGATGAAAGTCAGTGAAAATAATCCGTCTTTCGTCAACCTGTGCTGTATTAATATCGTCATTGCCGCCAATGCCGGTGGCGCGTTCAGTCCGTTCGGAGACATCACCACCCTGATGGTCTGGCAGGCGGGTATGGCGGGTTTTCTTCAGTTTTTTGATCTCTTCGTTCCGTCGGTCGTCAATTACATGGTACCGGCTCTGGTTATGTCCTGCTTTTTACCCAAAGGCTGTCCTGACCTTGTGCAGGAGCATATCGCCCCCAAACGGGGGGCAAAACGGATTGTGGCCTTGTTCTTACTGACGATTGTGACCGCGGTCAGTTTTCACGCCTTATTTGAGTTTCCGCCGGTGGTCGGCATGATGATGGGATTGGCTTATCTGCAGTTTTTCGGCTATTACCTCCAGAAGTCGCTCCCCCGTTTTCTCGCGCAACAAAAGGCCCTCGCACAAGCTAACCATGACGAAACCACCCTGAAACGGCTGGGGTCAATCGTCCCGTTTGACGTGTTTAAACGTATTTCCCATGCCGAATGGGATACCTTGCTGTTTTTCTATGGCATCGTCATGAGTGTCGGTGGCCTGAGTCTGTTGGGTTATCTCAGCCTGATCTCGGGCACCATCTATCCGCATTGGGGGGCACAATGGGCGAATATTTTCATGGGCGCACTCTCTGCGATTATCGATAACATCCCGATCATGTATGCCGTACTGACCATGGATCCGGTCATGTCTACCGGCAACTGGCTCCTGATCACGCTGACGGCGGGTGTCGGGGGCAGTATGCTATCGATTGGTTCTGCTGCCGGTGTTGCGCTGATGGGCGCATCTCACGGGCAGTATACCTTTTTGAGTCATTTACGTTGGACACCGGTGATTGTCTTAGGCTATGCGGCCAGTATTGCAACGCATCTATGGCTCAATCACGCACAATTCTGAGTTTAAGATTGCATTCTGGAGAGCAAATAACTTATTGAATATAAATTAATATTCATTCTGACTCAGATCGGATAGACTATTCTCTGACCACCGCTGAACACGCCATTTCAGCGGTTCGCAGGAGAGACTTTATCAAGGGCAGGCTCATGAACACCATTCGTTTTGGCAACCGGAAAATCACACCGTCAAAAGTTGTCTGTGTCGGCAGAAATTATATCGAGCATATTCATGAATTGGATAATGCCGTACCTGAGCAGATGGTGGTATTTCATAAACCCAACAGTAGTATTACGTCTCGGTTGTATGCCTACCATGAAGAACCGTTGCATTACGAAACTGAAATCTGTTTTTTAGTCAAAAATAACCGCTTTCACGGGGTTGGACTCGGGCTGGATCTCACCAAAAGAAATCTGCAATCCCAGCTGAAAAAACAGGGACTCCCTTGGGAACGGGCCAAAGCATTCAACGGTTCGGCGGTCTTCAGTAAGTTTATTGCGCTCAAAGATATCGAGCTCGACACGCTCAATCTGGAATTACTGATCAACTGCGTCCGTATTCAACAGGGCGGCGTCGCGCAAATGATCTACCCGCCAAACACCATTTTGCAGGAATTACAACGCTATACCACACTGGAAGACGGGGATATTGTGATGACCGGCACCCCCAAAGGTGTTGGCGTTGTTCAGGCGGGTGATGTGTTTCTTGCCCGGCTGAAGAGTGAAGACAAAACCTTAATCGAGATTGAATGGGTCGCTCAGTAACCTTGCCGTTATGCCGGAAACACCACCAAATGAAGGACCAAAAACACCATCATGCTCAACACGGTGGTGAGCAGGACATTTTGGGTTTTCCAAGAGATTACTCCTGCCGTTAAAGCGCCCCACAAATAAGGGTTGTGCCAGTGAATCCATAACGACTGTTCCGGCATAAACACAATCGGCGCCCAGATCACCGTTAAGATGGCCGGACCGGAATAGCTCAAAAACCGATGTAAATGAGGGCCTAAACGCAAGGGCAATTTAGGTTCTAAAAAGAGATAGCGGCTGAGAAACACCACCCCTGCCATAGCTATAATTTGGATGAGCACCATACTATTTCCCCTCCAGATAAGTTTCAGTCACATAACCGGCGATCATCGCAGACAGACTGGCGATCACCAGACTGCCGTCCACCTGATATAAATTCAACAGAACCGACATCACCAGTCCCGTCAGGACGGCAACTGTCACTGGTACTGTTTTGACATTCGGAATGACAATCGCAATAAAAGTGGCTGCAATGGCAAAATCAAGCCCCATCGAATTAAGTTGCGGAATCGTATGACCGGCAACAATCCCCACCAGCGTGGCGATGTTCCATAACAGATAAAAACTAAACCCGGCTCCGAATGCATACCAGCGGTTAAAGCGGGCATCATCCTGATGGTTGAGTAAAGCGAACAGTTCATCGGTCAGTAAAAATCCCAGAATGAGCCGCCAGCGCAATGGCATTGGGCTGATTTTTGAACGCATCGACACACTGTAGAGAAAATGGCGTGAGGTAATGAAAAAGACCGTCAGGAGCAGAGAAAACAATCCGGCACCGGCTTTTAGCATCCCAGTGGCAACCAACTGGGCTGAACCGGCAAATAAAATCGCAGATAACGCTTGGCTCTCGATCACGGTTAACCCGGATTCGACCGCAAAAGATCCCGCCAATAGCCCCCAAGGTAGTACCGCAATACTTAAAGGCATCATCGCCAACGCCCCGCGGAAAAATAGCCTCATCGGCGAATCTGAAGCGTGATGCGCAGCTGTCATCATTGTCATGGTGTGCTGATTCCTTACCCTTGTCGTTTTTGTCCTATCATAACCGACCCTGCAACAAAAAAATTGTACAATATTGCGATTTGATAATTTGCATCAGAACACACAGATGTTAACCCTCAGGCCATCAGCATAGAAAAATACGGATATGCCAAAAATAAAAAATCCGGCGATTGAGGCCGGACTTTTACTTGCCATTCCAGATCAACACAATACCGTCGTAAGTCACGGATTGTCTTGTCTTCAGGGTTTCATGCGTTTCAGGGCTTAATTGGGTTCAACAAAGAAGGGTTCCATACTGATAGTGGCATTGTCCGCTGAACAATGGAAATCCGCATAAGACTTACCGCGCTCAAGGGTATAACAGGCATCAACAAAATCATCGTCATCAACAAACACAGAATCTGGCATCGCTGCAATCACCCGGTTGGTAATCTCAGCAACGGCTGAAGACGGAGGCCAGCCGGCAAGCGACCCGGCAGCACCGATAGCCGAGACCAAAGCTTGCACCAAGGTTTTATAGTTGGTTCCTGAATCGTGTTCATACATCAACAAATCAACCACGCGATAATCATATGCAGACCAGTTGATTACGATTTGATTGGGATAATAGTTGGTCTCTTTGTAATCCAAATACGGCATTTCAACAGCAATCACTTGCGGTTTATTGTTCGTCACGACGCCCGTGACCAGACTGTATATTTCTGCCGGGCCTTTAATCCAAGGCTCTTTGGTATCTTTAACACTCACCTTGGTTAATTTCGTTGCATCAAATCCGGTTGCTGCCTGAACCTGAACACCTTGTTGAGGTGCTGCCGATGCTTTTTCCCGTAAACCTTTTTCTAAGCCGCTCTCCTGCAATCCACTCTCTTGTAAACCATTCTCTTGTAAAAGCGCATTGAGTTTTTCCATGCCCTCTTTCATCGCGTAATAACCGTTGTCATCGACTACCAGCACCGGGACATTGGGTTCCTGATCGACCGCCAGCGAGGTTTTATCACCGCTGAGCGTATAACCGGTCACTTCCGTCCATGACGCTTCATCACCGGATGGCGGATACGCCACCACCAGATCGGACATATCATCATTCAGCGCACGATCCGCCGGGAGGAATAACCACATTTCCGTGCTGTCACTCACTGCCTGAGGGGCCTGCATACCTTGCGGTGCTAAAAAAGATTGTGGCGCTAAAAATGTGTTAACCCGTATCGGTGTGTGTGAACGTTCGATCTGTTGAAGTTGCTGATTCAAATTGACTGAATCATGTAACTGAGATGCCAACCGAGCTGCAATCGCATCTTTATCGACGGCAAAAGCACTCACGGAAATGAAAGATGCCACCGTACACAATGCGATAGATATCGTATTTTTTAGTTTCATAGTTTCTCCATTATTCAGTACAGTATTTAAATAATATATGCCTATAAACTCATATATTCCACCAAACCATAACACGATAATTTTTTTGCCTGTAAAGAATTTCATGAACAAGAATAAAAATACGACAGAGCATCACAATGTTTGCCAGCAGATAACCGGCAGATAAAATAAACAGGCATTTTATCTTCTGTTTGATAGGATGAGCTTTGAATGTATATTGGATAAATATATAGATGACTTTCAATGACCAAAAATCAATATAACCCGCAATAGTTGAGAGGAAATCAAATTACCTTATGCTGAAATGGACGATCGATCAGGATATTATTTTATACCAGCTGCATGAATCATTTGCGTCCCGATACGCCGAGCTCGTACAAGAAAATAAACCATACCTCTCACAGTGGTTAAACTGGCCCAGAGTTTGTCATTCCACCGACGATTTCAAAACCTTTATTCAAGGTTCACGGTATAAATATATTGATGGCGATGGTCTGGATTGCGCGATTGAATATCGCGGCGAACTGGTGGGTAATATTGGCTTTAATAGTATTGATCATGAGCTTAAAAAAGCCGAAATCGGTTATTGGCTCGGCCAGCAATATCAGGGAAACGGCATTATTACCCGTGCCTGTCGGTTTTTGATCGCTTACGCATTCGAAACACTCAAGGTCGAAAAAGTTCAGATCGCTGTGGCGGCAGACAACCTGCCAAGCAGAGCCGTCTGTGAACGGTTAGGCATGACACTGGAAGGGATTATCAGCCATCAGGAAAAAGTCGGGGATCGAATTCTGAGTCATGCGATTTACGGTGTATTTGTATAAAATATCAGCGTATCAAATATCAGCGTATAAAATACCAGCGCACCGAATATCGGTTCCTCTCAATAAACCGATATCAATCATCTCCCCCGTATCAAATCCGCCCATATCGGTTATCGTACCATCCGGTAACCGACTGTATCTCAGATTCATCAATCGCGACTATTTTTACATCTTCCAGACAAACATGCCTTTGAGCCAACTATTATATATAAGTAAATACGTAAATATTTTATTGGTGAATATATGAAACAGCTGCTCATGATTGCCGTCACATCCATCGTTTTATCCGGCTGCCAGTTGACCCGGGTTGAAGGGAAAATCAATGATACTCAGGTGAAAGTCAATACCACGGAAACCAATGATCAAGGCAAATTCTGCCCACCGGGACAGGCGAAAAAAGGCAAGTGTTAAGCTGATTTTCGATAACAGGCTGCTGTTAGTCTGTTATCGGAAGGGGTAAGTCAGGTCAATCACTCGATGTTCTTGTTTCATTAGGCAGCGGCAGCGGCAGCGGATAAGCCTGACGCATAAACTGAATAAATGCTTGCAAAGCACTGGACGTATGCCGGTGACGCGGATAGCAGAGATGCCACCCCGGAAAGAACGGACAGAACTCATCCAGAACGGACACCAGTTCACCCCGCTCTAACCAAGGTCTGAGTTTATCTTCCGTCCAGAAAACAATGCCCTGATCTTCACAGGCCGCTGTCACCGCCAGCTCTCTGCTGGTGGTAATCAAGGGGCCATCGACAGCCATTGAGAACCAGTGCCCGTGCTGGAAAAACTCCCACCGATACACCGCTCTGTCACCGGAAAGTCGCCAGTTCAGACACTGATGCTCACGCAGCGCAGCCGGGGTTTCAGGCCAACCATACTTTTCCAGATACTGAGGCGAAGCTGCAGCACACATACGGACTTTCGGCCCGATCGGGTAGGCTATCATGTCCTGCTCAACAAACTCCCACAACCGGATCCCGACATCAAATCCATCCGCGACCAAATCAATCACCGCATCTTCGACCAGAATATCCAGCACGATATCGGGATATGCCCGATAAAACTGCCCTAAAACCGGCTGTAAGATCGCATCGGCCGCAGCCGTAGTCAGGTGTAACCGAACCGTGCCGGCCAGTGCGCCCGACTGAGTCTTCACTTCATTCAATGCAGCTTCGACTTCATCCAGTGCCGGTCGCAGACGCTGATAAAACCGCAACCCGATTTCTGTCAGTACCACACTGCGCGTTGTCCGGTTAAACAGCCGGCTGCCCAGATTATCCTCCAAACGTTTAATAATCTGACTCAAGGCCGAGGGCGTGATGCGTAATACCTTCGCGGCAGCAGAGAAACTCCCCTGTTCAGCAACGGCTTTAAACGCTTTCATTTCTGTATATTCACTGCTTTTCATTGATATGACTCTTGAGACAAATGATGTTCAGCATGATTGAGGCGAGATAATTATCAATCTTATACTTCATAGTTAATGAATATTCTGAAGTATTAATAAACAATGTCAATGTGCGCATAATAGCCTGGTTCATCAATGATAAGGATACACACATGCTAAAGCGTCGTTTAGGAAGTCAAGGTCTACAAGTCTCAGCGTTAGGGTTAGGCTGTATGGGCATGAGTCATGCTTATGGGGGTTATGATGACAGTGCATCGTTCGCCACACTCAATCATGCGCTGGCTCAAGGGATTAATTTTTTCGATACCGCTGAAATGTACGGGCCTTATACCAATGAAAAATTACTGGGCCAATGGCTCAACTCACTGAAAAGTCAGCGGCAAGAGCTCGTCATTGCGACCAAATTTGGGTTTGATATCCGTGACGGTGCGTCCATCGGACTCAACAGTCGCCCGGAACATATCCGAGACGTGGTGGATGCATCACTGCAACGGCTCCAGACCGATTATATTGATATTCTTTATCAACACCGGGTGGATCCCAACGTGCCGATTGAAGACGTTGCAGGGACAGTCGCCGAACTGATTGATGCGGGAAAGGTTCGCTATTTTGGTTTATCTGAAGCATCACCGAAGACTATCCGTAAAGCGCACCAGACATGTCCGGTGTCGGTACTTCAAAGTGAGTATTCATTGTGGGAACGCCGTCTGGAACATGAGACGTTGCCCGTACTGCGCGAGCTGGGGATAGGCTTAGTCCCATTCAGCCCCTTGGGACGCGGATTTCTGAGCGGTGATAGCAAACCCGCTTCCGCCTACGATAAGAATGATTTTCGGGCCTGGGGCGATCCGCGGCTGAGTGACGAGAATTACGCCACCAACCTGCGGCTGGTTGATGCAATCCGTCAGCTCGCTGCAGACAAGGCCACGACGCCAGCCAGAATCGCACTGGCTTGGTTACTCCATCAGGGCGATGACATTGTGCCGATTCCGGGCTGCCGGCGAATTGCTCACCTCGATGACAACCTCGGTGCCGCCAGTCTCGAACTCAAAGCCGATGAAGTCCGTCAGCTTAGTGAGATCAGCACGCAACTCGGTGTTGCCGGAGAACGATACACCGCTGAATTTGCCCGCTTTACGGATCAGTAACGTGAGCTGATGACGGCGGTTGGTTGTTTCTTCCAGTCAATGAGCCATGTTAGGCTCATTGACTGTCGGCAGACATCGTCCCGGAGATGGTGATCAGCGCAGTTTCAATCCCCGCCATCGCTAGACTCACTTTGGCACTGGCTTGCTGAAAGGGTCTGAGGGCATAAATCGTTTCACACCGATCAAACGGATCATCCATCACTTTGACCAGCTCTCCGGCGGCAATTGCTGGCGCAACCACCCAATTCGGTAAACAGCAAACACCAATGCCTGCCATTGCCAGCATCAACTGTGCATGAAAATCGTCACATCTGGCCGCAATAACATTTGATTTCTCCAGCCCTTTCCAACACAGCGAGTTGTACTCGGCGCATTTATCAATCAGCGGCAAATGGTTGAACTGGCCAATCTGCTCAGCAGAATAGCGGGCCAATAACTGCGGACTGGCACAGATGTGCCATGTTTGAGTCCCGATTTTTTGCGGATACAAACTACTATCGGGTTGTTCACCGATGCGAATGGCAAGATCAAGACGCTCAACAATCGGATCAACCAGTCTTTCCGTTAAATTCAAATGAATATCAAGGTTTATCTCTTGTCGGCGACACTGAGCAAGAAAAGGGATGACGATCATTTTGCCAAAGGTCGGCAAACAGCTCATGCGGATAACACCTGATGTTGACGACTCTATCGCACGAATCGTCTCCATTGTATCGGTGAGATCTTTTAACAGCGGCTTCGACTTCTCATAAAGATATCGCCCCGCTTCCGTTAACCCTAAAAACCGGCTTGAACGAATCAGTAGCTTCGCTTTAATACGTTGCTCCAGTTGGTCTATCTGTCGGGTGACAGTGGATACATGCACCCCCATATGTGCAGCAGCTTTGGAAAAACTGCCTTGATCAACAACCGTCGAGAATAAAAAAAGCTGCTCAGAACTCGGATAATGATTCACTGATTTGCACCTTACGCAAAGCTGTATTGCAAGAATCTTTATATTAATCCGATCACATTTGAATACAATCCTGAATATCGTTCACACACCACGGACTCCAAATGCACAGCGCTCAGTCTCAACAATCACACATTAAAAAACTCATCCTGATCATCACAATTTTGGGTCAGGCGTCGATTGCGTTATATCTGCCTGCGTTGCCTGAAATCAGTCGTGGTCTGGTGATTGATGAATTCCAGACCAAACTCACCGTGACCTGCTTTATCATTGGCTTTGGCATATCTCCGATGTTTTTCGGTCCGATTTCTGACCGCATCGGGAGAAAGCCGATTCTGTTTACCGCGTTACTACTGGCATTGATCGGATTTGTCGGCAATATATTCAGTGCCACGTTTGAAGTGTTCATCTTATGCCGCATTTTGGAAGGTCTGGGGTGTGGGGGATTACTGACCAGTGGACGGTCGATTGTCCGGGACGTTTTCTCCGGAAAAGAACTGGCGAGTGCATCGTCCTATCTCTCGATGGGATTTGCACTTGGCTTCGGATTAAGCCCGGTGATTGGCGGCCTGCTGACCAAGACCTTTCACTGGACCTCCGTTTTTATTTTTCTGGCTCTGTTTGATCTGTTCATCATGATCCTGTGCTTTTTCTATCTCCCGGAAACCAAAACAGCAACCCCGGACAAACAGCAGGTTCCTTTATTAAAAATAACCCTGAAGGATTATCTTCATGCGATAACCAATTCGCAGTTTATGATCAACGTATTGGGGGGATTTTTTGCCTACTGCATTGTGATTTCCTACAACGTGATGACCCCATTTTTAGTTCAGGGCAATTTTAACTTCTCTCCGGATGAGTATGGCTATCTCGCGGTTCTTATTGGGGTGCCCTATTATCTGGCAGCATTGATGAACCGTCAGATGGTTCTGAAACACGGCATTTACTTTTCATGTCTGCTCGGGAGCATCTTAATTCTCACTGCCGGGGCAGCCATGCTCTTTGCCAACCTGAACGGATACCAAAATATTTATGTATTGATGATTCCATTCATGATTGCCACCTTCGGTCAGGCGCTGATATTCAGTAATACCATCGCCTCAGCACTGCAACTGTTTCCGGCGACATCCGGCGGTCGAATGAGTGCGCTCTACAGTAGTTTACAGATGATTCTGGTCAGTCTGACCTCAACCTACTTTGCCCGGTTACCCGATAACAATACGATTTATCTGGCGACGGTGGTGCTGTGTATGGGCGGGTTCTGTCTGATTTTTATTATGCTCTCGGAAAAAATCCGGCAACGACAGACAGCTAAAGAAGCAATCGTCTGAGGCGTTCATCCATACCATCATGCGTTCCCTGATTCCATCTCTGCAGATGCCACACTGACTGCTTCCAGAACTTGTGGATAGAACTGAGTAAAGTTCTCAGACAAATGTTGATAATGAGTCTTCAGCGATGGAATACAGCTGGTGAGCGCCTGCATCCGGGGTGAGCGGCGCGACATCCGCTGTAAAGCAAACTCAATGTTCTCGAATTCGGCGTAAGACTCCAGCCAGCGCCCTTGCCACATCCGTTGGTGAACCTGCATAAAAGATTCCGGTGGCGTAAACGTCAACTCTTGCTCAATTTGCCCATGCACGGTTTGGCAAAATCTATCAAGGGGGTGGTCATGTAGCTCATGCCAGTCACGGGCTAAACAGTGATCCCAGAATAAATCGAGTCCGATAGGGGCAAACCGGCGGCTCTCTGCCGGGAAACAGGATTTCAGTGCTCGCACCAGTGGATGTCGATCCGTATATGCATCCACAAAACGATGTAAGTGAATCCCTTTCACAACGGGCTCAGGGTAGCGTCCCTGCGGGTCACCTTTGACAAAATCCCCCAACAAGTTTCCCAGCGGACTGGACTGACAGGCCTGAGCAAGATGCAGGTGAGCTAAAAAATTCATAATCTTCACCACCGTGATTCAGAATGTGTCATCAAACCACAAAATAAGCGAATGCACTAGCTTGGTCAGGGCTGCAAGGCGAGTTTATATACATAAAAAGCATATAAGTCAGGAATAAATCATAAATAAAAAGAATGTATTTATGATTTACATTTTCAGTGAATAGCAATCTAGACTCATATTTTCATAAAAATCATAAAAAAATCAAATAAAAACAACATCTAATAGTAACAACATTGCAATCTGATATTCATATTTCCCCTCTAACTTACTCCAGTCATTACAAAAAAGAGCAAAGAAGCTCAATCACAATGGAATAAGGTAAACAAGATGAAAAAAGCAGTTCTGACAACAGCCATTCTTACAGCATTGGTATCCGGCTCTTCTATTGCTGCCACAGTCTATGATAGCAAAGGTACAACCCTGAAAGTGGGCGGTCGTGCCGAAGCGCGTTTCAATCTTTCCGACCAAAATGAATCGACTACAAATAGTCGTTTTAAAGACAAATCCCGTGCCCGGGTTAATCTGGTCGGCAAAACTGCACTATCTGATGATTTGTATGGCTTTGGTAAATATGAAGCAGAACTCGATAACAGTAGCAGCAAAGGTGACGGGGATGGCGATAACCTGACCAACCGTTATTTCTATGCAGGTATGGGAACCAGCATTGGTGAGTTCTCTTATGGTAAGCAAGATTCAGCGCAGGTTCAGGTCACCAACTTTACTGATCTGATGAATACCTTCGATGAAGAAGCTGCTGACCTTATCGGCGGTAACAAAGATAAGCGTGACAACAACTTTGTTTATTCCGGTCAGTTCGATGCCCTGAGTCTTCAGGCGAACTATATTGCCTCAGACAAAAAAGACAATGACAGTTTCGGTATCTCGGCAGTGTATGGCTTCACGGATAACCTGACGGTTGGTCTGGGCTATGTCACGCAAGACAGTGACGCCTCTAACTCTGAAGACCAATTTAATATCGGCGCACAGTTCAAAATGGATGCATTAACATTGGGTGCACTATACGGCACAGGAACAGCCGTTACCGGTGGCAAAGAAGTTGATGCCGATGACTATGAAGTGGGTGCAAAATACAAGCTTGGCAAAACATCACTGATCGCGGTCTATAACTTCCAAGAAGTTGATAACAAAGATACGGTCGATCATCTTGCGCTGGAAGTTGAGCATAAGTTCAATGGTCACCTGCGTGTTTATACCGGCTACAAGTTCGAACAGCTGACGAAAAAAGACGATCAACTCCAAGCGGGTATTCGTTACGATTTCTAATCTGAACACCTAGAACCATATAATCCACGATTGGTCAGGCAGAGATGTCTGACCTTTTTTAATGTCAGAACCGCCAACCCGGCGCAACCTGCACCATTTCATCACAGTCTTGCCCCATCGTAACGCACACCGCAAAATGGATTTTGACAAACTGACAAATAACTTATTGATTTAAAACACATTAAAAAGTTGGCATAAACTCTGCAATCTATAGGATGACAAATGCAGGCAGCGTTTGTGCTTCTTTCACAGTGATATGGCAGAATCACTGGTCACTTCATGTTCTTTGCCTCCCTCTAATCAGGGAGGCTTTTTTTATGGGGCTATTTGCGCTTTGGCTGAGTATAGGTTTTACCCGCAGCCTGATAGGTTTCTTTGCCTTTGATACTAAATTGCGTATCGAAAAACCAAGCCACGAAGCGAATCACATCATCCCCTTCCGTCATCACATATTCGGCCAGTTCTTCTGGTGCTCCCGATTCATCTTCTTGAGTGGTCACATGATAAATACGTTGCTCACCCTCAATCTCTGCAATCATAAACTGCCCGCTTAAAGCTTCAGCCGCTGAAGCAATTTCTGCCTCATCAACCTGCTTCAAATAGGCAAGTGCGAGCGGTAAACTTCCGGCCTGACAGGCTTGTTTCACCATCTGTTCAAAATCATGCTGTAACATTTATATTTCCGTCTCTGTTTTTGCTGGCGTTGATCATCATCCCAATCTGCGGAAAACACATCATCGGGTAACCCGCGTATACTCTCACAAATTCATTTATTCTCAAGACTAACCCCATACCTGACCTCAGACAATGGGCGTCAATCGAGCCAAAAACTGGAAAAAGCATCACTCTTCGCCCAAAGTTATGTGGTAAAAACAAAATAACAATGTCAGTAGGCTTTCAGTATGAATATAAGAGAACCACGCTCGTCCGGCGCAGTGGATTTGCAGTCGATTTCTGAACTGATTTCGATTACCGACGGCTCTCTCTATCAGAAATCAACCGAGATGTTGCATCAGGCAACCGATTCAAACGCTGCCCTGCTGTTTGAGATCGACAAAATAAAACAACAGCGGCGTTTGCTTGCGGCATCCTCGAGAGAACTGTTTGATGAAGACATCGGGACGCATCTGGACACACTGATTACGTATCAGCTTGAGTATCAGCCGCATCAGTATTACCTCATCCCGGCTCAGGTTCACCAACGCTACCCACAGGTCAACTATTTGGTAAAACATCAAATTGAAGGCTATCTGGGAACAATGGTGAACCATACGGTATCCGGTGACCAAATCTATCTGTTTGTTTCGTTGACACAATCCCCGATTGTCGATCCATCAATCATCGTACAGTGGCATCGTCTGGTCTCACAAGTCGTCATGCAATATCGTCGTTTTCAACACCAAACCGACCGAACGGATGTATTACTCAATCGCCTGAATTATGAAGTCTCCCACGATGACCTGACCAATTTGATGAACCGGAGTTTTCTGGCCGATACTCTGGAAAGACTGGTGTCAGCATCTCAAAGCCAATTTAATTTTACGCTAGGAATGTTGGATATTAATGATTTCAAACACATCAATGATCTCTATGGCAATTATGTCGGTGATCAAGTGTTGAGATTTGTTGCTCAAACGATTTCTGCATGTGTTCAGGACGAACAACTGACATTTCGGATTGCCGGAGACGAATTTGCGTTCATCACCTTTGATCCCCAGCCAGCAACCGTTTGTCAGGACATACTCGCTCGGATTCGGAGCGGATACCAAGATATTGCCCACCACATTACCATCTCGGCCAGTATCGGGATTGCCAGCTATAAGGAAGAATCAATCAATGCGGATCAACTGATGCTCAACGCCAGTCTGGCACTCAAAAATAGCAAGAAACTTTGTCCACCCGCTATTTGTTGTTATGACACTCATCTGAGCGATGAATATCACCGTAAGAATCAAGTGATTGATGCCCTCAGAGGTGCACTAAATAAAAATCTGGATGAGTCTCAACAGGAACTCTATGTCGTGCTCCAACCGATCGTCAAGCAGCATCAGTCCACCTGGAAATACTTTGAAGTGCTCTGCCGCTGGCAGAGTCAGGTGCTCGGTGAAATCTCCCCGGTGGAGTTTATTGCGGCGGCAGAACAGTCCGGCCTGATTATCGAACTCGGTCATCGCGTGATTGAACTCGCTTGTCTGGCCAAACAACACATTGAGCAATCACTGAACCAAAAAATCCGGCTGAGTATTAACTGTTCAGCCTACGAATTAAACCATCAGAGTGATTATATTCAGACGCTAAAAGAACGGATTGTGCGCTATGGTTTTTATCCGGGAGAATTCACCATTGAAATAACGGAAACCGCCCTTCTATCACAACGCGCCATCACGGGTAATATTCTCAAAGAGCTGCGGAATAACGGATTTAAAGTCGCGTTAGATGACTTCGGTACGGGTTACTCCAGCTTGAATTATATTCATAACTATCCGATCGACTGCATCAAGATCGATGCATCATTTATCAAAAATATGCTATGCAATGAGACCTCTGAGAAGGTTGTCAGTTTGATTATTCAACTGGCGGAACAATTGGATGTCGATTTAGTTGCCGAAGGCGTGGAAGAGGAACAATCACTGGCACGGCTCTATGAGATGGGTTGTACACAAATTCAGGGGTATTTGTTTTCGGCCCCCCTGCCGCCCGAAATGGTGATTCACCAGTTGCTCGAACAAAAAAAATCAAGCCGTTAGCTTGATTTTTTGGGCTGCAACGCAAACCGATTGCGTTGCATTATCACTGGCTGTCGGCCACAGACACAGCGTATTGAGATTAACTCTGCCCGCCGTTGTCTTCGGTATGTGCCGCGAGCTTTAACTCTTGTCGCTCAAGTAACTGATCCATTTTGTTCCGGTGCGCGATAAATTGTTTCATCTCTTTTTTGGCAACCGAGGTTGCCATCGGGATTTTAGCTTTCATGGCATCAACCGGACGCCCTTTCACAATTAACTCATAGTGCAGATGAGCACCAGTCACCCGCCCCGACTGACCGGACAAGCCAATTTTTTGCCCTCTGGATACTTTTTGTCCGCGATGCACCAAAATCTTACTCAGATGCAGATACCGCGTCATATAAGTGCTGTCATGACGAATCACAATATAATTCCCGGCGTATGGGTGCTTACGAACAATAATCACCGTACCATCACCGGTAGACAGTACCGGTGTTCCGACCGGGGTCGCGAAATCGGTTCCGTTATGCGGCATGATCCGCCCTGTTACCGGATGGCGGCGGAAAGGATTAAATGGCGAACTCATCCGCCAGTGACGACTGGTCGGATAGCGACGAAATGCCTTTTGCAGGCTGTGTCCATCCTGATCATAATACTGCCCGTCAGTATGCAAATATGCAGAAACAACCGTTCCCCGGGTAGATATTTTGATCGCCTGAATTTCACTGTTGCCCGTCAGCTGATCCCCGACAAACTGTCTGGACTGAACAATTTCAAGCTGATCGCCAGCGCGCAAATCTTTGGTAAAGTTCACTTTGTCTTTCAGTAAACTGACCATCTGCTCAATTTCATTACTGTTGAGCCCCAGTCGGTAGGCCGATTGTGAAAATGATCCCTGAATCTCACCAATCAAGGGGAACTGTTTCCAAGTCCCGGGGATTTTGATCTCTTTATAGGCATAGCTCCCATCATCCAGACGGGTATAAACGACCTGCTTGACTAAGCTAAATTGCAACGACATTTTTGCTAAGTCATTGCTTTCCTTGCTCCGCCAGAATCTCAGAGTATCACCGGGCTGAAGGGTATCGAGTGCCAAATAGTTCAAATCCGTTTCCATGATTTTCAATAAATCACGATAGCCGAATCCAAGTTGTTCAAAAATGGTACTGAGGTTATCTCCAGAACGAATCACATATTCGTAATCCGGCAGGTTTTCTGCGGGGGCTTGTGTTTGTTCTGCAACCAGCGAATCGACCAGCTGTTGCTCTGAACTAATGCTGACATCGAGGCTGTGACGGGGCGAGTGATCGGTCAGTAACGTATAAAAAGAAACCCCGACCAATAAAGGTAATCCCAGGATGAAAACACGCTGTCGTCTCGACAATGACATCACTCGTTCAACGATTAACTTAACCACAACCCCACCTTGCAAAATAGATCAAAGACGCTCAAGCATAGGATTTTATGACGTAATCAATATCAGAGTAAAGTCAAAGCATGATTCAAAGGGTACCAAAGTACCCTTTCCCTAAGCCCGACATATGAATCGCACGGATATGATTCACCGTGGTGAGGCAATGCGGCACCCAAATCCGTGGATTACTGATGCGTGAAAACCAGACTGTTATCTCCGCCATACCCATTGGAAATATACTGATCAGCATCCGGATCATTCATCCACTGACTGTCACCCAGCAGATATCTGAACTGATATTCACAACCTTTCGGCAGCCGCGTTTTATACTTATATGTAGAAGATTTGGCGACTTTTTTCATCGGCTCCGGTTTCCAGTCCAGAAAATCTGCGACAATGGCAACATTGGACGCTGTCTCAGGGATATCCAGTTCAAAAGTGACTTCGACTTCATCTTTGGTTTTAAAAAAGCGCTTACTAATCATCTGCAAACTCCGTTTTATCGTATGGCCAGTTATCTTTGCTTTCATCTGATCATCTTCTTCGTTTGCTGACAAAAATGAGTACCGCGCCCTCATGTGAGCAAAAAATGACCAGACCAATCTATCATAAGAAATATCACACACATCTACAATCATAGATGAAGACCCAAATAAACACACTGTCATATCGAGGATATGAAGCACTGATTTTATGTGACTCAAGTCAGACACTGCCATCGGCGCATATCCTCTGACGTTCGCAACGTAACGTTCACGCAACACAATGATACAATTGACTAACTTAATCGACATTTGCAGCACAAAAACAATGAATAAATAGACAATTCAGATGAATAGTGTTGCAAGGAAATTCAAAAACAGATACTCTTCGCGCCTTATTATTTGGGCACTATCCAACCTTCTGAGCCTGAACAGACAACTTACTTTTTGAATATCTGCCAGTGTCAGGCATCACAGATACGCCTCAGAACGAGTGCGTTCGCCATGCATAGGCCACTGACATATCTGAGAATAACCATGCAAGACAGTACAAAAGCGGTTGACGTTGCACAACCTGCAGAATCCAGAAGCCATTTCTGGCGCTTTCTGCTTCCTTCATTAGCAGGGATTTTCCTGTTCATGGCCCCGCTCCGTTATCAGGGGGATTTAACGATTCCCGTTGCGATTCTTGCAGCAACGCTGCGTGATTTCCTCGACACATACATTGTGACAATCATTACGCTGATCATTGCCGGTATGGCGGGATTATCGCTGCTTTATCGCTGTTATCAGCCCGCCGTCATCCGGCGGCAACCGTTTTTAGATCAACTGCTATCGCCGTCGCCGCTTTGGCTGATCGTCCGGGTCATCGGGGGTGTGGCGGCACTCTCCAGTCTCTACCACTGGGGCCCGGCGATGATTTGGGAAAAGAATACCGGCGGTATGGTCTTGGAAGGCTTGCTGCCAACGCTATTTTCTGTCTTTATTTTTGCGGGATTGCTTCTGCCTTTGTTACTCAATTTTGGCTTGCTTGAGCTATTCGGCACGCTCTTGAGTAATGTGATGCGGCCTATTTTCAACTTACCGGGACGCAGCGCAATTGACTGTATGACGTCTTGGCTGGGAGACGGCAGCGTCGGTATTTTATTGACCAGCAAGCAATATGAAGAGAAGTTTTACACCCAGCGGGAAGCTGCCGTTGTCGGCACCACCTTCTCTGCGGTCTCGATTACGTTCAGTCTGGTGGTGATCGCTCAGGTCAAGCTGGAACAACTGTTTTTACCCTTCTATGCCACGGTCTGTCTTGCCGGTCTCGCTGCTGCGATTATTTTGCCGCGCATTCCCCCGTTAAGCCTGAAAAAAGATGTGTACGTCGATGGCAGTGAGCCTGACCGTGCAGCGGATGCGATTCCTGACGGACATCACTCCTTTTCCTGGGGGATGAAGCTGGCAATTCAGCGAGCGCAGCAGGTGACATCCGGTCGGGCCGTCGTGGCGGAAGGGCTGCGCAATGCTGCGGATATGGTGTTTGGTGTGTTACCGGTTGTGATGGGGCTGGGCACACTGGCACTGATCGTGGCAGAGCACACTTCAGCCTTTGCCCTGTTAGGTCAGCCTTTCATCCCGTTTTTACAATGGCTTGGAGTACCGGAAGCCGTTCAGGCCTCGGAAACTCTCGTTGTCGGTTTTGCGGATATGTTTATTCCGGCCATTCTGGCTTCAGGCATTGATAATGAAATGACCCGTTTCATTATCGCGGCCATGTCGGTTACCCAGTTGATCTACATGTCTGAAGTCGGAGCCTTACTGCTGGGCAGCCGTATTCCGGTCAATATTGTCGAACTGTTTATTATCTTCATCCTGCGCACCCTGATTACCCTGCCGGTCATCACCGGGGTGGCACATCTGATATTTTAACGTGTCCGCTCAGATGTTCTCATCTGAGCGACACTTACTGAGTCCACCGCTACGCTATCAGTTCAGAACTTTACTCGATTGAATGAACATACTGGATTGAATGAACGTACAGCCCGCACTTTGCATCTCGCTCAAGGCATTCTCGACATCGCCCGGTGTCATATCAACGCCACGACAGGCATCTTGAATCACCCAAGTGTTAAAACCGAGTTCAACGGCATCTAAGGCAGTAAATTTTACGCAGTAATCCGTCGCCAAACCGACGATATACACATCCGTCAGGCCATTTTGTCTGAGGTAGTCTTCCAGCCCCGTTGCCTGTATACGCTGGTTATCAAAAAAACCGCTGTAGCTATCAACATTCGGGTTGGTACCTTTTTGCACGATGTAATCAATCGCACCGGTGTTTAATCCGGGGATAAATGCCGCACCATCCGTGCCTTGCACGCAGTGATCCGGCCACATCACTTGAGTCACGCCACCGAGTTCAATGCACTCACCCGGGGTTTTATTGTGTTCCGATGCAAAGCTTGAATGACCTTGTGGATGCCAGTCTTGAGTGGCAATCACATGGTCAAAACACGGTAACAATTGATTGATAATTGGAATGATTTCATCCCCCTGTGGGACAGGTAAAGCACCACTCGGGGCAAAATCGTTTTGTACATCTACTAAAATAAGCGCTTTAGTCATTGAACATCCTTATTCATTTTAAGCAGCATTTCGTTATCACATAATCATATCTGGGTGTCTCTAATCATCGCTATCGATTTTATCATCGAGAAACGCTTTCAACTTTGACAGGTCACCAATCGCTAAATGATGGCCGTGTTTAACGACAAGTCCTCGGTCAAGCAAAGCTTTAACAGCACGACGGTACACTCGGCTTGTCGTGCCAAACCGCTCCGCTTCGCTGTCAATCCGCTCAAAGCCACCGAGCACAACATCACTTTGATGACGAACCCATAAATCATAAGCGATGTTGTACATGATGGGCCAGAGTAAACGTTGCGTGTAAATATTCAGCGAGTCTTGATAATCTTCTGCCAGAGCACTGGCAAAGAACATGGTGATTTCCGGGGAATGGAGCATGGCCTGAGACAAACGGGCCGCAGAAATCACCGCGACATCGATATCCTCTTCGGCCACAACATTCCACTGGCATAAAATTTGGGTGAAGAACTCCATTTCCCCAAAAATATGATCATCACACTGAACTTCACCAAGCTGAAAGCGTTTACCACTCGCTACCGTAATATTCATCGACACGCGTCCGACAGACACAACATACAGATGATCGACTTTTTGTCCTTGGGTCAATAGCCATTCGCCTGCCGCAAAACGACGTTGGGCCACACAGCTATCGTCCAATACTTGTCTGAACACCGGTAACTGACTCTGTAAGTACTCATAGAAACGTGTATTTTTGTTCGGCTGAACTTGCATACCATCTTATCGTCTATTCTATCGATAAGCTCAGCATATAAGGCAAATGGCGTCCTGTCTATTTACCACGCGATTGATCATTGATCATCAACACGGCAACAGCGCCGTGTTGTTGTCGATTTAGCCAGTCACCAACGCTTCAAGCGCAATCAGCGCAGAAAGCTTTTCACCTTGCATCATGTCAGCTTCAGCCTGATTAAACTGAGCAATCCCCTGCTGAACATCTTGCTCATACAACACAACGTTATTCAGCACGGAGGCAACTTTCAAACCCCGATATCGTCCCACCGCTAAAAGCGCCGAAGTTTCCATATCGGCCGCTAAAATACCGCGTTGGTGCCAGAACTGGCAGATTTGTGTTTCCTCATCGGTGTAAAAACTGTCGTGTGAGCGAACCAGCCCCAAATGGTGAACCGCGCCAAGTTTCCCGGCGGCATCCAGCATACGCGTCGTTAAAGCGAGATCAGCAACCGCAGGATAACTTTTCGGCAAATAACTCAGTGACCCGCCGTCATCCCGCACAGCGCCTTCGGCAATGATCAAGTCGCCCAGTCCGATCTGAGATTGCAGCGCACCAGAAGAGCCCACACGAATCACGTGTGTCGCACCACATTGCTTTAGCTCTTCCAAAGCGATCAGCATCGATGGCGATCCGATACCGGTACTGCATATCGTCACATTAACCCCCTGAAACCAGGCAGAATAAACGCTAAATTCCCGATTCGTGGTTAAATGCTGACCATCATCACACCAACCGGCGATTCGCTCGGCACGTGCGGGGTCACCACAGACGATGACCCGTTCAGCAACTTGTTGGCTTTGTACATTAATATGTGGTTGTATCACAGTACCCGCTCCCGATATTCCAGTTCACTGGTATTGGCTTTCGCCGTCTGGATCCATTCTTTGGTACCATTGAGTGCAATAAATAACAAAATCACATACTCAATCGACATCGCATACACACCTTGCGCGGCGTAAACACCGACACTAATGATGTTAATCACCACCCACAGAATCCAGTTTTCAACATATTTCCGCGTCATCAGAATCTGCGCAACGACCGACAAGACTGTAATCGCCGCATCCCAAAACGGAAATGCATCCGGGTCAAGCGCGCTTAACGTGATTGAAGCACCAAAGGTGTTTAATACCCCGACCGCTAAACTGGCGAGCACTGAGAAGAAGGGATCGATAAACACGGTCAGCAGCATAATCGCAATCACACTGATCACAGAGGTTTTGATGAGTTTGTCTTTTGCCAGCCAACGCACCTTCAACGCTTCACCATTCATCGCATCAGGCCGTGACCAAGCATACCAACCGTAAATATTCGCACAGAAGAAGAACAGTTGCAGAATCAGCAGTCCGTAAAGTTGAATTTGATAAAATATAATCCCAAACAACGTGACATTAATCAGACCGAACAAATAGTTGATGATTTTCTCCTGACTGGCGCACCATATACACAGCAAACCAAATAAGGTCCCTATCATTTCTATCCACGACATCGCATAACCACCACCAATGGGGATCACCATAAAGGTGTTGTTAATGTCGAACCATGAAGTTATATCCATATCATTACCCTTTTTGTTTTTTTGATCTTTATCGAACATAGCCAACACTGGCAAGTCAGCAACGGACTTTTGTCCCTCCGGGCGAGTTGAAGATCATATTTTGAAACAAAAAGCGAGAGTAACGACAGCCTTGGCACAAGAACGGCGGTTGCAGAAGAGCCGTCGTTACAAAAGAACAATCGTGACAGAAGAAATAGTGACAGAAGAAAAATAGTGCCGGAGAGACGGCGGCAGGAAAGCCACGAATATAAGAAAAATGCGGATGCAACGTCGGGATACGATCCAGCGGATCAGTCTGACAGCGGCAAGGGACTCAGCCGAACGAAAAAAACCCCTTCAATGAAGGGGCAAAAGTGTACCATCGCTTATTATTATATAAATACGATTACAAAGAGTGATATCCATCACTTGATACGCACCGACAAGGGGCCGGGCGTATGTCTTTCGGATTGCGTATTGATTGCGACAAGTCAGCCTTAACCGAAATCACCGTTGACGTAGCCACGGGTCCGATCATCTTTCGGCTCACTGAAAATAATCTGAGTGTCATTATGCTCGACCAATTCACCCATCAGGAAGAATGCCGTCCGGTCAGAGATACGACGTGCTTGCTGCATTGAGTGGGTCACAATCACGATGGTGTAGTTTTTCTTCAACTCTTCCATCAATTCTTCGATTTTATGCGTTGCAATCGGATCCAACGCAGATGTGGGCTCATCCATCAGGATGACATCCGGCTCCATTGCGATCGTCCGGGCAATACACAAACGTTGCTGCTGACCACCAGACAGGCCAAACGCGTGAGACTTGAGCCGATCTTTCACTTCATCCCACAGCGCTGCGCCGCGAAGGGACCGCTCAACGACTTCATCAATATGTTTTTTATCGCGAATGCCTTGTGCACGAAGTCCGTAAGCAACATTCTCATAAATGCTCATCGGGAAAGGATTCGGCTTCTGGAAGACCATCCCGACTTTAATGCGCAGATCAGACACATCGATATTGCCGTAAATGTCTTCGCCGTCCATAGTCAGTTTACCGGTGATTTTTACCCCTTCGATCAGGTCATTCATCCGGTTCAGGCAACGCAGTAATGTTGATTTTCCACACCCGGACGGGCCAATCAGGGCGGTAACCTGACGCTGTGGAATCGGGAGATTAATCGCTTTTAAAGCCTGATTGTCACCGTAATATAAATCTAAATTTTCAATCGCAAATTTATTCATTGTCTTCAATCTCAAATAATTCTTTATGACCTGTCACCAAGCTTGCTATCTTAATAAGTTGCCGTATTGAATCGCTTAGCAATCAGCTTAGTGACCATGTTAATCAGCAGGACGACCACAATCAGAACCGTGGCGGTACCGTATGCTTGATTCCACTCTTCCACTGAAAACAGTTCAGTCGTTAATTTATACAGATGGACAGTCAGTGTCCGCCCTGAGTCAAACAGAGAGTCAGGAATCCGTGCAACCATCCCGGCCGTCAAGAACACCGGCGCAGACTCACCGATAACCCGACCGATACTCAGGATGACTGATGCCAGAATTCCCGGAATAGCACTCGGCAGAATCAGACGCCAAATCGTATAGATCTTAGATGCTCCGAGACCGTATGACCCTTCACGATAGGTTTGCGGAACCGCCATCAGCGCTTCTTCAGTGGTCCGGATAATCACCGGCAGGATCAGAATACTCAACGTGAGTGCGCCCGACAGAATGGAGAATCCAAATCCGAGAATGGCCACAAAGAATGTCATACCGAACAGACCGAAGATAATCGACGGAATCCCGGCCAGCGACTCGGTACAGAATCGAATCACTTTTACCAGTCGGCTACCGACTTTGGCATATTCCGTCAAATAGATAGCCGTCATAATCCCCATCGGTGCCGCGACGGCAATAGAGGCAATAACCATGTACAAGGTTGCAACAATCATTGGGAAAATCCCATGCTCATCACCGGTCCGCGTATAGTTGTCGGTGATGAAATCCCAATCGACATGCTGAATGCCATTCGAAAGAATGTACCAGATAATCCAGAATAAGAACCCGACCGTAAACGCAGCAGATAACCAGATAAACGCTCTGAGGATGTTATCTTTCAGCACTCGGGACTGCTTTAATTTTGCGCGATTCATAACTTACTTCGCCTTCTCTCTATTCAGGTATAACAGGGCAGCATTGAGCATCATGATAAACACGAGCAACACAACACCTGTCGCATAAAGGGCATTTGCGTGAATACCACTGGCATAGGACATCTCAATGGCAATGTTCGCAGTCAATGTCCGGGCGGAATCAAGGATACCCTGAGGCATCGCAGGCGCATTCCCCATCACCATGATAATCGCCATGGTTTCACCCAGAGCACGACCAATCCCTAAAATCACTGCGGTCATAATCCCCGAACGAGCAGCCGGAACAAGCAGTTTGAAAATCGTAAAGATATTTGATGCACCAAGTGCCAGAGAGCCTTCTTTATAGGCAGCAGGCACGGCACGAATCGATGTTTCAGAAACCGTAATCACCGTCGGCAGAATCATTACACCCAGCACAATCATCCCTGCCAGAATTGTGTTACCGGCCGGCACATCAAAAATCTGTTGAATCAGTGGGACAATAATGATCAATCCGAAGAAACCATAAACGACGGACGGAATCCCCGCTAACAGTTCAACCGCCGGACGAATGATATTCGCCAGACGTTTCGGGGCAATTTCAGCAATGAATATCGCGGTTAATAACCCGATTGGAACCCCAATCATAACCGCACCGAAGGTAGAAACGACCGATGCAACGATCATTGTCGCAACACCGTATAAGGCAGGTGGTAACCAGTCTTCACCGAGGACAATCCCCAGGACACCGGCTTCTTCAAACGCAGGAATACTTTCCCTGACAATAAAATAAGCAATGATAAAAAGTGAAACGATACCGATGGTCGCACTGGTCAGGAACAGACCGTGAAAGATTCTTTCCTTCCAATCAATACGTTTGCCTATCCGTAGTTTCCGGGGTGAAGAAACAGAGCTTTGAGCGGAGCTATCGTTCATAAACTTGTCACTATTCGTTGTTGCGATGGTCATAATCTTCTTCTCACTTATCGGACAAATCCGCGTGAATAGAAAAGGCTCAGCCAATGCTGGCTGAGCAAGATATCAAATAAGAGCCAAACTTAGTGGATAGAAATGTAGCCTTTCTGGTCTACGATTTTCTGAGCTTCTTTAGTCAGCATCCAATCCAGGAATTTCTTCGTTGCAGCAGAAGGCTTGCCTTCGCGGTAAAGAACCAAGAACGGACGTGCAACTTTATAAGAACCATTTTTCACGTTCGTGACGTTTGCAGCAACACCGTCGATAGACAGAGGATGAACTGTTGAGTCAACTGAACCCAGTGAAATATAACCAATTGCGTATGGGTTTGATGCAACCATGGTTTTCAGACCACCGTTACCATTCGCAACTTGCGCACGTTGAGAGATAGCAGAGACTTTCTTACCGCCAATCTTTTTCTTCAGTTCCATGATTTCTTCGAATGCACCACGGGTACCAGATGCAGTGTCACGAGTGATTGCAACGATTGGCTTGTCGTTACCACCAACATCTTTCCAGTTTGTGATTTCACCACGGTAAATTGCAGAAACCTGTTCAGAAGTCAGACCTTTCAGATGGTTTTTCGGGTTAACTACAACTGCGATACCGTCACGAGCAATCACTTCTTCAACCAATGTTGGTTCTTTTTCAGAAGCCTTCAGATTACGAGAAGACATACCGATATCTGCACTACCATTTTTTGCAGCTTTGATACCAGCAGAAGAACCCGGGCCTTGAACTTCAATGAAAACATTTGAGTGACTTTTCATATAAGTTTCACCAAATACTTCCATCAATGGTGTCACACTACTAGAGCCCACTGCTGAAATCGTTTCCTTCGCTGAAGCAACGTTCACTGATAATGCACTGATAAGAGCAACTGCACCGATAACTGTTTTTTTCATCACTATATCCTTAAGTGGCTTGATTGCCGTTTGTGTTTTGTTTCAACGAGGGTCACTTTAGGACGGAAATATGACAATTGTGTTTCAATCAGTTGAAGCATGTATGACAAATGATGATTTTATTTATGTGATCGTGCTTCCAAGTGCCTGATATCTGATTGTCGGCAGTCGCGGCAACAATCACAGAGAGGACAAGCAAGTAAACCATTACATCGTTAACGCCCCCTGTCCCCCAGCATGATCCAAGCGAAATTGTGACTTCTGTAACACGTTATATTTGACGTTGAATTATTTAAATCACGGGCTAGAATCGACAACCCTATCAATTATCAGAGGTAAAAACATGCGCCAGATCATCAGTCGATGCTCTATCAAGGTTCAAATCATTATTCCGGCCTTGATCGCTCTGGTCTTATTAGCAACAGGTGTTTTATTTGCGACGAATCAACTGAGTCGAGCCTTCGATGGCGCTTCTACTTCAACGACCCGCATTATTCAAAATAAAGATAATCTGACAACCATCATCGATAATATCTATGCCATGCGCATCCGGGCAATCTATAGCATTTTTCAAACAGAAGATGCCCAAAAGCTCACCACAGCCTTGTATGAAAAACAGAAAATCAATGCGCAAATGCTCGATCAGTTCAATCAAATCCCGTCACTCCGGCGGGAAGCCACTGCACTGCATCAGGCAATGGATGAATATGTGCGTTATTCTATCGACGTGATGCTACCGCTGATCAACGAAAAACATAGCCACCATGCGCTCAGTTCAAATTTTGAACAGCGTTATCATCAAGCTGCAGAGTCATACCGCACCGCCGGACGCAATATGGTCACAGCCGTACAGAATCTGTCAAAACAGATCAATCAGACGGCCATACAAGAGATTCATCTGCATCAACAAACACACCATTCGATTCTCAGTTATTCGGTCATCGGACTGCTGGTCATTTTACTGGTCATCATTCTCTTTGCCTGGTCGCTGGCCGGGGTGATTGTCCGACCGATTCATCAGTTACAAACCGCAATGCGGCAAGTCGCTCAAGGGGATCTGACCGTCCACCTCACCGCAGAGGGAAATAATGAACTCTCTTCACTTGCCCACAATGTGAATCTCACCGTCACACAACTGAAGCAGACCACACAGACCCTGACGTCCATCAGCACCGATGTGGCATCCGCAGCAACTGAACTGGCAACCGTGATGACCCAGTCCAGTGTCAATTTTGATCAGGAGAAAAGGGATCTTGAGCAAGTTGCCTCGGCGGTATCTCAGTTAGAGGTCACAGCCAACGACGTCACCGGTCACGCTCAGTCCGCCGATACCGCCGCCCACCAAGCCAGTGAATTTGCCAGAGAAAGTCTGAACATCTTCAGACAGACCGAGCAGCTCAGTAGCGAAATGGCCGGACAAATCGGTGAAGCAGCCCAGGTTGTCGCTTCCCTGAAAGATCAGTCCGAACAAATCGGGACGGTGATCGAAGTGATCGAGAGCATTTCCGAGCAGACCAATCTGCTGGCACTCAATGCAGCGATTGAAGCGGCTCGTGCCGGAGAAAGTGGCCGGGGCTTCTCGGTTGTGGCAGACGAAGTCCGTCAGTTAGCAGCCAGAACCCAAGAATCAACCCAGCAGATTCAGAACATCATTGATACGCTTCAGCAACAATCAGTGCTGGCAAATGAAAGTATGACCACCAGTCTGGGCATGTTGGATAAGAATCAAACCATGGTTCAAGAAGTCCAGACATCGCTCAATCATATCGTCGAATCCATAACGCATCTGGAAGCGGTGAATACTCAGGTTGCCTCATCGTCTGAAGAACAACGGGCAGTGACCACAGACATTAGCCGGAATATTCACAATATCTACCAACTGGTCACGCAGAATGTCACGGGGGTGATGCAATCCGCAGAAGCCAGTCAGGAGCTCTCTTTACTGGCGGAGCAGCAGTCACAACAACTCAGCCATTTTAAACTCAGTTGATCGATTGGATGCCGCGCTCTGTTGCATCGCAACAGGCGCACCATTTCATTTGTGCGCGCCACGGAAATGATTCATCGATAATTCCAAGCGAGTGCAACCAAAAACGAGCGCAATAAAAAATGCCGTGGCATCTTCTGCCACGGCATTTATGTTTATCATCATTGAATCAGTCGTTTTCTTCCTGCCCGCTCGGTTTCTTACGTGGAATAAAGACCGCATCTCCCACTGGCGTATTCTGATAGAAGCCTTTATCCCGTTGCGGCGTCTTTTTCTGACTCGGCTGCTTGGCTTTGCGAACCGGCGCTTTTTTCTTCATCGACTGACGCGGAATCACTTTCTTCGGTGTGATGCCTTTAAATTTGCCTTTTAACCCGTCAAAGACCGAAAACGCAATGGTCTGAGCCAGAAATGCTTCAACCCGTTTGAAACTGTCCCAGTCTTTCGGACCGACCAACGAAATCGCATCCCCTTTACTGCCCGCCCGGCCCGTACGGCCAATCCGGTGTACGTATTCCTCGGTATGCTTGGGCATATCAAAGTTGACCACATGGGTCACGGTACTGATGTCCAGTCCACGGGAAGCCACATCGGTGGTGACCAGAATTTTAAACACACCCCGTTCAAACTGACTCATAATGGTATTACGCTGAGTCTGATTCAGCTCACCACTTAAGGCCACCGCCTTTAAATTGCGCTGATTCATTTTTTCCGTCAGTCGCTCGGTATCCGCTCGCGTTGCAGTAAAGATAATCATCTGGCGGTAAGATTCAGACTCAAGCACACGATCGAGTATCGCTTCTTTATGATCCAGATGGTCACACAGATAAAACCGCTGCTGAATATCCTGATGCTGCTCATTGGACAGACCCACCGCAATGCGTTTCGGCTGATTCAGCATTTCCATCGCGATATCGTTGACTTCAGCGTGGTCGAGTGTGGCAGAGAACATCAGCGTCTGACGACGACGATGTTTCGCGGCCCGGTGAATCCGCCGCAATTGAGGCGCGAATCCTAAATCCAACATTCGGTCCGCTTCATCCAGAATTAACGTTTCCAAGCCATCGAGAAACAGAGAGCGGTGATCCAAATGATCGGCCAAGCGTCCCGGTGTAGCAACAATAAACCGCGGATGACGACGCAGCGCTTTCACCTGATCGTTAAAGTTCTCACCACCCACAATCAAAGCCGCATCGTACACCAATCCACCGAGCATGGTCCGTAGCTCGCCGTAGACCTGCTTTGCCAGCTCACGCGTCGGTGCCAGAATCAATCCTCGCGGATCTTTGGCCGAAAATGCTTTGCTCTTTAATGACTTGTGCAACATAGGGAGAACAAAGGCAAGCGTCTTTCCTGAACCGGTTTGCGATGACGCCAATAAATCTTTCCCGGCAATCATCAAAGGAATCGCTTTCCGTTGTATTTCCGTTGCTTGCTTGAAATCGTAATGGTTCACGTTCTTCAATAAACGATTATCTAAGCCTAAATCTTTAAACTGCAAAGGAGTCTCCAATTGTGAGTGACCAAATGAATGTCTGCCCCTGTGTCGCAGGGGGACTGAATGAAGCGCGCTATCATAACGCAATTCCCCGGAAGTGAATAGAAGTGGTGAATGAAAAAGACCATGACTGTGACGGGTCAAAAACAGCACAACCGGAATAATTTTCTCATAAGTTTTTCATATTTCTTATTTTCCTCTGACTTTTCATTATCTATTTCGGTGCTACAATCATAAAACATACTGCTTGTTGCCGTCGTATCGTCAAAATGATGGAAAGCAAGTGACTTTGATCCGAAGGAACAATCAAGGAGTTCATAATGAACAAAGTATTTTTGGCAGTCGCAGCGTCAGGTGTGGTCTTTCTTTCCGGGTGTGCTTCGAATACAGATAGTGCAACTACGGCAAAAATGGATGAGCTGAGCAACCAAGTCAGCCAATTGAGTGATCAAGTCGCATCGATGAAAAGCAATCAAACCATGATGAGTGATAAAATCGATCAGACTTCCGATGCTGTCAATGCGGTACGGGAAGAAGCTCAACGAGCGAATGAACGTATCGACCATATCGCCCAGTCTTACACTAAATAACTCCCTCTTTTTTCGATATCGATTCAGGGCAACCTTGGTTGCCCTGAATTTTATCCGCGAGTCGCAAACTTTCCAGCCAGGCCACTCCGCCGCACATCTTGTTGATGTTCAGAAACAGATGAACGGAATCAGAGCCGTTGATTCATGTGCGGGCCTCAGGCTACGGCGCTTTGACGACCTCAACCGGTATGCCATTTTTACTGATCAATGCCGCTTTGGCTTTCTGATCAGAATGGTTAAATTCCGCCATCCACCAGACCAGCTCCTGCGGTAAAACCAGTGGTTTCTTACTGCCGTTACTCCGTGTCAGAGGTTCGTGAGCCTCCACAAACACCGACCGATCCGGTTCAAGCGATACTTTAACCGGTTCATCAATAACACGCACTTTTTCACCGACTTGAACATGGTGGAATAACCAATCGATATCCTTCGGATTCATGCGAATACACCCGGCACTGACACGCAGCCCGATCCCAAAGTCTTTATTCGTGCCATGAATCAGATAATCACCGGCACCGTAAGCCAGTCGCAATGCAAATAGCCCCAGCGGGTTATCGGGCCCGGCTGGTACCACCGCCGGTAACTCAACCCCTTTCTTACGATACTCAGCCCGGATCGACTGGGGAGGCGTCCAAGTCGGGTTAGGGCGTTTCTGGCTAATTTTCGTTTCCATTTCCGGCGTATCGCGTCCAATCCGGCCAATGCCGACAGGGAAGATATGCACCAGACGTTTTTTGGGTTCGAAATAGTAAAGTCTTAGTTCTGCCAGATTCACCACAATCCCCTGCCAGGGGACATCCGGTAAAATCGTCCGTGCAGGAATAGTCATCACATGCCCGACTTTAGGTAAAAACGGGTCAACACCGGGATTGGCTTCCATCATGTTCAAAAAACCCACATTGTAAGCATCCGCGATATGCGCGACTGTTTCGCCTTTTTGTACCTCATGATAGACAATTTTACCGACCATACGACTTCCCTGAGGCGGGAAAGGATAGGTTTTGGCTTGAATCGGTAAACTCAGACAGCACATCACAAACGCCAACAACAGATTACGAATCATGGCAGCAGTTATCCTTTGCTTTTTGGTAAAGGGACAAGGTTAGCTTTCTTTCGGCCTGATGATCAACGATTGGCTGCGGATATGACGTAGAATTCGCAGATGGATCACGCCAAGGCTCGTGAATCCACTTGTCCGGCACCGACGTCAGTTCAGGCACCCACTGGCGCACAAATTCGCCATCAGGGTCAAATTTTTTCCCCTGAGAGACCGGATTAAAAATCCGAAAATAGGGCTGACCATCACATCCGGTAGAGGCAGACCACTGCCACCCACCGTTATTCGCGGCAAAATCACCGTCAATCAAACGGCTCATGAAGTAACGCTCACCCGCACGCCAGTCAATGTGCAGATCTTTGGTCAGGAAGCTCGCCACCACCATTCTCAGGCGATTGTGCATCCAGCCGGTCTGATTCAACTGGCGCATGGCCGCATCCACGATCGGATACCCCGTCGTGCCTTGCTGCCAACGCTTCAGCGCCTGCGGTGAATCATGCCAGCACAACTGTGCTCCCCAGGGATGAAAGGGTTTGCCCTGACACAACGAGGGCTGAAAAGCGATCAGATGCTGATAAAACTCTCGCCAAATCAGCTCACTTAGCCAAGATTCAGCCCCTGCCGATAAATGGCCATGTTCTGATGCCTGATACAGCCGTGCCAGACACTGACGAACCGATAACGCGCCAATGGCCAGATATGGCGACAGTTCACTGGTCGCACTCAGTGCCGGAAAATCACGCTGTTGATGATAAACATCGACCCGATCCCGACAAAAAGTCCGGAGACGATCGCGAATCTCACGCGTTGTTACCGGCCATGCCTGACTGGATTCCCGCGGATAAGAGAACGGCTCGCAAGCGTCATTCAACTCAATAGCATCATGTGCCGGTGTCTCGACAGCCGGTGACGGCGCAACCACCGTGGGTATGGTGAACTGTGCCTGCCAAGCTTTGCGAAAGGGCGTAAATACTTTGAAAAACTCCCCTTGTTTGGTTAGCACCTGTCCGGGTGAGAACAAACATTTATCATGACAGGCCCGATAAGCAATGCCCTGTTGCTGAAGACACTGCTCCAGTTGTTGATCCCGTCGCTGTTCATTGAGTTCATATTCGATATTGACGAACACCGTATCTGCCCGCAATTGCTGAGCCAAATCCACAACCGTCTCAACACTCTGCGCAAAATCACGCACTTCCCGATAATACAAAGGCACATTCAACTGCCGAAGTTCATCACGAATCACGGGCAAGCGCCGTGCAATCAAGTCAGCCTGCATCGGTGCCATCTCATGCTGTCGCCACTGTTCCGGTGTGGCAACAAAAATGGCACAAACCGGCTCACCACTACGGATAGCCGCATTCAGCGCCGTATGATCAACGGTTCTCAAATCACGTCTCAACCAAACCAGCTTCATGCTTATTCCCCTCGTGCGCTATCATTTTGCATCATGTCCATTCTTGAGCGATATCATGCTTCGCCATCCAATGGTTGTAACAGACCGTCACAGGTCACAACCAGCGGCGTCTGTCCCCGTAATTCTCTTCCTTGTTGCGGTGTTTGTGCCGCGACATCCGCGGTCTGCATTTGTGCCTGCTGAAGCTGGCGAATCACTTGCTGTTGCTTGCCGGTCAGCGCTCGGTTAGAAAAAAAGTCTATCCGCTGAAATGTACCTTCGCTGGCATGTTCAAGCAGACCTGACAGCTCCTCAACCCCATCAAGTAAAGCGGTAAAATAGCCCTGTTCAGCAATCTTCAGCGTGTGCAGCCATGCCCAGATACTCCCGACCGGGTCGAGACTGACACAGAGACACTTCCCCAGATGGCAGGCCCGGTTCGCCGTGGTGATCATCCAGGCACACTGGCCAATCAACATCGACTGAAACAGCCCCCGCTGGATCGATTGCTGAGAGCTTTTCATCCGCAGCAAAGCTTCATCAATCGGGATCACGAATTGCTGTATGACAATCTCCAGCGGATAATTTTTTAAGATCGCCACCATGACCGCCTCAGCTTTCCCCCGATTTAACTGAGCCAGTGCAGAAAGAAATGACTCACACTCTTCCAGCCCCCCGGAACCGGACAATTCAAGATCCGCCGCGTCTGTCGCCTGAAGCAGTTGTGCGACATTGCCAATCGAGATCCCTTTCGCCAGCCAACTTTGTATCTGCTGAATCTGTTGAATATCTTGTTCACTATATAATCGGTGCCCTTTTTCGGTTCGGCTTGGCTCGACCAAATGATAGCGGCGCTGCCATGCCCTGAGTGTCACGGGTTTGACCCCGGTGATTTCAGCGACTTCACGAATTGCATAACGTTTTTCTTTAGAGTCCATAACGTAACTTCAATGCTTGTGGGTAAGGATTTAAATAATGCTGTTGTGCCAAATAAGGATTTGGATAAAGCGTCAGATAATGTTGAATCAGTGTCACGGGCACCAGTAACGGAACTAATCCCTGACGATATTCGTGAATGATGCGGGTGAGTTCTGCTTTTTGATCCGCTTCGAGTCGCCGCTTAAAGTAACCTTGAAAGTGCATCAACACATTGGTGCTATTTTTCCGGCTGGCAGGTTTGGCTAATGCTTGCATCAGTGCCAGCCGGTAGCGTTCGAAAAATTCGTCCGGGGTTTGATCACCCATGTGGGCCACCATTCTGCCGAGTTCGCGGTAAGCTTTCGGGCTATGCGCCATGAGCGTAAACTTATAGCGGCTGTGAAATGCGATCACATTCGCCGGGGTCGGATCATTACCGACCGTCTGATAGAGGTCATGCAGACAAAAAACACGCAGGATAAAGTTCTCACGCAAGTTCGGATCATTCAGACGGCCATCTTCCTCAACCGGCAACCAAGGCATCGTCTCCATCAGCTTCTGGGTGTATAAACCAACCCCGGCTTTACGGACACCGCCGTCATGATACACCTTCACTTGCTTCATCCCGCAGGTCGGTGATTTTGCTGCCACCACATAACCACATAACGGTTGTTGAAACTGACCAATTTCCCGCAGGGCTTTCTCGGTAAACTGTGCCATGGATTCGGTATAATCAGCCGCGTCGTTTTTCGTTTCCACTAATCGAATCACACCATGTTTCTCGTACTGACGAATCGTGGGTCTGGGTGTCGACATACCCGCTCCGACTTCAGGGCAAATGGGAATAAATTCGCAAAATGGTGCCAGTTCACCCATGACAAAATGACTTTTCTTATGTCCGCCGTCAAAACGAACTTGTTGACCTGTCACACAACTACTCACACCAACCGGGATTTTCGTGTCCATGATTTCGCCCTCATCGTCATACAAATAGTTATACAAAAAATATAGCTGTATAACAATGATAGCAGATTGTACAAAAAAAAATCATGTATAAATTATTTGCCACGGTTTAATTCTGTATCAGTCAAAATATCGTACAGAAAAATTTCTCACCTTTTTAAAATCATCTTATGATAATGACTGTACAGGCAAGAAAAACATACAATTGAGGGGTTCGTCATCGGCAATTATCTCTTATTGGCATATTTTATGCTGGATGTAAAAGATATACATGATTTGAATGATCCGCTCAGTTTTTTGAAGTGATCCCTGACTGGAGACAATGACCAAAATCGCCCACATTGATAATTTCAACTAAGCTCATCAATGTAACTTGTCGGAGTGACGTAACAAAGGAATAATTAAGTTTGGAAAAAAGCCTTTATCTCCTTGAAATTGAAATAGAGCAACTCAAGCGCCGTTTCGAAACAGCGCCGGCAGATGTTCTGTCGAAATCAGAACAGTGTCTGACACGTTCCAGACAGATTCACTTCGCTGAGGGGATAATTCAATGCCTGATGCTTATGTGCCGCTGCGCTTTAATCCTCGGAAAACATGCGCAGGGGATTCGCTACGCCAAAGAAGCACTGGCAGCTCAGGACGAGCTCGACAATGACGAATATTTGCCGGAAATACTGCACCTCCATGCTTTACATTCTTGGGAAGAAGGGAAATTTTATACCGCCCAGCAACACTGGATTAATGCTCTGGAGCAGGCAACGCTCGAAGAAGATATCCATATTCTGATTGAGAGTCTGCTCGGGCTTGGCAATATCTGGCGCAGCACGCACGAATATCACCTCGCTTGCGCAACCCATGAACTGGCCGTGAAAGTCGCCAATAATACCCGTCAGGAATCATTCGAAGGCAGAGCCAGAATTTTATGGGCTTGGGATTTATATCTACTTAACCGTTATGTCGATATGTTAACGGTGTTAGACGGGGCGCTTGAAGTTCTGGAGGATAAAGACTTCCTTCAGGAAGTCGCGGAGGTGTGGGACTTCCGGGCTCTGGCTTTATTGGGACTGGAGCGACTGGAAGATGCCGAAGAAGCGGCTGAGTATGCGCACGATCTGGCTGTTGCCAACAATCTTCCCTGGGTCAAAACGCACTCCTATATCAATCGGGCCCGGCTGGAGACGCTCCGGCAAAATATGGCCGAAGCCATGACACTGCTCGACAAAGCGGAACAAGCCGCCCGGGATTCAGCCAATGGTGAATTACTCGCGTTAGTGTACTTTCAGCAATCATTAGTTGCAGAGCAACAAGAAGATTATCAAAGTGCATTAACGGCCTTTAAACGCTACCGAAGCTACTCGACCTCACAGCTGAATATTCAAAACAGGCGGGAAAGCAAAGACCAAGTCCGGAAATCAAAGAAACAGTTGGAACAAAGAGCGAGAAAACTCATCAACCGAATTCGGGGACAGTACGAATATGACCCGGAAAAACACCTGACCAACGTGGTTTCGGAAACCTACTGGTGGGAACAACTGGTTCTATTTAAAACAGCGCTGAAATCATCCAACTATTCCGTCATTATTATCTATCATGAAACACCTCGATATATCGACGCCTGTACCGAATTAACCCATTCTCTCTGTTCAAAACAGGATCTGGTCTCCCGTCTGAGTGCAGATCGGCTCGGACTATTACTGGCGGACACGGGTGAAAATGCACAGCAGATTTTCAATATTTTGCAACAGATGATTCAGATTTATCCTTGGGGAAGAAAAGGTCTGACCGGCGAACTTCCGGATGTTTCACTGCATGATATCCTTTCTTTCCCGTTTACTTTAGATCAACTCACTGAATTACCACTGAAAGGGTCGTGAAAATGCAGGACTTACTCAATAAAGTAAAAGACGCAGGTCTTGATGTCACTGCAGTCAGTGGGGAAAAGGCCATCACTTTCTGGGCACAAGTCAAAAATAATATTGCGACAACGCCCTGGCAAAAAGCCCAGTGCTACATCATCAGTGCCGAGTACCGGGCCTCATTGAATCAATTTCAGCAAAGTATTGAGGAACTCAAAGCAGCCCGGGCATTACTGCAACTCCCGCAAGATGCTGAGAAAATCTTATCGATAGAGATCAGTTTAAGTGAACGCTTTATCGCAATCGGCGATTATCAAACAGCCTTACAAACGTATATTGCCATTTCAAACCTCGCGGTTGAACATGGGTTTATTGACGAATACGCTCAGTCTGTTCTGGGAATGGGTTCACTCTGTCACCGTTATGGTGACGCGGCGAAAGCCGTACGCTTTTATCAAAAAATCGATAGTATTGATCACGCGATCTCCAGCCGGACACTCCGCCTGCGCTATAAAATATCGATGCTTGCCTCTTATATTGACCTGAAAAATTACGATCAGGCGAACCAGCTTATCAAAGAGTGTGAAGAGCTGAGTATACTGGTCAGTGATAAAACACTGGCCGGGCAAATTCTGCTATACAAAGCTAAACTTTGTCTCGCTAGAAATGATGTCTCTTCCGCTCTGCACGTTATCGCCTCGGTGCCTTATACCACACGCCATAACTATCTGATCTCACTATCGTGCTTAATCAAAATCGAGTTGGCACTGTGCTTCCTCCAAATCGGCAAAGCACATCTCGCAGAAATGTTGCTGCTCAGTCAGAATAAAAAAATCGCTTCATTTACCCATCCTGAACTGAAAAAAGATTTATATCAGGTGCTCAGCTATATTTATGAATACCAACATAAATATCAGCAAGCACTGGACTGTCAGAAACGTGCTTTTCAGGTCGAAGTCGATCTGATGAAGCGGATTCCAATCGGGGATTTGGGCACAACGCAACTCCGGCGACTGTCGCGCTTCGAACTTCAGTTAAAACTGATTTTGTCAGAGATAGAAAACCGGGAGCTCAAAGAGACAACGGAAAACCAAAAGAATACCGTTGCACAGCTTCAGCAAGATGTGTTTACCGATCCGCTCACTAAACTCCATAACCGACGCTGGCTGGATACCAAACTGAAAGATCTGCTACTACATGAAACATCATTCGCCTTTCTTGTTGTAGATATTGATCACTTCAAATCGATTAACGATGAGCTCAGTCACCTTGTCGGAGACAAAGCCATTGTCAGTGTATCCAAACAGTTAAACGAATATTTCAGTTTTCAGCAGGCATCCTGCGTACGCTTTGGCGGCGAGGAGTTTCTGGTCATTCTTGAACAGACAACTCTGGAAGAAGCGCAAATCCACGGTGAACACTTCCGTGAAAATATCTATCAATTCAATTGGCAAGAAATACTCGGAGAAAGAGGGTTAACCGTCAGTATTGGGATTACATTACATCGGGAAGGAGAAAATACCCAACGTACCTTTTACCGTGCGGATAAAGCGCTTTATCGGGCAAAAGCAAACGGCCGTAATCAAGTCTGTACCGAGGAATAACCGAGGACTGAGTGGCAGAGAGCGACAGACAGGCTGCCGCTCATAATACTATCGGGCGATGGATTACCACTGCAAGATTTTGACTTCGTTGCCCGGTGCAGGTATCCGGGGAATATTCAGAGACAACAATAAAGACAAACACGCCAAACCGGCACCAAGGTAGAAAACTATCGCCGGAGAGATCATCCAAATCAAGCCGAAGGTAGCCGGGATGACCACGGCAGCAATATGATTAATAGTGAAAGAAACGCCCGCCGTCGATGCCATATCTGCCGGATCTGCGATTTTCTGAAAATACGTTTTGATCGCCAGCGCCAGTGCAAAAAACAGATGATCAATCACATATAATCCTGCCGCATAATGGCTGTTTTCAACCACAGCATAACCAATAAATACAAACAGTAACCCCAGATATTCAACCATCAACGCCCGTTGTTCACCAATCCGGCCAATGGCGCGGCCGATTTTCTTGGCAAACAGAAAGTTAAATCCATAATTAATCAGAAAAAGTAATGTGATATCTCCGGCAGAATAACCGAATTTTTCAACCATCAGAAACCCGGCAAATACCGTAAAAATCTGCCGGCGCGCACCACTGAGGAACGTCAAAGCGTAATACAACCAATAACGTTTTCTCAGTAATAACTTCTTATTTTGAATGGTATGCGCCTGATATTGTGGAAAACTCATCCAGACAAACAGCGCCAGTAAACAAGCAACGCCCCCGCAGACCAGATAAACCCACAGATAAGACCATGACAACACTTCTAACATGACCCAAAGTGCGCCATAAGTGAGTAACGACGCCAGAGCACCGACTGAGATCATCCGTCCCAACATTTCCGGGGCTTCTTCTTTATTGAGCCACTGTAATGCCAGTGATTGCTTGAGGGTTTCCATGTAATGAAACCCCGCTGACATCAATAACGTCGTCCAAAGCATCCCTGAAAACGATGGAAAAAACCCGGTGATCGCCGTCCCAATCGTCAACATCAATAAGGCAACCATCAGAAATCGTTGCTCTTTGATAAACGGCAGAATGAAGACGACCGTAAAGGCAAGCAAGCCGGGAATTTCACGGACACTTTGCAAAATCCCGATATCTGCCCCATTAAACTGTGCTTTTTCAATCGCAAAATTGTTCAACAACGCTGTCCAGCTTGAGAAAGCAATCGGCACAATCACCGACACCATTAACAAAAAATGAGTCGGGCTCTGCCAGCGCTGTACTTGCCGATTTAACATCATGATTACTTAGATTCAGACAAAGAGCCCTATCATACGCTGTCCGGATAAAAATGAGAATGCATGTTCACAGACCATATTGACAAACAATATTGACGAACCGCGCTCACGGACATTGCAGCGATGAAGTGGGCTCTTAAGATTGTGAAGCAAATGAACATTATCAATCAAAATACGGGTGGGATTGTAGCGTAGATTTGCATCAGGTCAGCCACAGCACAAGCGCATTTGCAGGCAAAAAAAAGCCAAGTGCAATACGCACTTGGCACAATCAATGTGAACAATAAGGTCCACTAACAACGTCAGTTGGCTAGGTGACCCTCGGCTTAAGGGTCATAATGAATAAAGCACAGACTATGCCAACTTTAAAAAACCATATAATACAGAATGTTAGCTTGAACAAACATCAATCAAATGCATTCAAATGAATAAAATGATTGCACTTTGCAAAAAACCACAGTTATTTTGCAAAAAGCGAACAGAATTCAAACATCGATTTTGCAAAGTCTATGGGGATCTCGATCAGAATTAGATATACTGACTGCCCGATAACTCTTTATATTTGATTGACTCAATGAATTATTTGATCACGTTCTTGAAAGGCCTCGCCATGGGAGCCGCGGATGTGGTGCCGGGGGTTTCCGGTGGCACCATTGCTTTTATTACCGGTATCTATGACAAATTACTGGAAAGTATCCGGCGTATTAACCCCAGACTCATTGCCTTCCTGCGTCAACACGGGATGGCCGCAACATTGCAACACATTAATGCGCTATTCTTACTGAGCCTGTTCGGTGGCATTTTGGTCAGCATTCTTACTCTGGCCAAACTCATCTCTTGGTTACTGGACACCCACCCCATCCCACTTTGGTCATTCTTCTTTGGTCTCATTCTGGTTTCCGTCTACCATATTTTCAGACAAATTGAGCAGAAACGTTTGGTGAACCTCGTTGTATGGGCCGCGGGGTTAGCATTCGCCTATAGTATCACGGTATTACAACCGCTCAATCTGGAGCCCTCCCTCCTGAATGTCTTCATTGCCGGAGGTATCGCAATCTGCGCCATGATCCTACCGGGCATTTCAGGGAGTTTTATTCTGCTGCTACTCGGCATGTATGCACCGATTCTCGGCGCAGTCAAAGCAATGCAAATTGAGATTCTTATGACCTTCTTGCTCGGGTGTATCGCCGGATTACTCAGTTTCTCTCACCTGCTCTCCTGGTTGCTGAAGCATTATCGGGATATCACATTGTCAGGCCTGACAGGCTTAATGGTCGGCACCTTACCAAAGATCTGGCCGTGGAAAGAAACCTTGAGCTGGCGCACCAATTCTCACGGTGAGCAAGTCCCGCTCGTGCAACACAATCTGTCGCCGATGGCATATGAGCAGCTCACCTCTCAATCTGCGCAACTGTTTTTGGCGATCGTCATGATGTGTAGCGCCATTATTCTGGTTCTGGCGCTCGAAAAATTTGCCCGTCCTTCACAAAAATGACAGGCCATAGAACCTTTCAATTTGGGGAAGTTATTCTTCCCCATTTAAAAGCGCAACTAAACACATAAAAATCAAGCACATTCTTCACAGCATTTTTTGTTACAAAAATCTAACATAAACAACAAAATCATACATTTTTGCGCCTGATTAACAATTTTCCTACCTGAAATCTAATTAATTCTAGACACATCATTTTGTCACTATAATATGACTTTTCTGGACTTTAGTGGCATGAATCACAGCACATGGTTTCAGTCTCACTGCTGTCCAGAACTATTATAATTCGAATCTGGATGTGATCTGAGACAGAGACAAGCCGTCCTCCGGCCAAAATCAACCACGATCAACATCCCCTCATCACTACATCGCAGGGATTAGTATGCAAAGCAACAACATCTTCGCTCGTTTTGCCCGGGGCAACTTAGTGCTGCAAATTATTGCAGGCATTGTTCTCGGTGCACTTCTGGCAACATTTTCTCCCGAATCTGCCACTAAAGCCGGCCTGCTGGGCAGCTTTTTTGTCAGTGCACTGAAAGCCGTCGCACCTGTTCTCGTTTTCGTTTTAGTTGCGGCTTCCATTGCCAATCAAAAAAGAAATCAACATACCTTTATGCGGCCTATCGTGGGCTTGTATTTACTGGGAACCTTTACCGCGGCACTGACTGCAGTGGTGTTAAGTTTTATGTTTCCTACCACGTTGACACTGGTTGCCGGTGCCGATGGGGCAACCCCACCACAAGGCATCACAGAAGTACTTCATACTCTTCTGTTTAAGATTGTCGATAATCCGCTCAATGCCATTCTTCAAGCCAACTATATCGGTATTCTGGCTTGGGCGATTGGTTTAGGACTGGCGTTACATCATGCCAGTGCATCGACTAAAGCCGTCCTTGAAGACCTCAGCCACGGTGTTGCTATGATTGTCCGCTTCGTCATTCGCCTCGCCCCATTTGGTATTTTTGGTCTGGTTGCGTCAACATTTGCAACAACCGGGTTCTCGGCACTGGCAGGTTATACCCATCTTCTTGCCGTCTTACTGGCATCGATGCTGTTTATCGCACTGGTCGTCAATCCGTTGATCGTTTATGTCAAAACACGCCGCAACCCGTACCCGTTGGTATTTCAATGTCTGCGTGAAAGTGGTGTGACAGCATTCTTCACGCGTTCAAGTGCTGCCAATATTCCGGTCAACCTGAACCTGTGTGACAAACTGGGATTGGATGAAGATACCTATTCTGTATCCATTCCGCTGGGTGCGACCATTAATATGGCCGGTGCGGCTATCACCATCACCGTTCTGACCCTAGCTGCGGTTAACACACTGGGAATTGAAGTCGATATGATGAGTGCATTACTGCTCAGCTTTGTGGCTGCAATCTCAGCATGTGGCGCTTCGGGCGTTGCCGGAGGCTCTTTGCTCCTTATCCCGCTGGCATGTGGTCTTTTCGGTATCTCCAATGATGTCGCGATGCAGGTCGTGGCGGTCGGATTTATTATCGGTGTGATTCAAGATTCAGCAGAAACCGCGCTCAACAGTTCAACAGATGTTGTATTCACTGCGGCAGTCTGTCAGGCAGAGCACCAGAAAACGGTCTGATGCTTTCGTGATGCTATCCTGCCACCAAGGCAGGATAGTGTCGATTCCTATAATGAGCCGACCGTTCGTTGGCATCTCTGTAGCTTCGTTAAGTCGCTAACGTATTATTTCCATTCACGTCTATAGACTAGTGCATATGCTTATCGGTAAAGTCCAGCTTTGCTTTCTTTTGCTTACCGGCATCTTGTTCTGAGTCTCCCTGAGCAGGATCACTCGGCGTCTCGTGATCGGTTCCGGGCAACAACTCCTCCATTTCAGCAACCAGCACATCGCTATCATCAGCGGGCGAAAAATCATCCTCAGGATATTCCCGTCGGGGAATCGGTACATTACGTTTATATAACTTATTGAAAGCCCGGATAATCAGATGCTTCCCGATCGTCCCTGCCTGAATTTTTTTCAACAAGGGTTTGGCAAAGCTTTGTAACAGGACAATCGAGTCAACGCCAAGCCGGCTACCAACATCATCACGCATCCCTTTTGCCGGCTCATAACCACAATGCGCCGATAAAAAGAGCCAGATATAAGCCACCGAATTCCCGTAGGCACCATGATCCATCCATGCTTTCCCGGCATGATACATCGCCTCGGCATTGCCCTTTTCTCCGGCACATTCCAGCCAGTAGCAACCTTTACGATGATCCTGACCTACCCCATTACCCTTGAGGTAACTCAAACCCAGTTTCATCATCCCTTCCGAACTATCGAGTCTGGCAGCCTTGGCATACCAAAAACAAGCATCTTCAGGCTTCGGCACCGGATTCTCGCGGGAGACATACCAGTCACCTAAAATCAATTGGGCCGGGATGAAGTTTGACAGGGCCACTTTTTCAAGAATCCGAACCCCTTTGTCAATATCTACCGAAATCCCCAGACCGGCGAAATAAGCCTTTGCGGTCTCACAAAGCGAATGTAAATCCCCTTCCATACCGCGAATATACATTTGCCAGAATTTCGCTTTTTCTTCCAGAACCGTATCTTTGCGCGAACGCTGACAAATCCGCACAACACCATACATCCCGGTGATATTTTCCAGAGACGCCGCCTTTTCATACCAAAATAATGCTTCACGCAAATCGCGTTTCTCTGCTTCTTTGGCTAAATAGAGAATTGTCGGAATATGGCCTTCTTCAGCTTTCCTCTGCCGCTCTTTCCGGTCTTCTGCTATAGCTTGTTCTCTCGCACGGCGATCAAAACTGTCCCGGGCTTGACGTTCAGCTTCCAGACGCTTTTGCTTTAACGACAGGACCATCATCCAAGACACTAATAAAATCAGTGATAGACCAGCCAGTCCCATTAAAAATCCGATAATATTCATTCATGCCTATTTCTGGTTGGTTGCAAAACAGAGTATCCAAACTCTGTGCCAGACGATTCCCATATTAAAAAGAATATCAGCAACAGATGTAATGACGCGAATCATTTTCCTCACAAAGTGATGACAAAGTGATGTCTCCCTAAAATAAAGATGTGAATTGATGATGAAGACGTGTCACGTCTGATCGGCTTCCCTTGATTTCGCAGCAAAAATACAAATCCTGTGATATATAAAATATATAGCGTACGTCACCTGCACTTGCGTGAATCGATTGACACTCGCGTGATCTGTGTACATTTTGTGACGAACACTTGACCAATGCGTGCTAAAGTTTTTTACTAGAACAGTTTTTTACTAGAAAGAACACGAGTCAGGATCACTAGGTGGAAAACGCCATGCATGAAGTAAACGATGATGTCCGATCTCAGCCTTATCCTCTAGGTGCCACACTGGATACCGACGGATGCAACTTTGCGATTTATGCACCGGGCAACCCCGCTATCCGACTTGCGTTATTCGATGAACAAGGACATTACGAGAGCTATCCGCTCGACGGTGAATATGCCGGCATTCGCTTTACTTATCTTCCAGCCATTCGCGCCGGCCAGAAATATGGTTACCTGCTCAAGCTGCCCAACCAAAAAAAGTGGCAATATATCGCTGACCCTTATGCGAAATCACTGGACGGGATACTTCACTATGACCCACCCTTCACCATCAAATCCAGCTTTGAATTAGCGAAATGTGTGGTGGTGGATGACCGTTTTGACTGGCAGGGAACCACACGCCCCAATATCCCACGGGAAAAGACCGTATTATTCGAAACCCATGTGAAAGGTTTGACGCAACAACACCCGGATATCCCGTCAAAGTTACGAGGAAAGTATCTCGGACTGATTCACCCGGAGATGATGGCGTTTTATGACCAACAGCATATCAAAACGCTACAACTCCTGCCGATTGCGGCCTGTATGCATGAATCTCATCTGTTAGAGACACAACAGGTTAATTATTGGGGCTACAATCCCTATCTGTTTATGGTGCCCGACCCGCGCTACGCGATTGACGATCCGGTCACTGAGCTGAAAACCGTGATCCGCACCCTGCATCAGGCTGGGATCGAAGTCATTCTTGATGTCGTGTACAACCATACTGCCGAAGGGGGTGCCGATGGGCCCGTCTTCAATCTCAAAGGTCTGGATCCCAAATACTACATCACTCATGAAAATGACTACGCCAATTTCACCGGCTGTGGCAATACCGTCGATCTGGCGTATCAGCCGTCGCTCAATCTGGTGATGGATACCCTTCGTTACTGGGTCAGTGAATATCATATCGATGGCTTCCGTTTCGATCTGGCCGCAACCCTCGGCAGATCCGGTGAAACATTCAGTCCCGATGCCGCGTTTTTTAAAGCCGTCGCGCAAGATCCGGTTCTCAAACAGACCAAACTGATTGCCGAGCCCTGGGATATCGGGCCGAATGGTTATCAAGTCGGCAACTTTCCGTTCGGCTGGAACGAAACCAACGATAAACTCAGAGATATCAGCCGCAGTTTCTGGCGGGGCGATCAAGGATATCTTAAAGAATTTGCGACCCGAATTATGGGGTCGCGAGACTTATACAGTGCCGCCAACTGGCCATTTAAACTGACCGTCAATTACATCACCTACCATGACGGCTTTACGCTGCAAGATCTGGTGTCATACAAACACAAACATAACGAAGCCAATGGTGAACAGAACCGCGACGGGCACGGGGACAATCGCTCAGATAACTATGGTGTCGAAGGCCCGACCAAAGACGCGGAGATCAATAAATGCCGGATGCAGCAGAAACGCAACTTTATGGTGACCGTTCTGTTCTCATTTGGCATCCCGCACCTACTGACGGCCGACCTGCTATCCCATACACAACAAGGCAACAACAATGCCTACTGTCAGGATAACGAAATCAGTTGGCTTCAGTGGCAGTTGGGTGCAGACGAACAACAGTTTCAGCAATGGCTGGGCAAACTTGTCGTCGCCCGCGAACAATATATGGTGCCGTTTATCCAAGCCTTCAGCGGTGATTCACGTAACTCAAACCGTGTTTTCTGGCGAAAAGTGGATGGCTCACTGATGACGCAAGATGACTGGAACCAACTCAATAGTGTGTCACTCCATCTGGGAATCGGTGACAACGGCGATGAAATCCTGTATTTAATTAACCGTACCAAAGCGCCGGCTCGTTTTTCTCTGCCCGAAGGCCACCAAACATGGCAAGTCTTATGTGATACCGCCTCTTTTGACATCCAGTCCACCACAACAAGTCGTGAGCGATTACAACCCGCCATGTCTTTCGCAATCCTCTACTGCGCATCCAAGGATTGCCCATCTCAGGATAGCGTCTCTCCGAAAACATCGACTCCGTAGCAGACTGTGAAAGCCGCCAAAGATGATTATAATGGAGGCTTATTCTCTGTTTTCTCACCGATGGCAGGTTAACTGTCTGCTCCGGGAACAACACCATTCTCCCGTGATTGACCGAGTAATTTACGATACGAAAGGACCTTTATGTTTAAGCAATTTGAGGGGTTTACACAGGCTTTTCCCTCGGAAGAGCCACAGCAACCGCCAGACACGTTATGGGCGTTTTGTCGCCATTATACCCAAGGCTTTATCAAGCCATTGATTCTCATTGCTGTTTTGAGTATGGCAATTGCGATTATTGAAGTCTCCCTGTTCGGATTTATGGGTCGTCTGGTTGACTGGCTCTCTGCCAGCCAGCCGGAAACATTTCTTGCGGATAATCAGTCCCTTTTGATTGGCCTGACGGTGTTGATTCTGATCGGGATGCCACTGGTTGTCGCAATTCATTCCCTGTTGATCCACCAATCGATGCTCGGTAACTATCCGATGTCCATTCGCTGGATGGCCCACCGTTATCTGCTTAAACAAAGTCTTGCGTTTTATCAGGATGAATTTGCCGGCCGGATCGCAACCAAGGTGATGCAAACGTCACTGGCTATCCGTGAAACGGTCATGAAAATGGTTGATGTGTTTATTTACGTCTGTGTCTATCTCACTGCAATATTAGTGTTGCTGGGGGATTCAGACTGGCGACTGATGCTCCCGATGTTGCTTTGGTTGATCAGCTATGTCGGCATCCAGTTTTTCTATGTCCCGAAACTCAAACACGTCTCATCGCTTCAAGCAGATGCCCGTTCCACCATGACCGGCCGGTTTGTTGACAGCTACACCAATATTCAGACGGTCAAGCTCTTCTCACACAATCGCCGTGAGACGGGTTACGTGCAAGAAAGTATGGAAGGATTCCTCGGTACAGTTTATCGTCAGATGCGTCTGGTGACCGGTTTTAACCTCTCGGTTGAGGTCGCGAATTATCTGCTGCTATTCGCTATTTCTGCGATTTCGATTTATCTGTGGTCACAACAGGCCATTACCGTCGGTGCTATCGCCGTCGCCATCTCACTGGCGCTGCGCATTAACGGCATGTCCAAATGGATCATGTGGGAAATCGGCGGTCTGTTTGAAAATATGGGGACAGTCGTGGACGGCATGAATTCACTCTCCCGCTCGATTTCGGTCCAAGATAAGCCGGATGCCAAGCCGCTACAAATCACGCAGGGTGCGATTGAATTTGATCATGTTCATTTCTGCTACGGCAGCAATATCAATGTCATCAACGATTTAAACCTGTATATTCGGCCGGGAGAAAAAGTCGGTATTGTCGGACGGTCCGGCGCGGGCAAGTCAACGCTGGTCAACCTGCTGCTCCGTTTTCACGATGTCGAAGGCGGTCAGATTCGGATTGACGGTCAGGCCATCGATGCCATCACCCAAGACTCGCTCCGGGGAGTGATCGGCATGGTGACACAAGATACATCGCTGCTACACCGCTCCATCCGTGAAAACATTCTCTACGGCAACCCGGACGCCACCGAAGCGCAGATGATCCGCGCCGCTCAACAGGCGCATGCCCATGAGTTTATTGAAACCCTCTCAGACCCACACGGCAACCGGGGATACGATGCGCAAGTCGGAGAACGGGGGATCAAACTCTCTGGCGGCCAGCGCCAGCGGATTGCGATCACACGGGTACTGCTGAAAAACGCGCCGATTCTGATTCTCGATGAAGCAACCTCAGCACTCGATTCAGAAGTCGAAGCAGCGATTCAGGAAAGTCTCAATGAACTGATGGAAGGGAAAACCGTCATTGCGATTGCTCACCGACTTTCCACGATTGCAGCCATGGATCGCCTGATCGTGCTTGATCAGGGCAAAATTGTCGAAGAAGGCAGCCATCAAGCGTTACTCGCCAAGCAGGGGATTTACGCACATCTATGGGAACATCAGACCGGTGGCTTCATTGGTTGTAAATAACGGATTGGTTGTAAATAACGGATCGCTTGTAAATAACGGCTCGGTTCCAAATCAACTTATCGGTTACACATAAGCTTATCGGTTATATATAAATCAAAGACATGAGCCACAATTGTGGCCATGTCATCCGCTCCCTGAGGCCCAGACGCCAGTTTCAACCGGTATGACGACAACCGGAGGCCTTCCAGACAACTTCCGCCTGAAAATGATGTTTGTTATTTAAACGCAATCCTTTTCTTCTAAAAACACTGTTTTTCTTCTAAAATCCGCCTGTTTCGAGATTTTCAGGAGATGAGACACCCTTATGATCAACAAAAGCCTTTATACCAATCTGATTGCGATTCTCTGTATGATTGCAGGCTATCAACTAAACGAAGATATTTTATTCACTGCGGGACTCTTTGCCTTTTCCGGGGCGATCACCAACTGGCTCGCCATTCATATGCTCTTCGAGAAAGTCCCCGGATTGTACGGCTCAGGTGTCATTCCTAAACGCTTTGATGCATTTCGCTCTGCGATCAAATCACTGATGATGGAACAGTTTTTTACCGACACCAATATTGATAAATTCCTCGATCAAGAATTCAACCAAACCCGTCAGCTTAGCCTCGAACCCGTCATTGCACAGGTCGATTTTAATCCGACATTTGATGCATTAGTTGAAACCATTGCTCAATCCTCGTTCGGCGGTATGCTGGCTATGTTTGGCGGCACCGATGCGCTACAACCGCTCAAACAACCTTTTGTCGAGAAAATGCAACAGGCCATGGTTGAGATTAGCCACAGTGATTCAGTACAAAACGCCCTGAAAGAGCAGTTAGAATCCGAGACGATGAAAGCAGATATCCGTCAGAATATCGAACAGATTATCGACCAGCGGCTCAGTGAGTTAACACCACAACTGGTCAAAGAGATGGTGCAGAAAATGATTAAAGAGCATCTTGGCTGGCTGGTGATTTGGGGCGGTGTATTCGGTGGACTCATCGGTGTAATCATCACGCTGTTATCGTACTGAAACCCTGCTGAGGTCTTCACTGAATCGTTACCACAGACATTGGCCATCAGCGGCGCTCTCTGAACAAAAAAACCACATGGAGACCCATGTGGTTTTTTTCAGGCTGCAATCGTAACTTTAGTCCAACTTAAACGTCGCCACTTTCGAATTCAGGGCGATGGCCTGATCTTTCATTTCATTGGTCTGATGCAACCCAGATTCAGCGCCACTGGCTAATCCCTCAGTCACATCTTTAATCGCGGTTATATTTTGAGTAATCTCACCGGTCACATGGGTCTGCTCTTCTGCTGCGGTGGCAATCTGCGTCGCCATATCACTAATCAGACCGACAGCCGTCAGAATTTCCTCTAAAGCCTGACTGGCATGGTCGGCATCCTGAACTGAGCTTTCGGCCAGTTTGGCACTATTTTCCATGAAACCGACCGCTCTTTTGGTCATTTCCTGCAGGGTTTGAATGGTGGATTTAATCTCTTCGGTTGAAGTGTGTGTCCGCTGAGAAAGCATTCGAACTTCATCCGCCACCACCGCAAATCCACGGCCCTGCTCTCCGGCACGAGCCGCCTCAATCGCTGCATTCAAGGCTAACAGATTGGTTTGTTCAGCGATTCCCTGAATGGTGCTCAGCACCGCTGAAATTTCCGCTGAGTGCTGATCGAGCTCAGAAATCACTGAGCTGGCTTGGGTCACTTCACTCGCCAGGTGGTTGATCGATTTTCTGGTATTCATGACCAACTGATGCCCGTGTTGCGTACTCTCAGAAGAACTCTGCGCTGAGTGAGCCGTCTGTTCGGCATGAGAGGCAATTTCCTGAGTTGCAGAAGCCATCTCCGTCACGGCAGTTGCAACCAGGGTGATTTCCTGCTGCTGAACCGCAAGCTCCTCTGCGGTCTGATTGACCCGTTCAGTACTCTTCTGCGACATCACGGTCAATGCGTCGGATTGCTGACGAATATGACCAATTAACTGTTGCAGACTATCCACGAAAGTATTAAATCCATGTGCCACTCTCCCCACTTCATCATTGCTGCGGATCTCTATACGCTGCGTCAAATCACCGCTGCCGCCTGCAATTTGCTCCAATGCTTCAGCCACATGCTTCAACGGACGGAACAAAATATTACAAATCCAGTTAAACAAAGCGACACCGAGCAAGACCAGCACCCCAGTGACTGCAAGCTGACTATACAAGGTATTATAAAGTGGCTTGACCAAAGACTGCTGCTCAATCACCGCCACTGTAATCAGATCACTGCCTTGAATCGCCCGGGCATAGACCACATACTTTTTACCCTGAATATCAATCACTTCATCTTGACCCGAGCGGACAATACTCTGCACATCCGCAAAAGGAATCCCCAGCTTATCAATTGGCTGATTCAGTAAAGAAACATCCTGATGAGTGAAGATATGCCCGGTCTTATTGGCGATAAACATATAGCCATCACCCGGTAGAATTACCTGCTTCAGGCTATTGAGAATGTCATTCAGCTCAATATCAATCCCCAGGACCAACTCAGAACCAAACAGATTCACAGCCTTCCCCATCGATACGACATTCTTGCCGGTGGCTGCGGCAACCGTCGGGTTATCCATAAACACTTTATCCGGATTTTTCTTCGCATTGATATACCAGCCCCATTTTCTGGGATCATTATTGCCCGGTGGTAACACGACGCCATTGGCATTTTTCTGACTGCCGTCAGGATAGGCGAGAAATACATTCTCAAACCCCGCAGATCGTTTCATCTGCTTCAAATGAGCGACAATAGCCCCTTCCTGAATTTCTTCAGACAGAGAAGTCAAAGCCAGTTCTTTCGCCTTAAGCCAGTCAGCCACATATTGATTATAAGAAGCACTGGTACTTCGTAAGCGCTGTTCGACCGAAACGGATAATCGATCCAAGGAGGCATTAAATGAAATGATCTCGACCAATATGCAGCCAACAACAATGGCAATGCTGGCAGATATTGCTAATTTATTTTTTAATGATAGATTTTTAAACATAAACACACCTTGTTTAACTGAGGTGATGAAACATATTCCCTAATGAGCATCTGTTCAGTGACGATATATTTTCATATGAAAAAGTGTCTTAACTTTATCTGCCTATTTCCGACACATAACAATGATGATCGTCATACTTTGATGAATCACAACACCATTCAAAACAAAAACAAACAAAACATACGCGTACCATATAAAACGTAGTCCATCCGTGTTTTTTTCTATACCTTTAATGGCAAAAATAGAGGCAAGGTAACACTTGTTGGACATTCTTTTTCTCATTGTTGACTCGCTTCTTTTTTGTTGAGATTTTCACCTATCTCTAATCGGTTTTGTTCCACCATGTCACTTGAACAAGTGATTTAGCATTTGGGCTTAAGTTTGAAGAGGAAAAATGGTCGAAAGAATTCATTATGAAGGATTACCGCAAATTGCCGGTCCTTACGTTCACGCAACCAAACATAATCAAACCCTGTATATATCAGGGTTGACTGCGTATGGCACAAAGGCGCAATCATCGGATCTGCCGCAACAAAGTCAGGCGATCCTGAATCAAATCGCAACAATTTTGAATTGTGAGCAGCGCTTAAAAAGTGATCTGGTCAAACTGACAATCTTTGTCCGTGATATCAGCCAGTTAGCAACCATTCGGGAACAGTTGTTTGAATTCTATGAAGGACACCTCCCAGCTTGCTCTCTGGTTGAGGTGTCACAATTCATTCACCCAGATCTGCAAATCGAGATAGAAGCGATTGTAGCGCTATAGGAATCGATGCGAGGGGTATGTAACATGGCAAGGCATCCATTGAGATTTTTATTAGGGCGCAATTTTCAAACAAGGCCATCGAACTAACCAGCCTTTTGAATGAACACGAGTTTCAAAGATTGTTCGTGACCTTTTAGGGTTATGCGTGATACATCCTCTCACTAGAGATCCAACCCCAAACACAGCAACAAGTTCATATTGATTGAGACCGGTTTGACGAACTGCAACTGCCGTTTCTTTTTCCGGCCAATAACGCATCGCATCCACTGAACTTTGGTAAGGTTGGTCACCATTACGCTCGTGCATTGTCGCTTGATTACGCACTTGCCAGTTCAGCTGAGGCATACAACCTCTTAGCTGTGCTTCGTATTTCAAATAGGCGTGAGAATCAGACTCATCAGGATCAAAGTAGATCACATCCACATCATTTAAGGGCGTTGCTGATTTGAAATGATGTAGTGAGTCCCAAACTAAATTCCGGACGAAACCCGCTGCGATATAACATTGCGGTAGGCCCAACTCAAACACATATTCGAGTGCCGCGACTCTTAACGGATCTCGTTTAATTAATGCGATGATCTTGTCCATTCTTCTCCTGTATTTTTTAACCAGACACGGCCTGTATTATTCTGACAGAAATAATGAACAATGCACTAACGTCTCATTTGATGAGCATAACTATTTAAAACATATTGGATGAGAATTAATTATTCTATTGACAATTAGCATGTAAAATAAACCAAGCTGTAAGCCAAAACTTACGTCGCATAAGACACGAAAAGGGGCTAACTTTAGATCAAACAGCGTGACGGGTCGAATGGCGATTCACTGTGATGACGCCTGACATGTTTTGAGGGAAGGACAAGGGATTCGGTTTAATGAAACACAACTGAATGCATATAAAATATTGGTAATGATCGCGTCATTTTCCACAACATTATTTATTATCCGACGGCGAATTACTGACTCAATTGCGATAACAAAGGCATCATCATTGGTTTTATTTAGAAATGGATTTTAGAAGGTAAATCATGACTAAGAAAATATTCTGGGAAAACCCCTATCAATCAGAATTAACCTCTTACGTGACGAATATCGATGGTCAAATGATTGAATTGTCCGAAACGATCTTTTATGCAGAATCAGGCGGTCAGGAAAGCGATCACGGCACCATCGGTGGCATTGAAGTTGTTCATGCCGAGAAAGCAGGCAAACGGATTTTTTATACTCTCAAGTCTGCCCCGTCTTTCTCCGTTGGAGACAGTGTCATCACACAAATCAACTGGCCCCGAAGATATGCGCTGATGAAGCTTCACTTTGCTGCTGAGTTGGTCCTTGAATGTTTTTATCAGCAGCTCACCATCGAAAAAATAGGGGCACATATTGCCGCAGACAAAAGCAGGATCGATTTTTATTATGACGGCAATATTGGAAAATTAGCTGAAGAGATAGAAAAGCAAGTGCAAGCAATCATTGATGCTGATCTTGCCATTGAAAGTCGCTTTTCCGATATCAGTCAAGAGCGCAGATATTGGAAAATTGACGGATTCTCCGAAGTCCCCTGCGGCGGCACGCATATCCGCAGAACGTCTGAGGTTGGCAAGATCAAATTACGACGAAAAAACCCGGGACGAGGAAAAGAACGAGTGGAAATTACCGTTGAGTAAATGTTCAGAGTGCCTGAAATCAAGCGAATTCAATTCAAATCAACCACTCAACAAAGAAAATCATTGATGGAAGAATGATTAAGATAGCGTTCTCAACCACCAGTACTTCTATCACAAGCAAACGCAGGGTAAGATGACTCCCGATTGAAACCTGAAACCGATGAAAGCGGATAATTGACTTCGCTAGGCTGACCAAAACACGATGACCAAAGCAACTGTTATGCCCCCAAAACCGAAAAAGAGCCGCACCACCTTACAAGACGTAGCCGATGCGGTCGGCGTAACGAAAATGACCGTCTCCCGCTACATGCGAAATCCCGAATCAGTGGCAAAAAAGACTCAAGAAAAAATCGCTGCGGTGATTGAACAGCTCGGTTACATCGAAAACCGGGCACCAGCCATGTTATCTCGCGCTTCCAGTAATGCCATTGGCGTGTTGCTGCCTTCATTGTCGAACCAGATTTTCGCGTCGTTTATGCAAGGGGTCGAAAATGTGACCAAAGCCAATGGCTATGAAACACTTTTGGCTCACTTTGGTTATGACGAACAAGAAGAAGAACGCAAAATCGCCTCGCTGCTCTCCTATCAGGTGGACGGGTTAATTCTCACCGCCAGCAATCACACCCCAAGAACCTTACAGATGATCCACAATGCCGGCGTCCCTGTGGTTGAAACCATGGAGCTTCCCCCGGCTCCGATTGATATGGTGGTCGGATTGGATCATCTGGATGCCTCTTATCAGGTCGTACGGCGGATGATTGCCGCGGGAAAACGCTCGATCGCTTACTTCGGGGCCCGTCTGGATACCCGAACCCATTTGCGGATGCTTGGCTATGACAAAGCCATGCAAGAAGCCGGGCTGACCACCAGACATATTCTCACCAGTGAGCACTCTAGCTTCTCACTGGCAGAAAATTTACTTGAACGGGCTCTCCGGCAATATCCAGATCTGGATGGTGTGTTTTGTACCAACGACGATATCGCCATCGGCACCTTATTTGCCGCGCAACAGCGTGGTATCAAAGTTCCTGAGCAACTGTCGATTGTGGGATATAACGCGTTGGATATCGGGAAAACGATTCGCCCCCAAATCACCAGTGTCGATACGCCCCGCTTTGATATCGGTCAGAAAAGCGCTGAACTCATCATCGCAAGGCTCAAAAATGAACCCATCGCGCAGCCCATTATTGATATGGGCTATATCATTCGCGAAGGGGAAAGTATTTAAACGAAGGCATCTCTCATTCAGCGCGTTACGCCGCCTCAAGTGCAGCAACAATCCGCTCGACCACTTGTTCAATACTGCCTTCAATACTGACAATAAATGTCTGAGGTTCGTGATCCGGTCGCTCCAGCGTATCAAACTGACTTTTTACCATATTTTCTTTCATGAAATGCCCTTGCCGCTGACGCATCCGCGTTAGAATCAGATCCATATCACCATCGAGAAAGACAAATGTCACATTGTGGTTCCCTTCCCGGATTTGCTCACGATATGCTTTTTTCAATGCCGAACAGACCAATACACCGTGTTCATTTTTACTCTCGAGGCTATAGGCGGCATCGCGAATTCTTTCCAGCCACGGCTGACGGTCAGTATCGTCTAACGGTTGCCCTGCTGCCATCTTCTGAATGTTGGCTCTGGGGTGAAGATCGTCGCCATCAATAAATTTACGTCCGAGTCGGTTTGCCAGCCGCGCACCAACGGTGCTTTTCCCACAGCCACAAACCCCCATCACGACGATACTACTACCTGACATATTCAATCCTCATAACAAACTTGCGCGTGATCCCATTTTTAAAATTCACTTGTAAATTAGGGTTTACCCAACCAAGTTTACCGGTAACATGTTACCCGTAACTTAAATCAGTGTAAAGCCACTTACGCAACTCATCCAATAACAAAATAAATGCGTTTTTTTCTGCTGAACTTGTGCGATCCACAAGCGGCTCGAATCATCAATGAACATGGCAGGGAAGAGTTTCCGGGAGATTCAAATGTCCAATAATTACAAAACAATCGCTCAATCCGTTGTGACCAACGTGGGAGGAAAAGACAACGTCTCCGCCCTGACCCACTGTATGACACGACTACGTTTTGTGCTCAACGACGCGAGCTTGGTTGATATCGCGCAACTCAAAGCAACCCAAGGTGTCATGGGTGTTGTGGATAACGGCGATAAAGTACAAGTGATCATCGGTAACGAAGTGGCCGTTGCATACAAAGAAGTCATGGCATTGATTGACCTTGATGGCACATCTCCCACCGCTCCTTCTGCAACAGAGAACAAACAGAAACTGACTGCCAAAGTTATCGGCGCAAAAATGCTCGATGCCCTTGTCGGCACCATGTCGCCGCTCATTCCGGCGATTATCGGCGGATCGATGGTCAAGCTGTTAGCGATGGTGTTAGAAATGAGCGGTTGGGTTGAGCCGAACGCTTCGACATTGATCATTCTCAAAGCTATCGGTGACGGGGCATTCTTCTTCCTGCCAGTGATGGTTGCTGCTTCCGCCTCAATCAAATTCAAAACCAATATGTCCTTGGCGATTGCAATAGCCGGGGTGCTGATTCATCCCAACTTTATCAACTTAATGGCTCAGGCAGCACAAGGCCAGCAAGTTGATCTGTTCGGGGTTTCGATTACTGCGGTGAAATACACCTACACCGTCATTCCGGCACTGGTGATGACTTGGGTGTTATCATACATTGAACGCTGGGTAGACCGGATTACGCCGGTGGTAACCAAAAACTTCCTCAAGCCGATGCTGATCGTATTGATTGCCGCACCGATTGCGATTGTGATCATTGGCCCGGTCGGCATCTGGATCGGGACGGCTATTTCAGCGGTAGTGTATACCATTCACGGCACACTCGGCTGGTTATCTGTGGCAATTATGGGGGCATTATGGCCGCTATTGGTGCTCACCGGGATGCACCGCGTGTTTACCCCGACCATTATCCAAACCATTGCTGAAACAGGTCGTGAAGGTATGGTGATGCCGTCTGAAATCGGCGCGAATTTAGGCATGGGCGGCGCATGTTTAGCCGTCGCCTATAAAACCAAGAGCACCGCACTCAGACAGACCGCACTCGCAGCCGGCGCTTCTGCTATTTTTGCCGGGATCTCTGAACCGGCGCTGTATGGGGTCCTCGTCCGCTTGAAACGGCCACTGATTGCGACCATGATTACAGGATTCGTCGTCGGAGCACTCGCCGGAATGGGCGGCTTAGCCAGTCACTCAATGGCGTCACCGAGCCTGTTTACCAGCGTGCAGTTCTTTGATGTCAACGACCCGATGAGTATTGTGTGGGTGTTTGGGCTGATTGCTCTTGCGATTGTGTTGTCGTTCATTCTGACGCTGGTACTCGGCTTTGAAGATGACCCGCAAGTCGATGATGACCAGATGGTCAGCACTGAGCCACAATCTGCGGCCAGCCCGTCTGACAATGGCAAAGTGACATCACCCCAAGCAACCGCTTAAACCGTATTAAAGCGATTCAAGTCATCTGTGCATCCGGATGGCTTGGATCATTGAAGAGGAAACACATGTCTGATCTGCATTTTCCACCAGATTTTCTCTGGGGAGGCGCGATTGCCGCCAACCAGTCTGAAGGGGCCTACCTTGCGGACGGTAAAGGATTAACCACCGTGGATATGATCCCATACGGTGAAAACCGGCTGCCGATTAAACTGGGGCAAGTCTCCAGCGTCACACTCAGTGAGGATGAATTCTATCCCAGCCATCATGCCATCGATTTCTATCACCGCTACCGTGAAGATATTGCCCTGCTGGCGGAAATGGGGTTAAAAGTGTTCCGCCTCTCCATTGCATGGAGCCGTATCTTCCCCAATGGCGATGATGCCGAACCAAATCAAGCCGGCTTAGATTTCTACCGAAACGTCTTTCAGGAATGCCACAAGTATGGCATCGAACCCTTGGTGACGTTATGCCACTTTGATGTACCGATGAATCTGGTCACCCAGTATGGCTCATGGCGTAATCGCAAGATGATTGCGTTCTTTACGCGTTATGCCCGCACCTGTTTCGAACACTACCGCGGTCTGGTCAAATACTGGCTGACCTTCAATGAGATCAATATCTTACTGGCCAGCCCGTTCTCGGGGGCCGGATTATTGTTCCAAGAAGGTGAAAACCACGATCAGGTCAAATACCAAGCGGCGCACCATGAGCTGGTTGCCAGCGCACTGGCGACCAAAATCGCCCATGAAGTTGACCCGCAAAACCAAGTCGGCTGTATGCTCGCCGGGGGTAACTTCTACCCTTATTCTTGCAAGCCACAAGATGTCTTTATCGCGATGGAGAAAGACCGCGAAAATTTATTCTTTATCGATGTTCAGTCTCGCGGTTATTACCCGGCCTACAGCCAGCAGGTCTTCGAGAAAAAAGGGGTACAACTGCAAACCGAAGCCGAAGATTTTGAGATTCTCAAACATACCGTCGATTTCATCTCCTTTAGTTACTACGCCTCGCGCTGTGCATCTGCCGATATGAATGACGGTAACACCAGTGCCGCCAACGTGGTGAAGTCGATTCGCAACCCGCATTTACCCGCCAGCGACTGGGGCTGGGTGATCGACCCGCTCGGACTGAGAATTACCATGAATACCCTGTATGACCGCTACCAGAAACCGCTCTTTTTGGTCGAAAACGGTTTAGGTGCCAAAGATACCCCGGATGAAACCGGCAACATCAACGATGACTACCGGATTGACTATCTGCGCCAGCACATTCAGGCCATGAGTGATGCCATGCACGATGGCGTGCCGTTAATGGGCTTTACCCCGTGGGGCTGCATCGATTTAGTGGCGGCATCCACCGGCGAAATGAGTAAGCGCTATGGTTTCATCTATGTTGATCGTGACAATTTAGGCCAAGGCACCTTGAACCGGACACCGAAAAAATCGTTCTACTGGTACAAAAAAGTCATTGCCAGCAACGGACAAGATATCAGTTAACAGCAGACCGGGTTTGGCAATCCTCTTCTCCCCCTGCCTCCCCTAGGGTCAGATTACCGGTGGGGTCGTTGAAATGCGCGGTAACCCTATGCGCAGTGGCAATGGTGACGGAGCGTGGCTTGGTAGTAACTATGCTGTCGGGTTGAACTCTTTCCATTATAGAGGTAATAACTCTGATGAGTGGGGCCCATACTTTGATATTACGAGGACACACACCAGAAGTAAATCCATTCCTTGAGGTGCGTGTCCTGCTTATTCTCTTCTGGATATTTGTTATATCTCCTGTTCCATGCAAGTTTCCTGTTCTATCAGCTGTTCTGCTTTTCTACTGATCTCGATAATCCCTTTTTGCAAAGCAGACACGCCTTTATAGTCAGCCAGCAAGATTGAAGACAGTGCAAGGACAGCGAGATCAGCCATGTCTGAAATGTATTCTAATTCTTTGATTTTTTTTATTTTCATTATGTTCACCTATCTATTTGACGTTTTGTGCTATTTATCCTATTTGCGCCAGTGCCAGATTTTTTGCGGCGGAGAAATCGAGCTTGCCGCTGCCCAGGAGGGGAATATTGGCGACTTGCATGATTTTATTTGGCAGCATCAGAGACGGCATTCCTTTCTGGATCAGGATTTTTTTCACTTCAGCCGGTTCTAAATTCAGATCAACTAGCATAATGATCTGTTCTCCTTTCTTCTCATCCGGCAGATTCACGGCAACCAGTCCGGATTCCGGTTGATCGAGCAGTTCACGGGCACACTGTTCAACAGCCCCAAGACTTACCATCTCGCCACCCAGTTTGGCGAAGCGTGAATAACGATCAACGATAGTTAAATAGCCGTCACTATCCAGATGACCTTTGTCTCCGGTTTTGTACCAACGTTGGCCGTCCAGTTCGACGACAACTTCGGCCGTTTTATCCGGGTCATTGAGATAGCCCTGCATGATCTGAGCGCCACCGATCAGGATCAGTCCGTCTTCACCGGCAGGTAACGGCATCAGTGTCACAGGATCCACGATCTTAAATGTGGTTCCGGGAAGTGCCAGACCAACGGTTCCTTCACGGGCGGCTTCCTGAATAAAGCCTTCACGACGAACCAGATGCCCCGGCAGGTTGACGCTGGCAACCGGCGTGGTTTCGGTGGTACCGTAGCCTTCGAGGACAGGCACCATAAATTTCTGCTGGAATGCGGCTTTGATCTTCGCGTCTAATTTTTCAGCACCGGATACCACAGCTCTGAGTGAGTTGAACATCATGGGATTGATGCGACGGTTACGCTGATACATGCCTAAAAATGTCGAGGTTGCACACATCAGGGTGGCTTCATATTTGGCGACTGAACGGGCAATATTCAGGCTATCGGTCGGATCCGGGTGGCAGATGACCGGAATCCCTTCAATCAGCGGTAACATGCCGGTGACTGTCAGACCAAATGCGTGGAATAGTGGCAGGGTCGCCATGATTTTATCGTTGCTGCGGATATTCAGCACATCCGAAACCTGACGTAAATTGGCCAGAATATTTTTGTGGCTGAGCATGACGCCTTTTGGCACGCCTTCACTTCCCGAAGAGAACAGGATTGCCGCGGTATCTTCCCGTTGTTGTTGCTGACAGAGTAATCGGCTAATCCAACTGGCAGGCAGTGTTTTGACCGCCAATAACATCATCAGTTGTGCGGGCCGGCCGAGACTGGCTTTGAAATCTTCCAGATAAAGTACACGACAGCCGTCAAGGAGGGTCTGGCAGTCAATGCCGCGTTTTTCCAGTCTGGCGAGAAAGCGTCTGGAAGTGACGATACTTTCCACTGCCGCATTGTGTTTTGCACTGCGCAGCGCTTCCGCTGAAGCCGTGTAATTGAGATTGACTACGGTTTTCCCCGCCATCATCGCTGCCAGATTACTCATTAGCCCGGCACTGGAAGTCGGGACCAGCAAGCCTAAATTCTGTCCCGGCAGATGCTGAAGTTTACGCTTGAGCAGCAGACTGCCGACCAGAAAGCGGCTATGTGTGATTGGTTGACCGTTGCTGTCCGCGACTGCCCACTGACCGGGATGGTTTTTCGCCGTTGCGATCCAGGCTTCAGGAAGCGTTCCCAGCGTGTCGGCATATTCATTCCAGGTTGCGACGGACATTTCAAATACCTTCTGTTTCACTTCCGTGGCGGTTGAATGGATGTCCATCGCGGTTCCGAATGCGATAATGACATCTCTTTTCATCCCGGTTTTTCTCACTTTTGCCAGACGTTTGCTGGAACGGGAGAAGAAACTTCCCCACATCCCGCGCAGATAGAACGGAATAATCACACCACGGGCATCCTGACAGGCACGTTCAAAGCCTTTTTTAAATTCTCCCAGTTGACCAAGATAGCTGATACGACCTTCAGGAAACAGACAGACCACTTCACCCTGATTCAGGAGGTCCGTTATCTTGTTTAATGCTTCACGGCTTTTGCCGGGAGCAATCGGAACCACCTGAAACAGATCGAACAGCCATTTGAGATACCAGCATTGGTAGATAGTCTGATCCATAACAAAGTGTACACGTCTCGGGGATGCCATCTGCACAATTGCCCAGTCCAGCCAGCTGATATGATTACCGAGCAGCAGCGTTCCCTGACCGGCTTCCGGCAGATTGTTGAACCCCAACACTTGCAGACGGTATTTGCGGCCGAGTAATTTGGTCATCACCGAACGGACCAGAACTTCCGGTAGCAGAATGATGGCTGCCAACGCAACCAAAGCCCCAAGGCCGAATAATCCCCACAAGATATAGCTGACATCGAGTTCCTGCGTTGTGAACGCGACCGTGACTGCCAAACATAACAACATGCCGACATTCTGAATGAAATTATTTCCGGCCAGAATTTTACCGATCTGGTCTTCTTTCGCGTGGAACTGAATTAATGCGTTGAGCGGGACCAGCATAAATGAGCCGCCGATACCGATAGTCAGGAAAATACCGCCAAGCAAAACCGATGAGGTGACCTGTGGCAGCAGAAATAGTCCGGCACAGATAATCAGAGCACCAGCGGGGATCAGTGCCAGATTAATGTGATTGACGGAGTGTTTTGAAGCAAATGAAGAACCAAGCATCATACCGACAATCGCCATCGCAATAATACTTTGAATGATAAAGGTATTATCCATAGCAAGGTGGCTTTTGGCGTAGGCTGGGAAAGCAGCAATCATTACCTGACTGATCGAAAGAAACAAGGTTAAGCCGATGACTGATTGCCAAATCGCTTTTTTCTGAAACAGAAGGGTGAGATTCCGGCCTAACGTTTTACCCAGAATGTAATCTTTCCAGATAAATACGGGTTCTTGTATCTGAGGCCGGGCGCCATCCTGAGGTGTGTGTCCCCGTAAGTGATCTTTTCCCGGTAAGCGGAAAGCCAGCAGACACTCGATCAGAGAACCAATGACCAGTAACCAGCCTAATGGGGCGATGTCCTGAAGAATCGCCCCCGGCTGAAGCGGGGTTTCAGGGGATAATTTCAGTTCGAACAGTGCGGAAAAGACGGCGCTCCCAGCAAGAATGGCAATCATTGAAACCGCCTGAACCCAGGCGTTGCCGTTGCTGAGTTTTTCTGCGCCGACCAGCTCTCGGATGTAACCATATTTTGCCGGAGAATAGAGCGCACTCTGCACTGCGAGAATAAACGTCAGGGCAAAGGATGCATAAAACCAGCCCTGATAATAGCAGAGGGTAATCATCAGGGTGATGAATACCGCACATAAGGCGCTGATTTTCATCACTTTGGTTTTTGCATAACGATCCGACAGGTAGCCGGATGGGGTAAAGAGTAATACAAAAGGGAGCAGAATCAGTGCATTGACGATCGCAGTCATCAGCACCTGCTGGTGATCTGACAATGTTTTGAACAGGGTATTCTGCACGACGATTTTATGGCCTAAATCGACAAAAGCGTTCATGAAGGCAACCCATAGGAAGGTGACAAAGCCTCTGACAGTGGTAGCGTTATTCATACTTATTCTCCAATTTAATTGAACAGCGTTCAATTGATGGATAAAATTTAATTGAACACTGTTCGATTGTAAAGGGAATTTTTGCATTATTTTTACCGGAGAGATTAACCAACGCCTACCCAATATTCTCACACGGTTGTCTCTGCCTCAGCAGGAATACCTCAAACTCAGCACCAAGCTGGAAAAGAAACCCAGACTCAGGGTCGCTTCAGCCGAACGGCTTAATCTCGCGAAACAACAACTCAAGAAGCAGAGAATACTCGGATAAGCGCATTTAAAGCTACTGTTGCGTTTCAAATGACGATATTATTGCGAATAAAATAGCCATCAGCGAAGCCTAAAGCATGTTAACTATCTCTAATACGGTCATTCTTGCAGAATGGGAAATTGAAATGACTGCTATCCGAGCCATGGGGAACGGTGGGCAAAATGTGCAGAAGGTATCCTCAGCCATTCATTTACGTTTTGATATTCAACGTTCGAGTTTACCCTCAGTATACAAAGAAAGATTACTCGCTCTCAGTGATTCTAGAATTACCAAAGATGGCGTTGTCGTGATCAAATCACAAACCTATCGAACTCAGGAACAAAACCGACTTGATGCATTAGAACGCCTCAAGGGACTGATCCAATCCGTCATGGTGGTACAAAAGCGTCGGCGAGCGACCAAGCCAACCTGGTCATCAAAACTCAAGCGCATAAATACTAAAAAGAAGATGGGACAAAAGAAAGCCTTACGAGGTCGAGTCAACGAAGACTAAACGACTAGCTTGATATGACAAAATAAAAAACCACCGACCAGTTTAGCCAAAGAACCCCTGACGAGGACACACACCCTACCAAAAGATAAAGCATATAGAAAAACAAAACCGAACCCCGTCGCATTACCCTAGGGGCTCTGCAAGTCTATATAGACAAGACTTATCATATGCGTAATTCGAGCCAGCCTCTGAAATCTATAAGCCTGATTGTGCGTCAAAAATCAGAGCCGAAGACTGGGAAAATTAAAAATTGAGGTGACTGTTTTGTCCAAAACCCGACGATTTTTGTCAGCTTCTATTGAGATATCCTCAGCCAACCCTTCTAGCATGAATATTCCTTTTTCAAACCGATGGATCAATTCAATATGTTAGCCACCCCCGCAGACAAATACACACCGGCACCGGTGATCCCGTTTCCGCAAAGAACATGGCCGTCAAAACAGTTAATACAAGCTCCCCGTTGGTGCTCGACCGATTTAAGAGATGGTAATCAATCGCTGGCGAACCCGATGAATATCGAAAAGAAACTGAAGTTTTTTGACCATCTGGTTGCGTGTGGCTTCACAGAAATTGAAGTGGCATTTCCCTCCGCCTCTCAAACAGATTTCGACTTTGTCCGCCAACTGATCGACAACGCCTTGATTCCTGATGATGTCACCATTCAGGTCATCACCCAATCCAGACCGGATCTGATTGAGCGAACCATCGAATCGCTGATCGGTGCTTCCAAGGCGATTGTTCACTTATACAACGCCACCGCGCCCGCTTTTCGCGAGATAGTGTTCAACCAAGATCAAGCAGCCACTTTAGCACTGGCAGTTAAAGGGGCACAGCAGATCCGGGACTTGTGTCAACAGCATCCTGAAACGCTCTGGACGCTGGAATACTCACCGGAAACATTTAACTTTACCGAGCCGGAATTTGCGCTTGAAATCTGTCAGGCTGTGGCCGCAGTATGGCAACCGTGTGCGTCACGGCCATTGATTATCAACCTGCCAACCACAGTGGAACGCAACACGCCCAATGTGTTTGCCGATCAAATCGAACACTTCATCAACAACTTTGATTCTCTGGATCATGTCACTGTCAGTGTCCATCCGCATAATGATCGCGGTACCGGGGTGGCCAGTGCTGAACTGGCAATGCTCGCCGGGGCGACACGGGTCGAAGGCTGTTTATTCGGCAACGGGGAACGCACCGGCAATGTTGATTTGGTGACACTGGCTTTAAATCTCTACTCACAAGGGATCGACCCACAATTACGCTTCGACGACATTCAACAGACGGTTGAACTGGTCGAACAGTGTAACGAGCTGCCGGTGCATCCGCGCCATCCTTACGCGGGCAGACTGGTGTTTACCGCGTTTTCCGGCTCTCACCAAGATGCAATCAAAAAGGGATTTGCCCACGCTCAAAGCTCCTCACCCAGCCACTGGAATATCCCCTATTTACCTATCGACCCGATGGATCTGGGATGCACTTATGAAGAAGTAATTCGGGTCAACAGCCAGTCCGGAAAAAGCGGGGCAGCATGGTTACTACAACAAAATCACGGCTTGCACCTGCCCAAAATGCTTCAGGTCGATTTAAGCCAACGGGTCAAACAGCATACCGACAGCACCGGGCGCGAAATGAACATTGCCGAGTTATGGCAACTGTTCCGCACCGCTTATGGCTTAGTTCACCAGCCGGTGATGAGCCTGCAACGCTATCACACCCACCCCGCCGCAGACGGGCAACAGATTGAGGCACAGATCCGTTACTGCGAGCAAGAGATCATCTGTGTCGGCAGTGGTATCGGTTTGATGTCGGCCTTATTAACCGGATTAATGGAGCAATTTGACTGTCAGGCCAATGTGGTCGATTACCACGAACATACGCTGGGCACCCAAACCCACAGTAAAGCCGCGAGTTATGTTCAGTTGCAGTCTGCAAGGTCGAATGTGAGTATTTTTGGCGTCGCCATTGAAGAAGATGCCACCAAAGCCTCACTCCAGGCATTGTTGAACGCCTATGCACAGCTCATACAGGCGAGCTAGGTCAGGCATCCACATCAGCGCGCTCACTCACGCGCCACAGGCAGGATCGGCGGGCAATATTCACTCGGTGACAACCCGGTGCGGCTTTTAAACATGGCGCTGAATGCACTCGGGCTGTCATAGCCAATCGCTAAAGCGGTATCTAACACGCTACAGCCGCTGGCTAACAGTTCTAACGCGTGGAGCAAACGCTTCTGACGTAACCATTCGGTAAAGGTTAATCCCAACTCTTGCTGAAAGCGACGGGATACCGTTCTCTCACTCTGACCGAGCGATTTGGCGGCATCAGAAGCCGTCCACGGATGGGAGAGACGCTCCGAGAGATTGCGGCAGAGCGTGATCAACGCTTCAGAACTCGGATGAGGCAAATAAAAATCGATGGGATTCAAACGACGTAATTCGTCCAGAATCAATTCAAAAATACGTTCTTCCCGGGTGCCTGCCATACGGACATCCGGGAGAACAACCGCTTCAACAATTAAGCAGGTCAGCAACGGGGAGACCGTCGATAACACACAGGTATTCGGCAGATCGGCCCGCGCCATCGGATCGACAAACAGTGTGCGAACGCGCACATCGCCGGTAATTCGCAGACTATGAGAAACCCCTGCCGGGATCCACAACCCTTTATTCGCCGTCACCACCCACGCGCCCGCTTGGGTATCGACACGAATCACCCCATTGAGAGCATGTAAAAACTGGGCACACTGATGAATATGAGGCGCTTCCACGTCCCCGTGAGAATAATTATGGGCATAGGCAATAATTGGCGGCCCCAACGCTTCATCACAAAATTTCATCACTCACCCGTTCATCCCCACCCGTTTCAGGTATTTAAAGCCAATCGGCAGCAGGTTGTCAAACCCGGTATTGGTGCATTGGATTTACCAATATGACTGGCAAACATTTGGCGATGCTATGGGCTCTGTGCCGAAAATCGTTCGCTATAGAATCCGTTCTGTTGCAGAACCCATGAGTTGGTATACTGGCGGAAAAGAAGGAGAATTCTGGAGATGTATCAGTGAAGCTGCGTTATAGCCTTGTTTATCTATTCATCATGCTGTTGATGGGTGGTTGTGCGCATCGGGTCAATAGTGTTCAAGCACTCACTCAATGGGACAAAGCTTACGGCCAGTGTCTGACGCAAGAGCAAAATAGTTCGGTCAGATTCCCCGAAGACAATGCTTGGTTTCATTCACTCAGCGCAATTCAGCAGAAACATGTTGTGCTGTATCTGTAGGGACTAGATAGTTATCAAGACTATCTAGCTAAAACGATCTTTGTTGCTTTCCTCACTGTTTTCTTTATAAGCATCTGACATCATAATGATTTAATGATGCTAAAGAGGAAATTTACATGACGTGCAGTTGTTGTAATAAAAGTTTGAACATAGGGATGATACATAAGAAAGATCCCCACACAGGCCAAAAATTTAAGTCCTGTCCTCATTGTTCTGATGCAAATGGCTTAGAGCACGTTTTCCATCCATATCCATCGTCCTTTGGTAAAACACCTGCTAGAGTGACCGCCCGAAACCCTGAAGGATACCAAAGCTACTGTATAGATTGTCGTCGACTAGATAGGGGGATGCAATCTCAAACCTATATGAATGGGAAAACGTGCAGTAGTCTTGTATAGAAATCTGATGAATTTATTCCAAGATGATGCAGTTAAATGGTTGTCAACGCTCGATACAGCGAGCGTTGATCTATTAATAACCGATCCCCCTTATGAATCTTTAGAAAAACACAGAAAAATTGGTACAACAACTCGACTTAAGGTTAGTAAGTCGTCAAGCAACCAATGGTTTGAGATATTCCCTAACGATAGGTTTGAAGAGTTACTTAGTGAGATCTATCGTGTGCTTAAGAACCACTCTCATTTTTACCTTTTCTGTGACCAAGAAACTATGTTTGCCATTAAGCCGATTGCGGAAAAAGTCGGATTCAAATTTTGGAAACCGATCATCTGGGACAAGGTTAGTATTGGTATGGGCTATCATTACCGCGCTCGACATGAGTACATATTATTTTTTGAAAAGGGTAAGAGAAAACTCAATGATTTAGGAGTGCCCGATATATTAACCCATAAGCGGGTATATAGAGGATATCCAACTGAAAAACCAGTAAACCTTCTTGAAGTGCTCATAGCTCAGAGTAGTAGAGAAGGAGAAATGGTGGTTGACCCATTTTTTGGTTCAGGTTCGACCTTAGTTGCGGCTAAGAATTTGAAAAGACAGTTTAAAGGGAATGATCTTTCTCCCTCAGCTCATGGACATCTTCGCCAACGTACTGACTTTGAGATCTAAAGGCTGACTAGATGGAATGGCAGAATTATATTTATTATCTTTTAGGCTCCACTTAAAAAATTAGTTCCTCTGTCTAACCCAACTTTGCCTGAAATTTTCCCGGAGTTTCGCCAAAACGATGCCGGAATACCTCAATATAGGCGCTGACATTGCCATAGCCGCTACGCTCTGCGACATCGCTGATTGTGCAACCGGCCAGCAACCACTTGAGCGAGATGACCAGTTTCGACTGTTGACGCCATTGGCTAAACGTCAGCCCGGTTTCTCGGATAAAAATACGGCTCAGTGTGCGCACACTCACGCCGCTGTGGGCGGCCAGTTGCGCTTGGGTCAAATCGGTGGAAGGACTGTTGAGCAGTTGATCTGCGATGCGTCTGGCCCGTCGGTCTGAAGGTAACGGTAATCCGACAGGCAACCGCTGCAATCTCATCAGTTCATAGCCGAATAACACCAGCCAATGCGAGAAATAATCCGGTGGATAATCAGCCGCCGTTAAACGCGTTGCCCGGTCCATCAGAGCGCTCAAAAAAGGGTTGACCCCATACACGCCGGGTAATTGAGGGAATTCAACCGCATCCGCCGCATCAAAATGCAGAATGAACCCCTGCACCGCAGCTAATATGGTCGCCTTGTGTGAGCAGTGTTCGGGAATCCACCCCACGGAACCGGGTGTGATCGGCCATTGGGCGGTGTCCGTTTCAATGATGATCATGCCGCGCTGTAACCAGTAAAGCTGGCCGGTTGGGTGCGCATGCCACGGCGTTTCGTGCCGTTGTCTGTGATTGAGAGGGGCGACATCCATCATGTTGATATCCATCCATATGGCCGATTAGCCATATAATATGGCAAAGTATCGATAATCATACCATTGATCTGTCCTGTATCTTGTTTTGACTCCCCAACAAAAAGGTTAAAAACATGAATACTCGCCAACTAGTGCTACATGCATTAACAGACGTGATGACCCACCCCGAGCATGAAATACACATCATCAGAACCTATTTTTCTGAGCATTATCATCAGGTTGTGAATGGAGAACATTTGGATTTCAATCACTTCATCAATCATCTGGCATTACTCAAACAACAAACAAAGCAGATCTCGCTCACGGTGCTCGCAGCGGCCTCTGAGGGTAATACGGTTTTGACTCACCATCAGGTGACGGCAGAGAAAGCAGATGGTACATATGCGATATTTGAAGTGCTGGCACACTTTACCGTTGCTGACGGCCAGATCATTCGCTGCGAAGAATTAACCCGTATGCTCACCGGCTCACAGAGTGATCAGGACTTAGGTAGTCAGTATTAAAACGAGACGCAGGCGTTCTCACCAAACGACGAGAACCGCTTAAAGTGAGAACCACTTGAAATAGAGTGAAGTATAATCAAGGGCGCATTCAGCACCCTTGACTGTGCCGACCTGAATCATCAGCCGGAATCCGTCTGATAGCGCCCCTTACCAGAAGAACACCGCGATCAACGTGAGCAGAATAATACAGGCGATATTTAAGTAGATACCGGCTCGCATCATCTCCGACTGCTGAATATGACCCGAGGCAAACACAATCGCGTTGGGCGGAGTTGCCACCGGTAACATAAATGCACAGGATGCCGCGACCGCAATTAACACCGAGAGCAGAACCGGTGAAACACCGAACGCTTCCGCGACGCTGGCAAACACCGGGATCAGCAATGCGGCACTGGCGGTATTACTGGCGAACTCGGTCAGGAACACTACAAATGTTGCGATAATCACCACGATCCATAGCAGTCCGAGGTTCGAAATCAGACTGCTCAGCTCGTGCGCAATAAATACGCTGGTGCCGGTCTGCTTGAGAACATTACTGAGACAGATACCGCCGCCGAACAGTAACAACACCCCCCAGTCTGCGGTTTTTTCAATATCTTTCCAATGGACGACCCGAGCGAAACTCACCAGAATAATCGCACTGAGTGCAATGATGGTATCAAACGATTTAAATCCACCCAGCATCGCGTTGATCGGTTTACTGAACACCCAGAAGAACACCACCAGCGCAAAGATTCCGAGCGTCACCACCTTGCCTTTATCCCAGTCAACCGGTTCGTGGTTCAATTCAAAATGGCCGGACAAATCCGGTTTGAGCAACAAATAGAGAATCACAATCATCACCGGCAGCATTGCAATCGACGTGGGCAAACCAAACTTCATCCAGTCAATAAATGTTAACCCCACCTGAGCAGCGGCTATCGCATTCGGCGGGCTGCCGACTACAGTCGCAATCCCACCGATACTGGCGCTATACGCAATCCCTAACAGCACGAACACATAAGTTTTATGGCCTTTGTCTGCATCAACTTTACTCAGAATACCCAGTACCAGTGGCAGCATCATCGCGGTGGTTGCAGTATTGCTAATCCACATCGAAATGACCGCAGTGACGATAAACAGCATGAAAACCGCGACACTCATTCGGCCTCTCGCCATCAAGAGCACCTTATCGGCGACCACTTTATCCAATCCCTGCCGGTGCATGGCTGCGGCTAACGCAAAGCCCCCCAGAAACAGATAAATAATCGGATTGGAAAAATAGCTCAGCGCGGTGGTGGTATCAAATACACCAAACAACACCGAGATCACCGGCACCAGAATGGCAGTCACGGTAACGTGCAATGCTTCGGTTAACCATAACACCGCAATGAATGCGAGCAGACTAATCCCCAACACCACATCAGGCTGGAACGGCAGGTTAAAATAAAGCAGCAGAAACAGCAGGATATCCGCGAGGATGATGATACTATTACGGTTAAAAAACCATTCTCTCGTATTCGCGGGGAGAGGGACATTATCGTTTTTATTCATTAGACTTCCTTTTGATTTGGGCTTTTTTAAAACTTCAACAACGCGGATGGAAAAGGTCAAAATGAGACGCCCATCCATGACAAACCGTTGTGAGTCATTATTGAATCAAGTAAGCAATAAGCGACATAACAATTAATGACATAACCCATATCTTGGTTCTGTTACGCGAGTCAATAAAAGCGGTTGTCCCAGTAAAAATGATACCAATTTCGTTCATCGGCCGGCCATTCGGTGGTCATCATGCCAGAGAGCATGAATCATAGCTTTATTTTTCAATCAGGAGCGTTATGGATTTACTACTACAACAACTGCAATTTTCTCTGTCAGTGACCGGCCCGATCTGCCTGATGCTCTTTTTAGGAATCTATTTCCGTCGCAGTCAGCTCATTGATGATCATTTTATCGAGGTGGCATCGCGTCTGGTATTTAAGATCACGCTCCCGGCACTGCTCTTTCTGAGTATTGCCAACTCACCACATGACATCACGCGTGGTGGCTCATTGGTGCAGTATGGGGTTGCCTCTAATTTTGCCTTTTTTCTGTTGATCACACTGGTGGTCAAATATTATTTCAAGCGCGCAGCGGATCAAGGCGTCATCATTCAAGGCGCGTTTCGCGGTAATAGTGCGATTATCGGGCTGGCTTTAATTACCAACGCATATGGGTCTGACGGCTTGGCACAGGCCGCTCTTTACGTGGCAGCGCTGACGCTGCTGTTTAATGTACAGGCGGTGTTCACGCTTACCCCGAAGGGCAAACAATCCGGGATGAAAGCACTGGTCATCGTGATCAAAACCCTGACGAAAAATCCGCTGATTATCGCTATCTTATCAGGGCTCGCTTTCTCCCGTCTCAATCTGACCCTGCCGGATATCGCCGGGACAGCCGGACAATATTTCGCCGATATGACCCTGCCATTAGCTCTGATTTGCGGTGGCGGCTCACTGGATATTCGTCAACTCAATCATGATAAAGCGCCGGCATGGTCAGCAACGGCATTCAAACTCCTTGCCTGTCCGATTCTGATCACCTTCGGCGCGTGGGTCTGTGGGTTCCGGGGCGCAGAACTGGGAATTATCTATTTATGCAGCTCCGCCCCGGCGGCGGCGGCAAGCTATGTGATGGCGCGCGCCATGGGTGGCAACGCAACACTCGCCGCCAATATCATTGTGCTGACAACCTTGTTGTCGCTGTTCACCACCACTCTCGGGGTTTTTGTGCTGTCATCACTGGGATTGATTTAGCATCAAGCCAAAAACGAACAGGCAGTCTGTACAGACTGCCTGTTTTACATCAAGCATGGCAAGACATCACAACAGATTGGCCGGTGAATACTGATCGGTTAAAGGACGGGCAGTGCGATCCCAGTCCGCTTTGGTGGACATCAGTGCCGGATAGCGATCAATCAGTACATTATACGGTGCCAACGGCTTGGCCAATGATTTCGCCCGTTGCTGCATCACTTGCCGGGAAGGCAGCGCCTGTTTGCCATTACCGACAATGATGATCCGGTTACCGTAATTTTGTTCCTGTTTGATTTTGAAATTGAAAAACGGACCGAACACCTGCCGATATGTCTCGGATTCATGCGCATACAGCCGGCTCGACGACCAGGTATTTGCCACCAGTACACCATCTTCGGTCATCAGTCGTTGCACTTCCTGTAGATACTCCCGGGTCATTAAATGCTCCGGAATGTAATCACCGGTAAACGCATCGAGAATGATGAAGTCATATTTTTTCTTCCGCAGCAGCGCACGTTTGACAAAAACACGCCCATCCGCGACAGCCACCGATGTATGCGGGGTTTCTTTGAAGTGAAAATAATCCCGTGCGACTTTGACCACGCCCGGATCCAATTCCACAATATCCATTTCAGCATCCGGGTAGAGCTGCGTTAAGACATTCGGAATCGAGGCGCCGCCCAGTCCAATCAACAGGATCCGTGTTGGCTGAGGATTGAGTAACAATCCTCCCATCACCATCTGACTGTACGAATAGACCAACCGCTGGTCATGCTCGTCCTGATACTGGCACGTCTGGACACTATCACCTTTCACCAGCGCAAACACCAAGCAGCGCAAACCGTTTTTCTCGACCACCGCAATATCCCGATAAAGCGACTTCTGGGTATAGATCACTTCACTCTGGGCGGAAAAACCAATCAACAACATCACAACGGGCATCCAGATATGCACCGATAATATCTTTTTCAACATCACTTTAAGCCTCTGCAACCACCCGGGGAAACCGGACATAAAAGGCAATCACGCCGCCGGCACACAAAATCCCAATCAAACTCAGTAGGATCGTATTCACTTCAAACCACAGCACCAGATAGAACGACGTCAAGAGCGTCCCCAGTGCGCTGCCCAAGGTCGAGACAAAATAGAGCTTACCGGCAACTTGCCCGCTACGCCCGGAATCACTGATCAGCAAGCGGATCGAATAAGGCGAGATCATACCTAAAATCAACGTCGGCAGGAAAAACAGCAGCATTGCAGCCACCAGAGAACCATACCGTGGATCCATGATCCGGATGAACACCTGTTCCATGACGGTATCGCCCCAGAACACCAGCGGCAACAAAGTCACCGCACCGCACAGATAAAGTAAACTGAATTTGCGTAAAGAAGGCGCATGCATCGACCATTGTCCGCCCAACAGATAGCCCGCCGACAAAGCCACCATGAAAATGGTGATAATACTGCCCCACACATAGATGCTACTGCCAAAATAAGGGGCCAGAATCCGCCCTCCCATCAGCTCGACCGACATAATGCAAAAGCCGCTGAGAAATGCGAGTAAAAAAATAAACCGATTCTTCAACAATCCATTGTCAACCGTCATATGATTCCTATTGTTTATTACCAAATAAAAAATCCACCAAAGCTATAATATTCGCAGGAATCATTCACATAGCAAGTCAAATATCCATGGCTTGCTGTACTGAAAGCACACATCCCTGATCGTCATTTCATCATCAATCGTAATTGAATACCTAATCGTGATTTAATAAAAATAGTAGTCAATCTTGAGATAACTGTCGCGGATATGCTCGATCAACAACCGAATTTTATTCGGCGGCTGGCGGGTGAACGGATAGATGGCATAAACCCCCAGCCTTTTGCCGACTTGCCGCGGGAAGAGATCAATCAATGACCCGTCCTGCAGATCAGGGTAAACCAGACAGCGCGGCAGATAGGCAATACCATAGCCGCTCAGTGCCGCCTTTCTCAGAGCCACGGCATTATCACTGGAAAAACTCCCCGAGACTTTTAATAAATAGTTGCCATCCGGCCCTTTAAATTCCCAGTCACTGGCACCGGTGGTCTGATAGACATACTGAAGACAATTGTGATTGACCAAGTCTTCTGGCTGATACGGTATCCCGGCGCGGGCAATATAACTGCTCGTGGCACATACCACCCATTGCGAATCGATAATGTGCCGTGCAATCAGACTCGAGTCCTCCAGTAATCCGGTCCGAATCACCAAGTCATAGCCTTCGCCAATCGGATCCACGAAGCGATTATCCAGCGACATATCCACGGTCAGTCCCGGATGCATCTGACAGAACTCAGCAACGGCCTCGGCTAACAGCAACTCACCGGAAATCGTCGGCACCGACATGCGGATATGCCCGCTGAGATTTTCGCCGTACCCCGCCACGGCATCCAACGCTTCCTGAGTGGCTTGCTTCACATTTTTTGCACCCTGAAGCAAGGCTTTTCCCGCTTCTGTCAGGGTCAGTTTACGGGTCGTCCGGTACAACAGCTGTGCCCCGATTTCTTTTTCCAGACGCGCAATACGTTTGCTAACCACTGAATTAGTAAGGTTATTTTTCTCAGCCACCAGACTAAAACTACCCAGTTCAACCACGGAAGAAAATAAAATCAGATCATCAGCTCTCATTTGATTATGTCATTTTAGGAATCAATCATTTTCATTATTTCCGTATATCCCAAAAAAAGAAAGCGTTAAATTCACACTGAATTAACAATAACATCATAAATAAAAACAAATTGTAGAACCCCCTACCCATGTGGCTCTTGGTTTCAACGTATGAAACGTCACCACGCCCCATGGCTCTATTCTACGCATAAGGAAGTCGCCTCCATGAGTGAAACATTATTCGCCTTACTTGCTTTTTCTCCGATTGTGGTCGCCGCAATTTTGTTGGTCGGCCTGAACTGGCCCGCCAAAAAAGCGATGCCGATAGCATTCGGCCTGACCGTTGTCATTGCCTTATTCGTCTGGGACATGTCTGCCAATCGCGTCTTAGCCTCGGTACTACAGGGGCTGGGTATAACCGTTTCGGTACTCTGGATTGTCTTCGGCGCAATTTTTCTGCTCAACACTCTCAAACACAGCGGTGCCATTACCGTCATCCGAAACGGTTTTACCGATATCTCTCCGGATCGACGCATTCAGACCATTATTATTGCCTGGTGCTTCGGGTCATTTATTGAAGGGGCATCGGGCTTCGGCACACCTGCGGCCATTGCCGCACCACTGCTGGTTGCGATTGGTTTTCCGGCATTGGCAGCGGTGCTGATGGGGATGATGATTCAATCGACCCCCGTGTCTTTCGGTGCGGTCGGCACCCCGATTCTGGTCGGTGTCAGTAAAGGGCTCGACAGCCACAATATCAGCCAGCTTCTGACAGCGCACGGTTCCAGCTGGGAGAGCTATCTACAGCAGATTACCACCAGTGTGGCACTGATCCATGCCACAGTCGGCACCCTGATGCCGGTACTGATGGCAATGATGTTGACGCGCTTTTTTGGCAAAAATAAAAGCTGGACGGAAGGATTAGACATTCTGCCATTCGCCCTGTTTGCCGGACTGGCTTTCACTGTCCCTTACGCGCTGACCGGTGCACTGCTCGGCCCTGAATTCCCCTCGCTGATCGGTGGGTTAGTCGGACTCGCGGTGGTGGTCACTGCGGCGAAAAAAGGCTTCCTCGTGCCGCGCACAGTCTGGGATTTCCGCCCTGAGCAAGAATGGCCTGGCGAATGGCTCGGCTCGCTGAAAATGGATCTGAACAGCATCCGCTCGAATCCGATGAGCCTCACTCTGGCATGGACACCTTACCTGTTGCTTGCGGTAATTCTGGTCGCCAGCCGGGTCAGCCCTGCCTTTAAAGCGCTATTACAGAGCCTCAATCTCTCGTTTAGCAATATTCTCGGCGAAGCCGGTGTCAGCACCGCATTCCAGCCTTTGTATTTACCCGGAGGCATTCTGGTATTCGTGGCACTGCTTGCCGTTTTGATTCAGGCCAGACATCCGGCCCCGATGATCCGCGCACTCGGTGAATCAAGTAAAACACTGGTCGGAGCCGGATTTGTACTGGTCTTTACCATCCCGATGGTGCGGATCTTTATCAACTCCGGCGTCAACGGTGCTGACCTTGCGAGTATGCCGGTCACGACCGCTGATTTCGCTGCCGGGCTGGTCGGCAATGCGTTTCCGGCTTTAAGTGCCACAGTCGGCGCGCTCGGTGCTTTTATCGCCGGTTCAAATACCGTCTCAAATATGATGTTCAGTCAGTTTCAGTTTGAAGTGGCGCACACACTCTCGGTTTCAAGCGTGATTGTGATTGCTTTGCAGGCCGTCGGGGCGGCTGCGGGCAACATGATTGCAATTCACAACGTCGTGGCAGCATCAGCGACTGTCGGCCTGTTGGGCAGAGAAGGCGCAACCTTGCGCAAGACCATTATCCCAACGGCCTATTATCTCGTCGTAACCGGATTGATCGGATTGCTGGTGATTTATGGCTTTCATGCCACAGACGCGCTGATGAAATAGAACAAACTGACGGACAGTTAACGATAAAAATTACCCATTGGCCATCACTCTTCTTCCCAACCGACACTCCCCCAACGTCGTGTTTCTTTGAGGGTGATGGCCTTATTTACTCATGCATTCACTGGAGAACCTTATGAGAATTTACCCAGCGAAACCAGACAAAGTCTATTTCTACGCGACTTGTCTGGTGGATCTGTTCGACCCCAATGCGGGCCTCGATGCCATCACCCTGCTTAAGCAGCAAAACATCGAGGTGATTTATGTTGCAAAACAGACCTGTTGTGGCCAACCGGCCTATTCTTCCGGCTATGATGATGAAGCGCAATCCGTAGCGCTGAGTCAAATCGCACTGTTTCCCGAACCTTATCCGGTGATTGTGCTCTCCGGCTCTTGCGGAGGCATGATGCATCACCATTATCGTCGCCTGTTTGCAGGCAGCGAACAGGAAAGTATGGTCAATCGCTTTTGTGACCGGGTGTTTGAATTCACCGAGTTTCTGGTGCATGTCTGTCGCGTCAAGTTGCAGGATCACGGCCCGGCAACCTCCGTGGTGATGCACACCTCCTGTGCCGCCCGGCGAGAGATGAATGTCCATGTCACCGCCACCCAACTGCTCAACCAGCTTGAGCATGTTGAGCTGAAAATCCAAGACTACGAAAGCGAATGTTGTGGCTTCGGCGGGACATTCTCTGTGCGTCATCCGAACATTTCTCAAGCGATGGTGGAAGATAAAACCCGTCACATCAAAGCCACCCAAGCCGATCATCTGGTCAGTGCCGACTGGGGCTGTCTGCTCAATATCAATGGCGCACTGGATTTTCAGCATCAGCAAGGCGATCCGGCCACGCTACAGGGGCGTCATCTGGCGAGCTTCTTACTGGAAAGAACCACCACTGAGCCGACACAGGAGCAATCCTCATGAGTGACTCTCCGCAACAATTTCATGCACAGGCCAAAACGGCACTGGGTGACCCACAGCTACGCGCCAATTTTCGCGGTGCGATGGACTACCTCAAAGATAAACGCAAAGCCGCCTTTGCCGACCCGCAGGAAGAAAAACAGACCCGGGATCTGGCGGAAGCGATTCGTCAGCGCTGCCTGAGTAAACTGCCGCAACTCTTGGAACAACTGGAAGCCAATTGTCAGAACAACGGTATTCAGGTGCATTGGGCCGACAATGCGGCACAGGCCAATACCATTATCGCCGGGATTGCTGCGCAGCATCAGGCGTCACTGATGGTCAAGGGTAAATCGATGGTCAGTGAAGAGATTGAACTCAATCATGAAATGGCCAAGCACGGCGTGACCTGTCTGGAAAGTGATATGGGTGAGTACATCATTCAGCTCGATGGTGACAAGCCCTCACATATCATCATGCCCGCGATTCACAAGAATAAGCAGGAAGTCAGTGACACGTTCCGCGATAACCTCTCCGGTTTTCAGCCGACTCTCGATGTGGATCGCTTAATTCAGACCGGGCGTACCGAGCTGCGGGAAAAGTTCCGCACTGCAGATATCGGTTTATCCGGTGTCAATTTTGCGGTCGCTGAAACCGGCACTCTGTGTCTGGTGGAAAATGAGGGTAACGGCCGAATGTCCACTACCGTGCCGAACGTCCATATCGCCATCACCGGGATCGAAAAAGTGGTGGAATTTCTCACCGACGTGCCACCGTTATTCAGTGCCCTGACCCGCTCGGCTACCGGTCAGGCGATTACGACCTATTTCAACATGATCACCTCCCCCCGTCAGGCCGGTGAGAAAGACGGTCCGCAAGAAGTCCATCTGGTGCTGCTCGACAACGGGCGCAGCCAAGCCTATCGGGATGAAGAGCTACGCAAAACGCTGCAATGCATCCGCTGCGGTGCCTGTATGAACCACTGTCCGGTTTACACCCGCATTGGCGGCCATGCCTACGGCACGGTTTATCCCGGTCCGATTGGCAAAATTATTTCCCCGCATCTGATGGGGCTCGAAGCAACCCAAGATCTGGTCACCGCCTCCAGTTTGTGCGGTGCTTGTGGCGAAGTCTGCCCGGTTCGGATTCCGATTCCCGACATGTTATTGCGCCTGCGTCGTGAAGCAAAACACGCGCCGAAACCCGGCCTTGAAGCCATGCGCGGCCAGAAGTCGGCGTACAAACCCACCGAAAAACTGGCAATGCGCAGTTTTGCGTATTCGGCGACCCACCCGACCATTTACCGAATCGGCACTCGCCTTGCCGGACAGATGCGCCATTTGATCCCGGCCAAACTGGGTCCGTGGACGCAATGCCGGACCGCGCCGAAACCGGCTGCCAAAACCTTACATCAATTGATGAAGGAACGAGCCAACCAGCCACAGAAAGGAGGTAAGTCGTCATGAACAACGCCAGACAGCAGATTTTCAACCGGCTCAAGGCCGCCCAGCCCGCACCGCTGGAAAATGGCTCGGCAGAACTTGCCCGGCATTTCCATCCCAACGACTTCAGTCGCGAGGAAAAGCTGACCCATTTCCAGAGCGCATTAGAGTCCAACCATGCGCAGGTATTCCCTATCGAGCGGCAGCAACTGACGGCAACTCTTGAGCAATTATGCGCAGAACGTGGCTGGCAACATGCGGCGATCGGCACCGGCGGACAATGGCATCAGGATTTTTACCAAGGGCTGGCAACCATCCTGATCACCGAATATCAGCAAACCATCGAACAGTGGAAAGATGATTTATTCACCACCATTGATGTCGGGCTGACCGATGCACGAGCCGGAATTGCCGATACCGGTGCGCTGGTGCTCTGGCCGGATAACCATCAGCCACGCACGTTATCACTGGTGCCACCATGCCACGTAGCCGTGATCCGTCAATCAACGCTGTTTAACAGTTTCTCGGAGCTGATGATCGCGCAGCAGTGGCACCAACAGATGCCAACCAACGTGGTTTTAGTCTCCGGCCCATCAAAAACCGCGGATATCCAGCAGACACTGGCTTATGGCGCACACGGGCCAAGGGAGCTCATCGTGATTGTGGTGGTGGATGAGTAGATTTTCTGGGGGCGAATGATGTCGGGGTTGGGGAAATAAACGGTGAGTCTGTTGTTTGGGACGCAATGACTTTCCCCAACTTCAATGGCATCTCTGAAAGCGCCCCCGGATGCTTTTTCAGGGTAGACGCACATACCTCGATGATAAAATTTCCAATTTTTCAAATTGAATCGCATTAGAAGTTCAAATATGAGCCATTACAATCCCAAAAACTGTATAAAGGTCAAAAATGACATATCAATGGTTTACAAGGCCTATTTTTGAGCTTATATTTACACAAAATCGATATACGGCTCATATTTGATACATCAGAGGCAACAATATGAATCCTAAAGTGCTACAACTTCGAAATCTTACAAGTAAACTTGAGTCCGAAATTCACGAAGTTTTCGAAGCAATGCTTAGCAATGTTGAAGCCTCAAGCAACCGCCCTATTTCAAGTTACTCAATTTACGAGACGGACACTCTGATTGATGATATGCAGTCACGAAAGAAAGCTATCTCATTAGAAGACCTTGAATTGCAGACGGATATTTCTAGATCAACGATAAAACGAATGCTTAAAGACCCAAGTAAGACTTCACTAGAGAACTTTTTAACCGTTGCTAACGAACTCGGAATGAAAATATGGATCGAAAAGTAAAAGTTCTTTTGTACGGAAAGTTTTGCGGTGTTTTGTCTCAAAATGAACAAGGCTTTACATTCGAATACGAACCTAGCTACAAAGGTCGTAGCTTATCGCTGAGTATGCCCCTAGAAGATGGGCCATTTGAGAGTAAAGCGCTACACCCTTTTTTCCAGAGTCTTGCACCCGAAGGATGGCTGAAGAAGCGCTACTCAGAACTACAAAAAATTGATGAGAACGATCCGCTAGGTATGCTTTTGTCCAACGGCAAAAATTTACTTGGTGCTGTCCAACTGTTGAGATTAGAAGACCATGTATCCGAGCAATAGAAGCCTTATTAGCCTCGATGAGCTCAATGAACAAAATAGAGAACAAGTCGAGTACAAAAAAGGGGAAATCAAAACCCTACTAGGTTCGAATAGATTCCAGATTCAATTACCTTTTTCGCGTGCTGAGTTTGTTAATGAGTTGCCAAAGAAACAAAAAGGCATGAGTATTTCCGGTTATCAGCCAAAGCTTTCTCTTGCGATCAATGAAGATAATCAGCTAGGGGTAGTAGCGGATAAAGCGCTATTTATTCTCAAGCCCTCACCAGAAGAATTTCCTCATCTTGCCGAAAACGAGCACGCGACAATGTTAGTCATGAAATTCCTCGGTTTCGACACTCCTCCATTTGGATTAGTTCGATTTCATGATCAGAATGAAGCAGGTGAACTCGCATTTATTATTAGGCGCTATGACCGCTTAAAAGCAGGTGAAGAAGCGATTCATCAAGAGCAATTGGATGCCGCAATGGACGTGCGTGACAAGTACGGGAAGACAAAAGGCGATACTGAGAGATACGTTAGCTACGAGCAAGCCTGTAAGTTCTTAATGAATAAAGTAGACAGCAGCTTAAACTTTAAGAAAGAGTTATTTAACCGAATACTCGTAGCCTACTTTCTCGGGAATAATGACCTGCACCTTAGAAATATGGGTGTGCTGCTACCGGAACAAGAGGCCATTCGGCTAGCGCCAATCTATGATTACGTATCTATAGCACCTTATCCAGGCTACATCGCAAACGAGAACCCATTAGCATTACCTCTGCTCGCTAGTGAAGAAGGCGATAATGGCAATACCAGTGGCTATCAGTCACATTGTACCTACACCGGCTATGACTTTCTCATCTTCGCACAAAATATTGGCCTCAACCCTAAGCTGGCGACCAAAATGATTAAAGATTTGTGTGCCAAGCAAGATGCCATTCTTGATATCTACCGTCATAGTTTTATGCCGCAAGAACACGTAGAGAAAATAGCTGAATGGATATCGAGCCGAATTAACTATTTGGGTCAATTAGGCCATGTTGCTGTTTAATATATGGACTCCCTTATACCTTCAACAAGGTATGGATGAAGATTAAGGCCCAAATTGGCCTGAAAGATTGTAAATTCTTCTTTGATACGGGGAGGGTTTGAAAGAAATTTCAATGGATGAATATAACATCTGGTACTCTTGGTGTTGTAAGTCGCTTATTTTTTGTAATCGTGGTGTTTATGTACCATTAAATTAGACGTTAGCTTCATTAAACCAAGGATGTTCATCATATGACCGAGTCAGCAAGAAAATTTGATAACGAGCGAGCAAGTGAATACGCAGTTCAAAGCCGAATAGGATTGGCGGGTTATGACGCATGTCACGACCTGTCCGCGTGCCTACTCTCTGCAATTATCGGCGCTGAAAACGATGCAAATATTCTCGTCGTTGGTGCAGGAGGTACTGCCCAAGAAATTATAGCCGCATCTAAATTAGGGGCAAAATGGAAGTTTACTGCAGTAGATCCTTCTGAATCAATGTTACAACTTTCTATAGATGCAGTAGAAAAAGCGGGGCTAACTAGCAGAACGAGATTTCATTTGGGCTATTTAAGAGAACTAGAAACCATTGAAAAATTTGATGCGGCTATGTTAATCGGAGTAATACACCACCTAAACGGTATAAATGAAAAGAAAAAGATTCTCAGTGATATAGCAGCAAAACTTAAGCCAAAAGCCCCTTTTATTATGGCTGGAAATCGTTTTCCATATGCAAGCAAGCCCCAATTTTTAAAAGCTTGGGGAGAGCTTTGGCGAATAAATGGAGCTTCACCGGAAGAAGTTGAAAGTAAGCAGGCGAAAATACTTAAAGGCGCAGATCCTATTATGTCAAATGAAGCAGCAGTCAAGCTTCTTGAAGAATCGGGGTTCATTGAAGCTGAGCAGTTTTTTTCCAGCTTATTTTGGTCCGCTTGGTTAACTCAACGAACAAGTCATGTGAGTTAAGAAGCTAACGCCCAAAGCCCAACAAAAAAGATTTTCTGGTTACTCTTGCATCTTGGCAAGAGTAACTGGCGCACTGGGCACCATAGTTTCTGAAATTGAGGAACGCAATTGTGCGTCAAATCTGAGAGCCGGAGGCTAGGAAGATAAAACTTGTGATGCAGGTGTTTGGTGCGCAATGACTTTCTCCGATCTCATTACCACCTCCGACTGCGCCCCAGTTCCTTTTGATGGATGTCAAAAGGAACCAAAAGCATCTTTTTGAGTTCGGTGCGCGTAATCAGGGTCGCTTTTATTCGCTCCTGCTCACGAAAAGCTTAAAATTCATCCATGAATTTTACCCTGAGCACATCGATCAGTTGAGCTTCGTTGATTCAATGTTTCACTTTATTCAAATCAACCACCCAACCAAGAAAACCATTCAAGGATGAATGGTTAGGCTTTTCCGGGCAGGACGCCCGTAAAAGCCGGTTCTGGAACGCGTGTGACCAAGCCAAACAAAAAAGATTTTCTGGTTACTCTTGCATCTTGGCAAGAGTAACTGGCGCACAGAACACCAATGCCTCTGAAATCACTGACGCTGATTGTGCGTCAAACCTGAGAGCCGATGGCTAAGAGAACCAAAATACAACACTCAATCCCCCATCCTCCCCCGACAAACCTGTTCGGTTAACGCCTGCAACCGCTGCACCTCTGCCACCAAATAATTCAACTCTTCTTCGGTGATTTCGTAGTGCGCTGAATAACGCGCATCAATATACGCCCGTTGCAGACGCCGGAAACTACGGCGGTGAAATTTGTTGTCCATCGGGAAAATCTCAGCAAAGGCCGGATCAATCTGTGCGCACAGATTACCGAGTTTCTCGATATTGTGAGACTTCGGCAAGTAGTTGGTACAAGTGAGTAGTGTACAGGCCAAAAGACGTTCTGTTGCCTGATGAAGATCGAAAGAAGCTTCATTCAAAGTCAGCTCCTTCAAGGAAAAATAAAATTTCTTCAGTGAATGGGAAGCGCTACTGAACCACTGCTCATAATGCTTACGGGCTATCTCTCGCAGCTCTTCCTCAGTCAAATCCCCCGGCATTGCCAACGGTTTCGGCGTCGCGGCAAACAGTTCAATGCCCTCTTCGCGAATATCTTTAAAGAAATAGTGACCCTGTTGCAAGCGTTCGTTCACTTCCTTTAAATCGTGGATAATCAAACCCAACGGGGCCGATTTCACTTTACGATCAATTTGCTCTTCAGCCGGCTGCCAGACCACATAATCCTCCACCAAGGCGGCTTTATTAACGATCACCAGAATATCGTAATCGCTGATATAACCATTGACCGGATCCTTGACCCAACTGCCTTTGGCATGGCTGCCGAACAGAATAATTTTCAGAATGCGGAACTCACGCTTACTGCCCTGCTTACTTTGCAGATAATCTTCCAGTGTATCGCGCAGAATCATTGAGATGTCCGCCAGCTCACGCTGTTTATATTCAGGCAGATGGTCGAGGGATGTTTTCATAATCGCAATATTGAGGCTCGTTGTGGATGAATAGCGCTAGCATAAAAGAAGCACTCAGCAAAAAACACCGTTTATCATCGTTTTAGCACGACTCAAAGGTAAAATGCGACGCGGTTCTTTTTTATTTCTTGCCTCTATGATTTGTCTCCGCTTCCAGCTTCGAGGCATGACACACAATGCCATACTCAGAATTCTGAGATATCGCCGTCTTGCACGCCTGTTCTGTAGTTAATTGGATCAAGTGAAGTATTACTTCATCGAACAATCAACAATGACGAACCAGTTTATCTTCTTCCGACTCAGGTCATTCATTATCACAAATAAGTTCAACAAATTGAGTAAATGCGCGTTCTGTATACTCTGAGAGGCTGTTCTTAAACGGTATCATTGCTTATCTCCATAGTGGTTCTCTTATGATTTTGGGAGCCACAACGCTCATATTATCAACATCATAGATAGCACCACCATGTTGTATTTCTTCAACATGATAAATCTCAAACAACAAGCAGCAGCTAATGCTGAGTTCAGTTACAAAATACCTGTCAATTGATGTGATTTGTTAGGTTTATGTGCCAAAGTGACACACAGGTTGCTTTTCTCGCTATTTGATACCATAATTCGATGTGCCATTTTGGCACAAAGGGAGATTATTTATGGCAACACTACCTCGCATCACTGCCCGAGTCGATGTTGAAACACAAGACTTACTGGCTAAAGCTGCTGCTATTGCCGGTATGCCGAGTATTAATTCATTCGTTCTCAGCGCCGCTACTGAAAAAGCAATGCAAGTTATCGAACGCGAAGAAACACTAAAGCTTAGCCAAGCTGACGCTATGTTATTGATGGATGCACTCGACCGTCCGGCTACATCAAATGCAAAACTGAAAACTGCGGCTCAACGTTATGAAGATAAGACTCAACAATGAATACGGTACTCCTTGATAAGTCTAAACATAACAGAAACCGATTCGACTGCGGTATCAGTGCTCTGAATAACTATCTGAAAGTTATGGCGAGTCAGCAAGCAAAGAAAGATAACACCAGAACTTTTATTCTGGAAGATGATAACGATGAATCCAGAATTATTGGATTTTACACTTTAACCATGACGCCAATTGATCTAAATGCTTTACCAGATAAACTACAGAAAAAGCACCACTCATCAACGTCTGGCGGACTCATTGCTCGTTTAGCTGTTGATGCCAATTTTCAAGGGAAAGGTTTTGGCGAATGGTTATTGATCGACGCTCTTCGCAAACTACTGACTGCCAGTGATACTGTCGCGTTTCCTGTTGTTATCGTTGATGCAAAAGACGGCGCAAAACACTTTTATGAACAATATGGGTTTACCGCATTTAAAGATACAGAAAACCGACTATTTATCACGATTGCTGATCTTCGAGCCAGCCTGAGCTAACATATTTTAAGCAAGCTAACGAACGTCCTGTTAAGGGGTTGCAATAAAACACTTTAACCCATTACTTTCAATAAGTTATACATAAAGTAAAAGCAAAATAAAAACCTCATGTAACATCTGTGTAGCTTTTGAAATGAACAATCTTCGTGTATCCCAACTAATTATTGCCCCGAAGTGTGTTAAAGCAATTACTCAATAGAGAGTTCAGACTGGATCTCTGTTGTTCATTTACTGTCATTTCAATGACCATTTGAACGGTAAAATATAATTTACCTTAACTGGTTTATAGTAAAATATATTTTACTACCTTTATTTCTGGCCTATCGCTTTGACATTCAGAGATTGGTAAATTACTCTTTACCTTATATAATTTATGGTAAAGAGTAATTTACTATGGGAAGGGGAAATACTCAGGTTAGCACTGTTGCTAGTGCTGCACTAACTCATTTCGCCACTATGCTTACAATCCAGCGTAAGGAAAAGAAAATCACTGTAGAAGAGCTGTGTTCACGAGTTGGGGTATCTAAGCCCACGATGATAAAGATTCTTAAGGGTGATCCGTCTGTAAGTATCGGACTCTACTTCGAAACTGCTTGGGTGTTAGGCGTTTCCTTATTTGAACCCGATGAAAACCAGTTTGCTATTAAACGTAAAACAAATGCGAAATTTGAGGCATTGCTGCCTAATCGAGTGAGAAGGAAAAAGGTAATTTTAGATGACGACTTCTAGTAACCAATGCTTCGTTTGGAAATGGCTTAGAGGACAATCAGAGCCTGTGGTAGCCGGTAGACTCACTATTGATGAAACCGGCCAATATTTTACGTACGGTCAGTCTTACTTGAAGCGTCCAGATGCAGAGCCAATTTACTCAAATGAATTACCGCTTTCTGCTGGTACTAAGGAGCCAGTTCAAGGTATGCCTATATTCTCGTGCTTGCGTGATGCAGCTCCTGATGCTTGGGGGCGCAGGGTCATTAATTCTCGGTTGATGGGCAAAGACTACGATGCTGAGTTAGACGAAATGACGTATTTGATGCATTCCGCTTCAGACCGGATCGGTTCTCTCGACTTTCAAGAATCGGCCACTGAGTATGTTGATCGTTCTACTGATGCGGCCACTCTTGAAGAATTATACCAAGCGTCTGAAATCGTCAGTCAAGGTAAGGAAATCTCGCCGGATTTGGATAGAGCACTTATGCATGGTACATCGCTCGGTGGTGCTCGTCCGAAAGCGATGATCACTGGTAAAGCTAAGTATATTGCTAAGTTTTCAGCATCAAATGATACTTACGAAGTTGTACAATCAGAATACGTAGCCATGAGGCTAGCCAAGTTAGCAGGACTCAATGTTGCCGAAGTTATTTTCGAAAAAGTATTAGGAAAAGATGTTCTTCTTGTAAAACGATTTGATAGAGAGTTAGTTGGGGGGGCATGGTGTCGTCGCTCAATGGTGTCAGGGCTGACAGTTTTAGGCTTAGATGAAGCATGGGCTAGAGAGGCATCTTACGTAGACCTAGTGAATATTATGAAGCAGTATTGCAACGATTTTGCCTCTGATAGCCAAGAGCTATTTGCACGGATGGTATTTAATGTACTGATCGGCAATACGGATGACCATGCTCGCAATCACGCTTTCTTTGTAGAAGGGGATAAAATATCCCTGTCACCTGCTTATGATATTTGTCCACAAAACCGTACAGGTGGAGAGGCGAGTCATGGAATGAAGCTCTTCGAAAATTTTAATTTGTCTCTGTTATCACTTTGTATGAAAGCAGCACCAAGCTTCAATATTAAGGCTGAAAAAGCAGAAGAAATTATTAGGTTGCAAATTAATACGATTATCCAAGAGTTTGAATCCGTGTGTAACGAAGTAGATGTCCCTGAAGTTACTCGAAAGTTACTTTTCAAACGTGTGATATTGAATGACTACATATTCAATGGAATGGAACATTTAAAGCCGCAAGATGATCGCTAACTCCTTAGAATACATGAAATGCAAGTATCTAAATAAATAATATCCATGCGATCTGAGGTTGTATGAGCGCTGTTCACTTCGATAAGATTCTAGGCGAGCTACTCTAACGGATTAATGTCCAAAAGTGAGCCAGAGATTTTGAGTGTAGGTGTACGATTAAACTGTCAGAATGTGTATGAGTTAGTACAATTGATACGTTTGTTATTTTTGTTTAAATCGAACTAGCGATGACTGATGCTAGCTCTTGCGGATTCTCCCATGCCATTGAGTGTCCGGCATTCGATACTACAACTACATTAATATTATTTTTATTCAATTCATCATAGTCTGAATCTGGCAGACTATGACTTCCAAAAATATATGTTTTAGCTAAGTCAAGTGAGTAATATAATTGTCTCCAGCTTGGCACTTGACCATTTATCAAAGATATTGCATTTCTGTAAATCGCAATTGGTGAACTATTTGACAATCCAGCAGCCCATTCAGTATTACCACTTGCTACACTCTCTTTAATAAGATTCGCATATCCGAAATTTTTAAAATCATTTTCAGTAAAACTTGCAATCTTTTTACTGAAAAAACCGCCACCAGCATCAAGATTAGCTTCACTCAGGATAAGGGTATTCACTTTATCTTTTAGCAGATTAGCTAACACGATAGATACTGCGCCCCCCATGCTGTGACCATAAATGACAACATTATCGAGACGTAAATGATTTAATAATTTTTTTATACAATCAGCATGATTGGCTATCGTGTAATCAAATAACTCTGGTTTATCACTGTAACCCGACCCGATTAAGTCAACGAGAATGCGTCGATGATTAGATAAGCTTCTCACTGATGCTACTTGTGGATAGTCAAATGATGAAGCGCAACCAAGTCCATGAATAAATACAATCGGAACATCGTCTCCAGAAAGATCCTGATACCGAAGAATCACATTATTATCCAGTTTAAACTCTTTCATTTTACTACCCAGTGATTAATTGTTAGCCTTCGATAATATCATAAAATTACTGTATTTATATACAGCATCAAATTAAAACATAATCTCTGGAGAACCTACCCCCGTACAGAGGAAACCAGATGAGTGCAGCGTTTTGGACGTCCCGCGGCCAACGAGAGCGAATGGTTAGGCTTTTCCGGGCAGGACGCCCGTAAAAGCCGGTTCTGGAAAGCGTGTGACGCCGCCAAACAAAAAAGATTTTCTGGTTCGTCTTTCATCTCTGAAAGATGAACTGGCGCACAGAACACCAATGCCTCTGAAATCACTGACACTGATTGTGCGTCAAATTTGAGAGCCGGAGGCTAAGAGAACCAAAATACAACACTCAATCCCCTATCCTCCCCCGACAAACCTGTTCGGTTAACGCCTGCAACCGCTGCACCTCTGCCACCAAATAATTCAACTCTTCTTCAGTGATTTCGTAGTGCGCTGAATAACGCGCATCAATATACGCCCGTTGCAGACGCCGGAAACTACGGCGGTGAAATTTGTTGTCCATCGGGAAAATCTCAGCAAAGGCCGGATCAATCTGCGCGCACAGGTTGCCAAGTTTCTCGATATTGTGGGATTTCGGGAGATAGTTAGTACAAGTCAGCAATGTACAGGCAAAAAGACGCTCCGTTGCCTGATGCAGGTTGAATGCTGCTGCATTAAGCATGGATTCATGAAAAGTATAATGGAAAACTTTAATACTATCAGCGGCATTCTCTATCCACTGTTCATAATGCTTACGGGCTATCTCTCGCAGCTCTTCCTCAGTCAAATCCCCCGGCATTGCCAGTGGTTTCGGCGTCGCGGCAAATAGTTCAATGCCCTCTTCGCGAATATCTTTAAAGAAATAGTGACCCTGTTGCAAGCGCTCGTTCACTTCCTTTAAATCGTGGACAATCAAACCTAACGGGGCCGATTTCACTTTACGATCAATTCGCTCTTCGGCACGCTGCCAGACTACATAATCCTCCACCAAAGCCGCTTTATTAACGATCACCAGAATATCGTAATCACTAATATAACCATTGACCGGATCCTTGACCCAACTGCCTTTAGCATGGCTGCCGAACAGAATAATTTTCAGAATGCGAAACTCACGCTTACTGCCCTGTTTGCCTTGCAGGTAATCTTCCAGTGTATCGCGCAGAATCGTTGAGATGTCCGCCAGCTCACGCTGTTTATATTCGGGCAGATGGTCGAGGGATGTTTTCATAATCGCAGTATTGAAACTCGTTGTGGATGAATAGCGCTAGCATAAAAGAAGCACTCAGCAAAAAACACCGTTTATCATCGTTTTAGCACGACTCAAAGGTAAAATGCGACGCGGTTCTTTTTTATTTCTTTCCCCAATGATTTTCTCAGGCTTCGGCTTCGAGCTATGACACCAAGAATGAACAGCCTCCGCAAGCTGACTAAGTCTAGAAATCCAATTGAACAGATACCGCTTGAGAGTTGTCCGAACCACTGCTTTTTTCAATTGTCAGGGCATTAAAAAAATCATCAGCATGATCAAATAATTTAAACCTTGTCATATCAATACCATTCGTGAACAAATAAATAGCATTGTCATCCGTTGATACACAAATATGATTACTTCCTGAACTACCGCCAATTGAGTAAAGGTCACTCTCTGCTTCTAAATTTTTCAAACTTTGGTTGGCTTTCTCGATGTTAAAAGGACTATCCTCTATTCCCCACAGAACCTCTAATGACAGATCTCCATTCCTGCCTTCTAAACTCGTTTTGTACTGCGGTTTAAAAATGACATTTTCAGAAAAAAGAACTGATCTCTTGTAGTGGCGAACAATATGGCTCGCACTAGATGGCATAGGTGGAAGCGCGGTATTTACCTCTTCAATAGCTAGTATCACATTGAGTTCTTCAAGTTTTTTCTCTATGTTGATCATTTGTTATGTGACCTCATGTCTGATGCTGAACCAATATGTGGAATATTACTATGTAAGTCCGTCGGAATAAGCTGTATTTCAGTTAAAGTATGATGGTGAGGTGTTAATCCTTTATCTCTCAAAAGGGTTTTTGCTGCATGACTACTAGAAAGATTTTTAGCGTTTGCTATTTCATCATAAACTCTAGTGAAATCGTCTTTCGTCCCGTCTAACACGCCATTTTCAAAGATAAGACGACCTTTTGACCATTTATCAAAAATCGGTCTCCCATTTTTAAAGGGGATTGCCTCACCGTTGGTTACTCTGTTGACTACATCTAAATCAGACTGCCATAGCCCATTACCGGGCACACCTTGAATCCACCGTCCATTCGTTCGTGGTAATCGCGTTTTAGGTGTCAAATTATACACCACATACAACGGCGGTAACCCAGTCTCTACCGGAAAGGTCAGAATATAGTCTTGCAGATCTGCATCAGCAATTGGGGTGATGTAGGTGTTATCAAATTCTTGGCCTTGATCCGCTTGCGGATGGATCCAGATATCGAACTTTTCCATCTCCGGGATAGGATTGACAAGGATCGGTTTACCGCCAAAATCGCCGCTGATCGGCACCCATTCAATGATGATATCCGGCTCTAACTCAACAGCAAACCGCTCACCGACCCGTTTTACCTCACGCTTAGGGATATTCGTCCCATTAACGTGATAGCCGTAAATCCGACCTTCCGTATTGAACCCCAAGCGAATATTGGTTTCAACCGTGTCTTTATTACTCATATCAGCAGCGCTGTAGAGCGTACTGTCCGCTAATTTGTTCGGCACAAATGCAGCAAGAATGCCAGCTCGCCCGACGATCTTCATCGCCATTCCCGGCAGTTCTGCCAGCGCTGCGCCGCCAATACGCGTTAAAAAAGCTTCTCCAGATGCTGCACTTACCCCTTGCCCGACGGCCAGTGTATAAGCTGCATAATCCCCCAGCGCAGAAAGCGACTCTCTTTGTGTACCGATGTCACACGTACCGCTCGGCACTCGCGCAGATTTGGCGAAACGGGAAGGTTTGACTGGCGGTTTGTTAAATGCGTTCTGCCATGCGGATGAAGGCAGTGGGATTTTATCCAGCTCCCGTAGTCGCTCCTGACGCTGCCTGATCAATCGCTCTTGTAAACTCAACTTCACAGGTTCGCGTTCGACATAAGGCTCAGTATAAACAGAAGCGTTAACGCTGCCGGAATAAGTTGAACCAATGCCATGATTGACCCATTCAACTCTGGCGGTATAAGCCTTGTTAGCCAGCAAATCGAGATGAGGCTCAACCGCAAGATTCACTCGCCAGTATAGATTGCCCCATTCATCCCGATCCCGGATCAGCAACGGAATCGATGGCACATCCGTCAGTAACACCTGATGACCGTAGTGAAGTTGTTCGAGAAAATCAGCAAAGCGCATTCCAGCTGGTATGACAGATTTCACATCTGACTCACTTAAAGATGCAAAATCCCCTTCAACTTGAGCAAATTCGTACATCATCAGGTTGTAGATTTGAGTGGTTTGATAGTTCATTGACGTTGTTGGCTGAGCCGTGATTGTTTTTATTGGTGAATGCTTATTGATAAAGTTATTTTCATATGAACCCACAATTATACTCAAATGGATTTATAAAACATGTTTAAATTTGGGGTTTTGATGGGAAGTGGTTATTTTTGGAATGGGAGTAACAGGGAGGCTCGGTTGAGGTAATTAAACTGTATTTTAGTATGTGGAATGGTAATGCTGTGGTTTGGGACGCAATGACTTTCTTCGATTTCATCGACATCTCTGACTGCGCCCCAGTTCCTTTTGATGGATGTCAAAAGGAACCAAAAGCATCTTTTTGAGTTCGGTGCGCGTAATCAGGGTCGCTTTTATTCGCTCCTGCTCACGAAAAGCTTAAAATTCATCCATGAATTTTACCCTGAGCACATCGATCAGTTGAGCTTCGTTGATTCAATGTTTCACTTTATTCAAATCAACCACTCAACCAAGAAAACCATTCATGGAAGAATGGTTAGGCTTTTCCGGGCAGGACGCCCGTAAAAGCCGATTCTGGAAATCGTGCGACCAAGCCAAACAAAAAAAGATTTTCTGGTTCGTCTTTCATCTCTGAAAGATGAACTGGCGCACAGAGCACCAATGCCTCTGAAATCACTGACGCTGATTGTGCGTCAAATTTGGGAGCCGGAGGCTAGGAAGATAAAACTTGTGATGCAGGTGTTTGGTGCGCAATGACTTTCTCCGATCTCATTACCACCTCCGACTGCGCCCCAGGTACTTTTTCAAGGCCGAAAATGTACCCCAAAAGGCCTAGGTTTAAGTTCAGCGCGCGTCATCAGGGTCGGATTGATTCGCATCCTGCTCAAGCAATCCTGAAAAATCGTCCATGATTTTTCACCCTGAGAGCATCGATCAAGTTGGCTTCGCCTTAAAGAGATTTCACCCAACTCAAATCAACCACTCAACCAAGAAAACCATTCAAGGAAGAATGGTTAGGCTTTTCCGGGCAGGACGCCCGTAAAAGCTGGTTCTGGACAACGCGTGACCAAGCCAAACAAAAAAAGATCTTCTGGTTACGCTTGCATCTTGGCAAGAGTAACTGGCGCACAGAACACCTATGCCTCTGAAATCACTGACACTGATTGTGCGTCAAACTGCAACGCCGAAGGCTGGAAAAGTAAAAGGGGGATGCTGAGTTTGGGACGCAATGACTTTCTTCGATCTCATTACCATCTCCGACTGCGCCCCAGGTACTTTTTCACGGCCGAAAAAGTACCCCAAAAGGCCTCGGGGTTGAGTCCATCACGCGTAATCAGGGTCGGATTGATTCGCATCCTGCTCAGGCAATCCTGAAAAATCTTCCATGATTTTTCACCCTGAGAGCATCGATCAAGTTGGCTTCGCCTTAAAGAGATTTCACCCAACTCAAATCAACCACTCAACCAAGAAAACCATTCATGGAAGAATGGTTAGGCTTTTCCGGGCAGGACGCCCGTAAAAGCCGGTTCTGGAAAGCGTGTGACGCCGCCAAACAAAAAAGATCTTCTGGTTACGCTTGCATCTTTGCAAGAGTAACTGGCGCACAGGGCACCGATACCTCTGAAATTGAGGAACGCAATTGTGCGTCAAACTGCAACGCCGGAGGCTACAACAACCTACAGCAATACAACAAATCCCCTACTATTTACACTGTAAAACGAAAAAAGCCCCTTTCATCAGGGGCTTTCAATCGTTCTAACCTATGCCGTTGAAAAGTCATTCAACTGCCAAGTGTCTGCAACAACCACCAGTACACACCACTGCCGGCAATCGCACCGCCCAACACGAACATCAGCAGCAACTTCCACCAGCGCGTGCCCGGTTGAGAGACCTGAACCACCGCCGCAGGGCGACCGGTTTCGGTGAACTCACGCCGCTTTAACGCGACCTGATAACAGGTTTCCAGTCGATCAATCTGTTCAAAAATCAGATATCCAATCGACTCAAAATCAGCTTTCACACCCGGTCTTTCCGCTTGGAGTAAGTAGCTGATGCGATCACACAACTGTTCACAACGGTAAAGCTCACGCAGCATTTCATAACTGGCGCGGAGGTTTTGCAGCTCAATCAACGCTTGTGCATTCGCCCAATGGAATAAACGCTCGATATACTTATCGGTTTCTTTGATCTCGTCTTTCAGACTGACCAGACAACCATACATCAGCTCCAGCCCGTTGGTATAACCGCGCAAGCCGTCCAGCTTGAGACAAGCAATGCTGTAATAGACGCACATTGCCAGATCAAGGCCGGTGATCTGCGCTAACTGTTCACTATTCTGTTTGACCAGCTCCCAGTCGGTGCCGCCTGCGAAAGGAGAACGCTCGCGATAGATCTCTTTCTTAACCGCCTGATACAGGGTGTGATTATGAAGTTCTTCTTGTTCGGCTGTCAGTGTGAAGGGTGTGTTTTCAATCAATAGTCGTGGAGACATGGCGTTAAATTGCCCTAATCAATGCAGGGAGTGCCCGAAGGCACTCCGCAATTTGTTGAGTATTAATACAGGTTACCTGAGAGTTTGAATGATTTAAACAAACGCTGGGTAAACGGATTGACATCAGCTTCAGAGTTAATGCGATACACCATGTCACCGCCATCAACCGTAAACTTATAGTCAACCGAGGTTGTGCTCGCGGCCAGTACATCACCCGCATCCAGTAAGCGGAAGAATGCCCATGGCCCCTGAATAATAATACTCCGTGGCGACAGATTCGACTTGGTCGGAATCAGTGTGATTTTCGAAATTGCAGAATCACGCAGCGTATTCGGCCAAATCAGTTCGACGTTTTCTCTTGAACCATGACTGTATGACAAGAACTGTCCGTCAACATTGAGTACACTGCGACGTTTGTTACCTGTCAGGCGAATCGGCTCAATCGAGAAGCTCACATCCAGAACACCTTTACGGTTGAAAAATGCATCCTGAATTTGGCGTGCCCGCTCAATCTGCTCCAATACTTCAGATTTCACCACACTCTGGCCACTGTCCGCATCAGACAAGCCGACTTTCTCATCAATGAAGATCTTCAGCTGATTCTGATAGAAGCTATCTAAGATACCGTTCGGTGCGAAGAACTCTTCAAAGTCAGTCAATGATGCATCTTTGTTTGAGTTCGGATTGAACGGATAGCGATCCGCCAGTTTTTCACGGAAGACGCGATAAACGTCATCATGCCAGCGCACTTCCAGATATTTAACCGCTTCTTGCTTGATCACATACCAGCTTTCATCGGCCAGTTTGGTCAGAATGCGATCCAGTGGCGCCGGTAGTCCCGATGCCACCCGTCTGAGGGTATAGATCGGATCACCGTTCACCAGTTTCATTCTCGCCTTGGTCGCATTCAGCGCTGCCATTCCCATATCCGGTGAGGCCTGAATCCCTTTCAGATACAGCTTCAGCTCATCAATGGCGCCCATCACTTCGGTGATATAAGCAGGCTTGTCACCGACTGCGTCCAACATGCCGTTCAAATCAGCAAACGGGGTATCAATCATTGAAGCAACCCGGTATTTCGGTGATTTCAGCAGCTCACTTTGCGCTGAAGAATCATCCGGAATGCCCGCAATCATTTTGGTGTTGGCTTCCAGCGTTCTCAACAGGCGCTGGATCGGCTCGACACTACTGGTGATATTATCCAGTACGGTCACCGCATCGTTGATATCTTTGAAATATTTGATATCCACTTCTGCCAGTGCAGCACGCCAAGTCTTGGTATAGTCGGCGACATACAGTCCCCGGATTTTATCCCGCAGATCTTGTTTGTCCGCTTCACTGAACTCAGCAGAACGGTTTTGTCCCAGAACCCAGCCATCGATCAACGCCAGTTTCGATACTGATTCAACCTGTGGAATGAAGTAGTCTTCAAAGCCGCGTTTGGTCAGCATCTGTGGAATGTATAGCCCGTCGCCGTTCATGACGCGCTCATCGAAGACGAGGTCAAACACCGGCCCGACCAGATTACGCAGGTTCAAGGACGGACCAAGAACCGTCGGTGCATTCAATTTCAGGTTACGATAGACCCGCTGTTTGTTCGGCATTGCATTGAGTTCGGTCTGAACTTTAGTAATGGTCTGATCGTATGCCCCCATAATTTGCTCGGCATTCGGATCACCATTTTTCCGCGCCGTGGTTAGGTCGGTATGATCCATCGCATAGTCCAAGTGTCCCATCAGCTCTTCTTGCACTGCACGACGTGCCGGGAACTCTTTCTGCCAGTATTTACCGAAGTAATCCAGCACGATGTCTTTATAACGCCCTTCTTTGTCGGTCATCATCCGGTAGACCCGCAGCGCATCCAGCTTTTCAACTTCTGTTTTTGCTTCGTTCATGCGCACGACGACATCAGAAAGCAGGATCGGCAGAAAACGGGTTTCAAGCAGATTCAGATAAGTTTTCTCCACCATCGGCCCGATGGTGTGACCTTGATACAGACCCATATCTGAAAAATATTTCGACTTATTACGGAAGAAACCGAATTCCAGTGTGGCCTGACGAATTTTGTTGAGCGAGTCGAGCATATCGCGTTGCGAGGCCTGATAGATATTTTTCGGCAGCTCGTTTTTAAACTCGTTTACTTTGGTCAGTACCGCATCCGCATGGGCCACGTTAACTGCGTAGTAACGTTGCCACGCCCCAAACAGTAGCAGCGAAGCGATGGCACAGGTGACCCCCGACAACATCATCAGACGCCGTTTGCGTTTGGCAACCCGACGGTTGTCTGATGCCAGACCGGACTCGGCATAGATAATGTTGCTAAATAACTGCGAGGCAAAATAGACCGTCGAATTTTTTGCAATCTGTGCCCGGTTGATCGCATGGTCTAAGCCATAACGACGTGACGCCGCATCATCAAATGCATTGGTCGGCACACCTTGCTGGTACACCGAGGTAAAGTAAGCCCCGCGAACCACAGCAGACAGAGAATACTGGTCATTGCCCAAGGTTTCGCGGAAGAACTGGGTCAGGATATCTTTCAGCCCGGAAATCTGGCGGCTGAAGCTATACACACCGTGCCGTTCTTCCGCTTCCATCGGTACAGAGACCGCTTTCGGCAACATGTCGTTAATCGTTGACATGAACTGTAGATAATCACCTTCAAACTCTTTGAGCCAAGCGTCCTGATCATCATTCGGATTCAGCTGGAAGGTAAACCCTAACGCTTCTTCCCGTTCTGCTTTGGAATAGTGTCTGAAAAAAGGTTCAAAGCCATAAAGCAGATCCAGCTTGGTCAGTGCAATATAAACCGGTAGTTGGATGGACATGGTTTCCATCAGCTCGCGCAGGCGGGCACGCAAAATACTGGCATAAGCTTTTCGTTCAGAGGCTTTGGCGGTTGCCAGATGTGACACGTCCAGCGCCAGCACAATCCCGTTGAGCGGACGACGACTACGGGTACGCTCGAGCCATTCAACAAAGTGCTTCCATAAACGGCGTTCCATCTCACCGTCATTGTCTTCATCGCGATTGCCTTGCGTCAGCAGCTCACCATCGGGGTCAATCACCACGGCTTTGTCGCCGATCCACCAGTCAAATGAATATTGATTCTCACTGCGCTGACCGGAAGCACGCATCACTGAAGACAGGGTAAAATTCTGTCCGGAGCGGTTAATCAGACTGGTTTTGCCCGCATTTTCGAGGCCCAGAACCAGATACCAAGGCGAAGAGTAAAGAAAATCGCGCTTATTCTTCAGGCTCTTACGCATATTGGTAATCACCTGATTTAGCTCAACTTCCTGGCGTTCTTCCATTAACTTGATCGGATCCTGACGGAAGATCTCTTCTTTTTGCTGTTCAGCCTCGTAGCTTTGTAATTTCCGCCACTGCCAGAACCCCCAAATTGCGACGGCCAGCAAGAAGACCAGCAGGCTGGCAAAGAAACGCGCCGTGATCGTCGCCAGTGGTTTGGTGTCATAAATTGTGAGCCACGGGCCGGCCCACCAAATGGCAATATTAATTAAAATAAAGCTAATCAACAGCAATGCCGGTACCAGTGCTACCATACTCGGCATTAATTTTTTTAGCAGCCCGAAAATCTTTTTCAACATGGACGATATCCTTCGCTTACTCTGACGTTGAATATTTTTCTAATCGTTGCATGAGTGAGGGTTCCCACTCTGAAACACTTGCTGAACCCGCCTGACGGTACAAGGTCTGATATTGCTCTTCGGCCATGGCGGAAAAGCCATGTTCATTGAGCAAATCAGCAGACATCATCCGCCAATAAAATTTATCTCTGGGTTCGACCGCCTTTTCAAGGCCGCCATTAATCATGGAGAGAGCGACCGCAATGCCGGCTTCTTTTGCCAACATAAATGCTTCTTTACGCTTTTCCTGCCAGCTGCCGACCACCGAGGCTTGCGTGGTCGCCTGCTCTTGTTCTCCCAACCATGCATTGACTTCTTCTGGAACAAACGGTTGTCCGCCTTTAAATTTCAGTTCTTTTAATTTGGGCAAGCGCTCAAGAAAATATCCCGCTTCCTCCCGGATTGCCCGACACCAGTCCTTTTTATCGAGTGCCTGAGCAATTTGATAACTCATCATCTGCCCTTCAAACCAATAAGGCGCCATCGTCAGACTCTGTTCAATCTTGCGCCATAAAGACAAATCGGGACTGCGCATCAGATCCTGATAGTCTTTGACGCGGTCTTGCTGCATTGGCCGCAACATGGTTTCCCCGTCGGTATTGTGATCCGGTTCAGAGAGAATCCCAGACCATACCGCATGACGGCGCAAACGAATTGCCAGACCAATGCCTTGCTCTTGCTCTGCCAGAAATTCAGATACTTTTAACAGGGTCTGTCTGGCCGCTTTATCACTGGAACTGTCAACCGACAAGGTACTCGCGGGGCTGCTCGCTTCCTGCTGTGGCTGCGCTTTCGGTTTCTGGGCTTTCTGTTCTGCACGCTGACGCTCTTCTGCCAAGCGCATTTTTGAGCGAACGGTGTTGAGATATCCTGAAAAGTCTTCCGTCACCAAGCCTTTGCTTTCCACCGCCTGATTGAGACTCTCCAGCGCGCTTTCCAGATCGCTCATTAACTCGCCGGAAAAACGGTTGAAATCCAGTTTGTCGATCACAATCCCAAAGCGTTGGATGATCTGTCCAAAAAACTTACGGCGCGGCAGTGCACCTCGCGGCCCCGGTGCCGGATAACTTTCTTCCCAAAACAGCGAGACAAAATCCGCCCAGATAAACAAGGATAAGTTGAACCGGGCCGGTGTCACCTGATGATGTAAGCACTGTAAGAGATAAACCAACAGTTTGATATCTTTTGATTTTTCTTTGAGTAGTTTTAAAACACTGTGCTCAACTTCTTCCCACTGCACACTGGCATGGGACAGTGAACCGACCTTCATCATCTGATCTTCAACAAAATCAAATAATGAATCGTCAATCAGACGATCACCGACCGGATTTTCTCCCGCAATCGGTGTGGTAATGCACGGGCGATATTCAGATAGTTCCATAATTTCTGCTACCAATCACAACGTGTTCTTAACGGCTTGAGTGCTTCGCTCAAACCCGAGGTGTCAAAAGTCAGGCCATCAACCACCTTTGAATTAGAACGCAACACCGTATTGTCCTGCCCGGACATAATCTTCATCAGAGTAATGGCCGGCATACCGCGTCCCGAGGAGAGTAACAAGCCGGCATCATCACTACGCCAGTATTGTGTTTCCCGCTGGATGGTGACTTTAGCCCTTGCATCAGGAATCTCACTCGGCATAGCCAGTTCAACCCGGCTGATCCGGTGAATACAACTCATCATTAACACCGGTTTTTTGTCATCCGCAAACCGGGACGCAGGATTGGATGCCAACAGAATCAGCCATGCATCATCCCCTTGTTCGGTCAGATGCATCATTTTGCCATCGCCGAGTTTCGCCAGTGAATCCATCGCATGTAACCACGACTCAGATGCACCGACTTTTTGCTCTTCGATAGGCTTCAGATGCAGCGGGGTTTCGAACACCCGGTCAAAACAACGTAATCTTTCCAGACGCTCTGCAACACTGCGACACTGATTTGCCTGTTCAACTAACTGCTCGGATTTAGATAAAACCGGCAGTTTCGGCATTTGAGGATCGGTTGCAGCAGTCGCTGCAACCGCAGGAAAGAATATCAGTGTCGCCAGACGCATAACTGAGCGAGAAATTCCTAATTTCATGGCGCTTTAATCTCCAGTTTCTGGCATTTGTAAGCCAGTGTCCGTTTGGGTATCCCCAAGCTTTCAGCTGCTTTGGCACGGTCACCGGAAAACAATCGCAGGCGCTCTCTGATGATTTTTGACTCAAAATCCTGAATCGCCTGTTTGAGATCTTTAATCACAGTGCACGACTCCGGCTCTTCAACCTGAAACAGATTGACCTCTTCGCGAGGCAGAATCCGGTGAATAAAACTACTCACCTGAACTTCATGACCGTCTTGCGTTTGTGCACATCCAAACTCGATTAAATGCTTCAGTTCCCGCACGTTGCCGTTAAAGCTGTGCTGTTTCAGGCAATCAATCGCTTTATAATTCAATCCACGGATCTGGGTCCCGTGTGAATCGTTAAATAACTGAACAAAATGCTGACTCAATAACGCAATATCATCGATGCGTTCGGTCAGACACGGCACCGTAATCGGATATTGAAACAGTCGGTAATAGAGATCTTGACGAAATGCTTTCTGACGAACCTGACCCAAGAGATTAACGTGCGTTGCAGACACCAAACGAAAATCAGATGTCTGCTCTTCTTTACCACCAACCGGACGGAAGGTACGCGTTTCAAGCACCCGCAGCAGCTTGGCTTGCAGCACCAAAGGCATATCGCCGATTTCATCGAGGAATAAGGTGCCGCCATTGGCCTGTGCGATCAGCCCCTGTTTATCGGCTTCAGCGCCGGAAAAAGCCCCTTTGCTATAGCCGAATAACTCACTCTCCAGTAAATTTTCCGGAATCGCAGCACAGTTGATTGCGATAAACGGCTGATTAGCCCGTTCAGACAGGTCATGTACGGCCTGCGCCACCAGCTCTTTCCCGGTTCCCGTATCACCCTGAATCATGACCGATAACTGAGAGCCGGCCGCACTGACAATCTGCTCTCTGAGTTTGACCATTGGCTGACTCTGCCCGACCAGTGTCTGAGACAATGTATCGGTCAGACGTTGCTGTTGGCGGGCACGTTCAACATCAAACAGTGATTCGCGCAGATCGCGCTGATTCTGCTCTTCCCGTTCAATATCGGTCAGCAAAGCCCACTGTTGGCTGAACACATCCACATAACGACAAAAATCGTCATCAGAAAAAATCTGCTGCAGATGATCCGCTTCACCCACCATAAACAGCACGGTCTTGACGACATCCTGATTGAGGGGCAGCGGGACGATGCGGACAACGTCAAACAAACCGACCGACTCAGTCAACTGGACAAAAGCCCGGTTCGACTGCCAAAACACCAGACTGTCTAATGACAACGCCATCGGTTTTGAGGATTGGAGCACGTGGGCAAACGGACAATCAAAATCCGTCACCGACCAGACCATCTCCAGATCGGACCGATGGGGGACTAGTGTCCGCCCATCAGCGCTGGGGACAAGCAATAAGCAAGTATCAAGATCCAACTCACGTGAAACCGTGTCGATAAAAAGCGTCGCAAGTTGCTGCGGCTTTCTGATACCGACAAGATCGGTCGCGTAAGTTAACCAGCGGTTCATCGTTATTCGACCTCACCGATGAATTCACCATCCACCGCAGCCAGATAGACGCGGTTAATCGGTTCGCGCTGTGCAAGTTTGTTCAGTAGTGCCAGCGAGACTGGTGGTAACAGTTGCCCTTCGATAATCGCTTCCAGCATCCGCGCACCATTCTCTGAACGGGTCGCCCGGGTCAGGATTTCCTCGATCAGTGAATCGGCAATCTCAACTTCAGCGCTGTAACGCTCTTGGAACAGTTTTTCCAGACGAGCCAGTTTTGCCTGTACGATTTCAGCCAAGACTTCTTTGTTCAGCGGTAAGTAAGGAATCACTTCCATCCGTGCCAGCAACGCCGGTTTAAAGAATTCAGCCAATTCCGGATACAACCGATCAGCAATGATTTTCGGCTCATCTGCATAGTCCACAATGGTCTGATAACCGAGGTTCGACGTCAGGAAGAACACCACGTTCTTACAGTCGATCACCCGACCTTCCCCATCAGCCAGCTCACCTTTATCAAATGCTTGATAGAAGATATTCAGCACTTCAGGATGGGCTTTTTCAACCTCGTCCAGCAACACAACTGAATACGGCATTTTACGAATCGCTTCGGTCAACACACCGCCTTCACCGTAACCGACGTAACCCGGAGGTGAGCCGATCAGACGCGAAACCGTATGTTTCTCCTGATATTCAGACATATTGATAGTCGTCAGGAATTGTTGACCGCCGTATAGTTGTTCGGCCAACTGAATCACGGTTTCCGTTTTACCGACCCCACTTGGCCCTACCAACAGGAACGCGCCTTTCGGACGGCCGGGACGACGCAGGTCAGCACGCGCTGTCAACAGGTGGCGGTGCACCCGTTCAATCGCAGTATCCTGACCTTTGATGGCTTCGCCTAAAATAGACGTCAGGTGGGTAATTTTGTGCAGTTCATCAGTGTTCATCTGATCTACAGGCACACCCGTCCAGTCCGCAATGACTTCTGCAATCTGGTCCGCATCGACTTGTGGGTAAATCAGACGCTCACGATGCGGAATGGCTTCAAGGGCTGCATATTTTTCTTTCAGCTCGATTTTCAGCGTTTCCATCAGTTCTTGCGGAGATTGCTCGACGGTAACGTCTTGGCCTTCAACCAATTCATCTAAAACTTCAAATGAAGCCGCTTCAACCGGCTGAGCAACGGCTTCAGCTTGTTGTAACGACAGGGCGATCAGCTGTGAACGCAGTTCAATGATGGTTTCAACCAGTTCTTTCTGACTTTCCCAGCTTTCAAGCAGAGTTAATTTTTCTGCCTCGTCGGCCTCTTCCTGAGCGCGCAGCTCATCGAGACGTTTGACATCATTTTCACTACCGAGGAACTGCGCTCTTTCCAACATGTCGATTTCGAGCTGACGCTGATAGCAGTTGGTTTCTAATTGCGCAAGACGCTTGGGTGGCGTGGTCAGATGAATCGCAATCCGGGCACAAGCGGTATCTAATACGTCAATCGCTTTATCCGGGAGCTGACGACCTGAAATATAACGCGCCGACAGTTCTGCGGCCGCTTTCAGAGCTTCATCCGTGATCAGCACATGGTGTGCTTTCTCATAGACACTATTGAGACCACGCAGGATATCAACCGCCTGATTGATGCTCGGCTCTTCCAGTTTGACCAGTTGGAAACGACGGGTCAGTGCCGGATCTTTTTCAAAGTATTTTTTGTACTCTTTCCAGGTTGTCGCTGCGACGGTACTCAGTTCGCCACGCGCCAGTGCCGGTTTAAGCAAGTTGGCCGCATCAGCGCCGCCTTCCTGATTCCCCGCACCGATCAAGGTATGTGCTTCGTCAATGAACAGGATAATCGGTGACGGCGATGATTTAATCGCATCGATCACACCTTTGAGACGCTTCTCGAATTCCCCTTTCACTGAGGCTCCGGCCTGAAGCAGACCTAAGTCAAGCGCCATGATATCGACATTTTTCAGTTGGTCAGGCACGTTGCCCGCTTCGATACGCAGCGCAAGGCCCTCAATCATGGCACTTTTACCCACACCGGCATCACCGACCACAATCGGGTTGTTTTTACGACGACGGCACAGAATGTCGATCATCAGATTGATTTCATTTTCACGGCATAATACGGGGTCAAGTTCACCACGACGGGCTTGTTCACTGACATTTGAACAATATTTTTGCAGCGGTGTGGTTGCTTCTGTCAATGGTGATTTAGCGCCCCGCTTCTCTGCGGTTTTTTCAACTGCGGTTTCTGAAGAATCTGCAACAACCGCAGCGAAGTTTTTCTTCAGAGTTTCCCGGTTGATGCTTTCTAACAGCGAAATCAAGCGCACCGGTAAATAGCGGTCTACGCGAGTTAACGCCGCCAAGAAGATCGCGCCAGAACGGAGTTCGTGTTGGTCCAGTTCAGTCGTCGACAACAGCCACGCTTCCTGAAGCAATTCAACCAATAACGGAGAAAATGCCGGATAGGTATCCAGTACATGCTCGCGTGTGTACGAGCTGGCGATCGCCTGTTTGACACTCTCAAAATCAATGTTGGCCTGCTTGAGGATGACACGGATATCTGACAGTGGATTTTCCAGTAATACATCAAGGTAGTGCTCTAAAGTCACTTCCGGATGTTGACGTTCAATACATAAAGAAGCTGCCTGCTCAAGCGCCAGCTTACTTTGTTGATTTAATTTTGAAATAAGAGTGGGTAATTCAATTCGGATCACAGCGATCACCTAGCCTAAAGATTAATTAAGAAGTTGACTTAACTGGTTCACAACGTCAGCAGATTTCTCATGCAATAACCATGTGTAACCCAGAAAGATCCCGCTCCAAAGCAGGAAGAATCCAAGAAAAACCGACCAAACCGGTAGTTGACGATTGAGGCGGTACTTGGCATCGACGATATGTTGATTCGCTTGGTTAAGCGGTGGAATTTTTTTCTCTTCAAGCGCTGCCAGCATATCGTATAAGTGACTGATCACTCTTTCGCGCTCGTTGTGACCATTTTCCATCACGCGATACTTGCCTTCGAAGCCGAGGATCAGACAGTGATAGATAAATTCCAGCAGCAATTTGTAGCGTTGCGGTTCACCTTCCAGACGCGCCAGAATGGTATAAACCTTTTCGCCACCCCAAGTTTCATTATGAAACCGGGATAGCATGGAGTGGGATGCCCAGATGCTGGAAGAGCCCCATTCGGTCCCCATGACAGCTTCATCCAAAAAGGTACACAAGATGTATCGATAAGCCATCAATACCGCGTTATCAAACCCTTTTTCGGTCAGTTCGATCTCAATCGCTTTGATCTCTTCAACCGTCTGATGATAGATCTGTTCAATGTTCGGACAACTGGTCATGCTCCGGACCCGGAGTGACAGACCAAATAACGGGGTCGCTGCATCAATCAGGACATTGGGGTTATCCCCCCGTAACTGGAACCAATAATCTTGGTCCCGGTTGATATTTTCCACATTATCAAACAGTAGGTTGTCAATGTGTTCACCCGTATTCTGCACCACAATTAACTCCTTATCGCCCAGAATTGTAAGTCAAGGTCTTCAAATGCCGCTGCCACATGGAAAGCAAAGCCGCTGGCTTGTTTGATCATTGACCAGGCTGCACTGGATTTATCAAGCTGATAATAGGTATAACCCGCATGGTAAGGGAGCTGACGCGGCGCAACAGGCAGCGGCGTCAGAGGAATACCCGGCAGTTGGAGAGAGATCAGCTCTCTGATCTTCTCAACGGAAGCGACTTTAGTCTGCTGGACAAATACACGACGCAACTCGTCCAACGGCATTCTCGCTTTCACCGCAATAATAAAGTCGGCATCTTCCATGAGGTTCGTGTCGTGGATTGGCGCCACCATGAGGCCGTACTTCCGTTTATCCAGTTGGATAGAGACCGCACGAGGCTCAAGCACCACACTCAGACTCTGTCTCATATGACGAATCAGCGTCATAAAGCAGTCGGTTGGCATGTCGTGGTTATACACAGGAATGGTCGGTGGCAGACGACTTTCATCCGTAAAGGTTGCCAGCTCACCACAAATTGAGGCCAGACATTCAAACAACCGCTCTGGATGCAAGGTCCGAAGCTTGGATAAATGTTCAATCAACGGCTGCAAACGGTTCAGGGCCTGTAACAGCATAAAGTCAGACACATCCGCAACGGCACCCTGACCGGGAGAGCTAATCCGCTCCGCAATGCTTTTGGCCCGTTCATTCATCAAGCCGGCAATTTCAGTCACAACCCGGTGCAGCGTCACGTTGACAGCAGAGTTGAGATGACAGGGGATAAATTCAGGATCCAGCACCAGACTGCCGTCCGGGCGCTTTTCCAGAATCCGGGCAATGGCGAATGAGGCATAAGAGCTGCGATCTTCTTTCTCCAGCATCAGATGCATGCGCACCGGAGAGACATCAATCGTCGTGGTGTCGCCTTGTCGGCTCTGCACATCGCGGACATCCATCCGGCGGCTTTCATAACGCCCGGTGCCCCGCTCTTCCGGCCAACTGACCTCGAGCAGCGACTCCGTCCGCAATGGCAATGCCAGATAGACCAGCTGCCCTGCCAGTGATGCGTCTTCGATCTCCAGCGGATCCGGCAGGGAATCTTCCTGCGGTACATTAAAGACCGTCCCGTCAGGCATAACGCCCGATAAACGTTCAATTGCAATCCGGCCGAATGCCAGATATTCCGGATTTAATGCCAGCTCAGAGATGCCGTACAGATAGCCACTGACAGAATTCATCCGTGCATCAACATAGTATTCTGTATATCGTTGTTGTTGTTGGAAATGCTGAGGTTTGATAAACAATCCTTCGTTCCAGATAACACGGTTACGTGCAAACATCTCGATTATTCCACTTTTTCTAATTTAACATCGTAGTCTTTGAACAGCATCAGCATGTGATACTCCCGGCCTTTATTCAGGACTTTGACCGCTTTCTTCCATTCACTCAGCTCAGGTTCGGCAAAATGCGCCATCACGCCGATATAATGCGTCTCCGGAGACACTTTGAATGCGTTGACAAACTTAAACTGGCCGGGCATCAGCATGTAATCGTAATCTCTGACAAAGTTACTGCGCAGTGCCTTTTTATAGCTGGCTTTGATGGTGTCATAGTCAGCTGACATGAACATGGAATCGTCCTCCAGCTCAAAGACCTGCACCTCAACCGGTGATGCTTCTCCCCAAATATTGGGGTTGACACCCGCATCGGTCACCATACTGAATGTCACTGTTGTCGGAGCTTCTGCCGGATTATATTCATCCGCCGGGGGGCTACTGCTCCCACTGCTGCACGCAGTGAGCATGAGCAAAGCGAATAAAACACAAGCAAACTTTTTCACAATCAGAACTCCAGTTGCTTCTCACGGATTTTCTTGTCGTAAGCCTGTTCGAAGATTTCCCAGAACAGCTTTTCAAACCCTTTTTGACGGTTCGAGGTCAGTTCCTGATAGTAGCTGCTGTACATATTCCACGCCCACGCATCTTCGGAGTCACTACGCTGTTCATTCGGGCGCTTATAATTATTAAAACGACGCAGGAGGACCTGAGGTGAGAATGCCGCCAGAATCTGGCTCAGCGCTTCTGTCGTCGCATACTGAACCGCTTCATTATGATCCTGAATGCTTTTCAGGCTCTCGGTAATCGCGGCTGGCGCTGACAGGTGAACCAGACTCTTTTGCGAGTCATACATGGTTTTCATGGTCTCTTCATAAGACAAGCCCAACCGTAGCGGGTTATCTTCAATCGGCTGAAGATTGCGGTTCATCATATCGAAACGGCCATGATTCACCTGCTTGTGCAGATCCAGTAATCCTTTGACACATGCCTGAAGCGACAGGCCCAGCTCTTCGGAAAGGAAGTGCATTTTCTCCATATCATGACTATCGGTCAGATCGACTCCCAGACCATCCAACATCGGGCCAGTCAGCAGATGTTTTCCATGATGATTTGTGCCAACAGACTGTTCTGATGTCGATGACATGCTTTTTGCGACTTCTTCTTCGAGTAGATCGAGTACGTTCTCATCCATCCCATAGCCCTCTGATTCGTTGTTCTCTGATTGATAATCGACTGATCCATGACTCACAGATCGGTTGTGCACAGATTGATTGTCTGGCGCATCGGTATTGTTACTACGCGTGGTACTGTGATTTACGGTACTGTGATTCACGGTACTGCTACTGCGCGTATTGGCAGGCGCGGCCTGCGCGACATCTGATTTGGACTTTCTGCCCAATTTAAGCGCCCCGAATCTGAAAATTTTCTTCAGACTAATCGAGGCGGTCATATCGTATTCACCATTTTCTTGCTGCGTCTCCTGTAATGGACGCTGGTAGTATTCTTCCGCCGCCAGTAAAGGTTGCTCCTGAGCTTCCTCTTCTGCGCGGGCTTCTTCTTCGTCCCCGTCGATCAGCACATTGCTGTCGTCTTTGTTCTGGGGCGACAGTTCATCCAGTGCCATGAGCGGATCAATCACACTGTGATCGACTTCATCGCTCCGGTGTAAAGTTGCGGCTTCTCCGTCATCGTCGGCTAAAAGGCTGTGCCGGTCATCGTCAAATAACTGCTCCAGCACGTTGCTTGATGCAATATCATCTTCACCGTTGTTGCCGAGATGGACTCGCAGGGAATAGGGCCCCACTTGAATTTCATCTTTGTTTTCCAGCCGGGCTAATTTGTTGCGGCCCAGTGGCATCGATGAACCATTCACATAAGTTTCACCGCAGTTATCACGGACACAAAAAGCACCGTCGACGACCTGGATTTCACAATGATTGGGGGAAATCGCCCCATTCTTGTCTGTGAGAAGCCAGAAACTATCTGCCGCCGTTCCGATTGTTCCCCCCGCAGGCGTCCAAGTCGTCCGCGAGGTCAAACCGGACTCCAACACCTGAACATTGGTAACAATGATATTGAGGGAAGGCTGCTTACTCTGAACCATCATTATTGCCTCACCTGAATTAACACGTTTTTCTCACGCTCACCGGAGCCAAGAAACGAATACCAGCCCAAAGCCACACTATCCTGAGAGTCCAGTCGCAGGACGGGAACTTCTTTCTCATCCATGCAGAGCTCAAGGTCATAAGCCATCTGCTCACGCAACACGAATTCCACCAATTTACACAGCGGTTGAAACTCCTTACCGATCGGCAGAAAGTCTGCAAACCGCTGGCGTGACAACCCTTTAATACAAATCACAAACTTACCGTTGCAATCCATCACCGACTCACCGATGACAGTGTTCATCCCTAAGTTGCCATTCTGCTGACCCAGACTGAATTGCTGAGACGGGTCAATCATCACTCTGCGCTTTTCCCACTGTCGGATACTGACATCTTCCAAATCAAAACAGTGGGCAATAATCCCGGCAACCACTTGCGGAGACCGACTTCGTCCGGCTAACACACCGGCATAGGCCAGCATCTTGCACCAGTTGATCGGTGTATCACCTCTCAAATCAGGATCAGCCAGTCCGACTAATGCAAATAATTGCTGTGAAAACAGATCCTGTGCGTCATCCTGAAAACGAACGTAATAACGATATTTGCGCCAGATCCGATAAACCAGATTGATCAGGCGGTTATTGAAAAAATCCAAAAAAGGACGTTTGAATCCACCCGGTTCTTCGGTCACCAACTGTTCAAGAATGAAACCCGGCAACGGAGACTGTGATCCGGTCAACCCAAAAAAATTAGTTTGTAAAATCAAATGCTCGTCATCGAACTGGGTCAAATCTGTCACGTCAGCAGGCGAGAACCCCAAACTGGGATTCGCACTGAATATCAGGCGACAAACTCTTTCCCAATCTTCATCTTCCGGATTTGAGTGCTGAAGTTTTTGTAGCAATTCCACCAACTGGAAGAAATTGTACGACCTCACCTTATCCGGTATTGGTATGAGCGCTTGTTCTTTTTGAGCTGAATCTAGATCAGCGGCTGCATCCCTGTCCGGGTTCCCCATGAGTATTTCTCGTTATTACTGACGTTGACCAAAATCAGTTCATGAAATGAATTGATGTTGGCATACAAAGCAAAAAAGTGGCTCAACACCCGACCGAACAGATAAAGATCACCTTCGGAGCCAAAACAGCTCTGATCAATATGAATCTCGGATTGCAGACCACGTACCGGAAGCCCTCTTAATAATTTATCTATGGGCTTCGATTCGATTTTGATAATGCCTTCCAGACGTTTTTTCGCCACACGCTCGGCCTGACGGTCTACCAGTGCCCGGAAGTCATAAGTTCTGAGTACACTGCTCAGTGCATCTTTTGAAAGCAACGACAGGTAGTTCAAAGATAAATTTGAAATCAACCCCCACAGCAGGCTGCCATCCAAAACCGGACGTAACGGCTGAGTCGGGGCCGTAATATTCTTGAAGGTCACATAATCGGGCGAGGTGTCCGTCGATTGACAAATATCCCCGACGCCGAGCTCAATCGGTAACAGCCGATTGGTACAAGTGAGCTGGATCGAAATCGCTTCATCGACATTGACCGATAACGTTTCATCCCCGCGGATAAACGAAATAAAGGTATCGAAGCCATCATTACGCTGGCTGTCTTTGACGCGTGAACGGTAGTAAAGCACCTCACGCTGTCTGGCTCTTTCTACCTGATGCTGAAAACTTTCAAACGGGTGATAAACGCGTTTTTCACCGCGAATCCGTTGACTATCTTGTGTTTTATCCTGCCAGCCGAATACCCCATCAATACTGAACACTTCATAATGGGACGGATAACGACTCGACGGGATCACGCGGTATTCAGACTGCTTACCGGTCAAGTCAATCGGATCAGCATCATGTTCGAACAGGTTAATAATCGGCACACAGTAGAGCTGGAAGCTACTCTGATTAATCCGAACATCGGTCGGCAGCGTTTTTGAAAAATGAATGCGAAGTGTCATTTTGCCGCGGACAGATTTCGGCAATACTTTATCCAGTTCACCAATGTCAAAGAAGTGGAAAGCCTCTGGGAATGACAGATATTCTTGCAGAATCCGATACCCTTCATAAACATTCTTCGGGTATGGCAAGAGTGCGTCTTCACCGGCAAATCCGACCGACTGCAATGCATTGCGCGGAATACTAAATTCAGTCCCATTGACGTCAATCACCATTTTATCCAGATGATGATGAAGCCACAGGTAGAGCATCTGCGCGCTATAAATTTCGCCGCCGAGATAAAAACGCAGGCTATCGACCAGCGCTTCGCCAACTGACATCTCACCTTTCATTGCCAGATTGATATCAACGGTACTCGATTCCCGCGTATGGTGAGAGGTAATGTCCTCGATCACTAACGGGTAAACCGCGACGTCACGACAGGTTCGGAAATGACATACCGTGCCCAGCACTTTCTCGGAACTATCCAGTTGGATACCGGCGCGGACAATCTGCTTTTCACTGACTTTCGATTCCGGCTGAAACGCAACAATACTCATGCTAGGAACAGGCCGAAGGTAGTTCGGCCATAGCATATTAATAATCGAATGCGTTAACTCAGGAAATTCATCTTCAACTTTTTCACGCAAGCGTGCTGTCAGGAATGCAAAGCCTTCCAACAGACGTTCAACATCCGGGTCGGTCACCTGACCGTGAAGAAAACGAGAAAGCTGGGGATGAATTTCAGTGAAACGCTTCCCCTGCTCTTTCAGAAATGAAAGTTCTTCTCGAAAGTACTTATCTTGTGCCATGCATCAATACACTCGATATTGACGATTCTGATCCAATAACAGATTCAGTTTGACCGTTTCATGAACAGCACTACTGTTCACCTCAGCCGTGATCCGAAATCTCAATGATAATGGGTTCAAATCGTCTCTTTCTGACGTCACCACAATCTCTTTCAACCGTGGCTCATATTTTCTCAGACAGTCCTTAATCGCCATGCGGATTCTGACAGCTAAATCAAGGGTTTCCAGTGTTGCATCGTTAAAGTCAACGAGCCCCAGCTCAGGTGCGCTCTGCGCTTCTCCCAGCCGGGTATTCAGAACATTGGAAACGTTCCGCTTGATCGAATTAAGCACATCGTTTGCATCTGGTCCTTGGGTCATCGACCGAGGTCTTTCGCCGGCTTCTAAGCGTTCAAAGAAGCCGACGCCAAATGCAACCTCTTCAGGCGCAATATAAGACATATTACTGATCTAAACGGCCAACAAGTGACAGTTCGAAGTTCGCACCCATGTACTTGAAGTGTGGACGAACCGCCAGAGATACTTGGTACCAACCCGGGTTGCCTTCCACATCAGATACTTCGATGCGTGCAGCACGAAGTGGGCGACGGCTACGAACGTCTGCTGGTGGGTTTTCCTGATCCGCAACATATTGCTTGATCCAACCATTCAGCTCACGCTCAAGATCCTGTCTCTCTTTCCATGAACCAATCTGTTCGCGTTGCAATACTTTGATGTAGTGCGCCAAACGGTTGATGATCATCATGTAAGGGAGCTGCGTACCCAACTTGTAGTTAGTTTCTGCTTCTTTACCTTCTTTCGTATTCGGGAAGACTTTTGGCTTCTGAATCGAGTTGGCAGAGAAGAATGCTGCGTTGTCGCTGCCTTTACGCATGGTCAGGGCAATGAAACCTTCTTCAGCAAGTTCAAATTCTTTACGGTCAGTGATCAGCACTTCTGTTGGAATCTTCGCTTGTAAAGCACCCATGGTTTCAAAAACGTGAACAGGCAGATCTTCAACCGCACCACCACTTTGAGGACCAATGATGTTCGGACACCATCTGTATTTCGCAAAGCTGTCAGTCAGACGCGTTGCAAATGCAAAGGCGGTGTTACCCCACAGATAATGTTCATGAGATTCACGGACACTTTCTTGGTAGTTAAACGTTTTGATTGGGTTTTCGATTGGATCATAAGGCACACGCAGCAAGAAACGTGGAGCAGTCAGACCCAGATAGCGTGCATCTTCAGACTCACGCAGAGAACGCCACTTGGTATACTTCGGACTTTCGAAGATCGATTTCACGTCTTTGATATTAGGAAGTTCTTCAAAAGAGTCAATACCAAAGAATTCAGGACCAACACTTGAAATGAACGGTGCATGAGCCATTGCGCCAAGCGCACCCATGTATTGCAGTAGTTTCATATCTGGCGTTGATGGCGTAAACGCATAGTTACCGATCATCGCACCTGTCGGTTCACCACCAAATTGGCCGTAACCGGAAGAATAAACCTGCTTATACAAGCCTGATTGAGAGATTTCTGGTGCAAACTCAAAATCTTCCAGCAGCTCTTCTTTAGTGACGTGGATGATATCAACTTTGTTGTTTTCTCTGAAATCGGTACGGTCGATGAACAGCTTCAGTCCACGCCATGCAGATTCCATTTGTTGGAATTTTTCATGGTGCAGGATCTCATCCATTTGCGCACTGATTTTTTTATCCAGCTCAACCAGCATTTGATCAACCAGTGATTTGTTGACCGGTTCTGATTCCTGGCTCGAACCAATCAGGTTTTCGATAAACGCGGCAACACCTTTTTTCGCGATATCATAACCTTCTTCATTCGGCGCAAGACGTGTTTGAGCCATAATTTCATCTAACAGGCTGAGTTCACCAGCCTGGGGACTTTCTAGTACCGTTTCTTCTGTAGCAGACATTAATCAAGTTCCTATGACAATAAGTTAAAAAACACCAAAAGTATTGCGTCTATCGTTACTCTTGAGGTTCTTTCTCTTCAGACCCGCCGACAATATCCAGTTCAGCAAGGAGCTTTTCACGCGATTCTTCAGATGCAATCAGTGCTTGTAAGCGCTCTCTGAATGCAGGGATATTTCCTAAAGGACCTTTCAAAGCAACCAAGGCTTCACGGAGTTCGATCAGCTTATTCAATTCCGGAACCTGAGCCGCAACTGAATCAGGAGCAAAATCTTGCAACGACTTGAAGCTCAGTTCGACGGGTAACTCAGCATCAGGATCATCACTTAATTTATTTTTTACAGTTGCGCTGATTGAGAGGTTACTCTCACGCATCACTGATTCGAAGTTGTTCTTGTCAACTGAAACAGATTGACGATCCTCAACCGGTGTTTCTTCCGTATGACCCTTGAAATCACCAATCACTAATGTTTTGAGTGGTAATTCAATTTCGGCCTGTTGATCCCCGGTTGCAGGAACATATTTAATATTAATGCGCTCTTTCGGAGCGACACTACCTTCTTTAGACATATCAAGTCTCCAATACCTATGCCAATTGTCGTTGCTTGCGTATATTCATTTCACCAGCAAAATGGTATCTAAGCAGAAAATAATATTCTGACTCAGATATGAGAACACGAATAACATTCGCATCAATTAAATAAATGAAAAAACCACTTATTTAATAATGTTTTCAAACCGATAAGATTACACTTAAATTCAACCAATTATTCAATTCCCCTATTTTATTCGTGGGAATAAATAAAAAACACGCTGTCTTATTTATAAATCCCAATAAGTGTCGTGATTATAAAAGGTTACCTTTTCTTTATAAGTGTCTGTAATACTTTGAGAACGCTCAATATCCGGAGGCGTCATCTCATTGGTAATATCAACAAAAAACTGTTCCATTGATTTATGTAAACTTGTCAGACGATCACTACCGGCATAATCCAGATAGAGTTCAGAATAAGCACGGGCTTTAATTAAGTCTTCATCCACAAACCGATAAGATGGGGCTTCACCTGCATATATTTTCGCCACAACCGCCAGAGATGTCAGGTCACCGGCATCCAGTGCCCGCTGACGCCATTCAAAAGCTTTCTTAAAATCACCGCGACCTTCATAGAGTTCAACACATGCTTTCATCGCCGGAATAAAATGATGTTCTGCTGCATGACGATAGTTGGTGTAAATACCAGTCGAAAAACGCGTCTCGGTATATAACTGATTGATATCATTGAGTGAACGTCTGGAATTATCCATCCATGCCAGCGGATAGCTATAATCCATCGCTCGTTTTAAGTAGTACTCAGACTGTTCGGGATCCGTTTTTTCATAATAAAGAGACAGATAGTAAGCAGCCTTTGCGGGTTGCGTTGCTGCGAGCCTGACTAAGCCATCATGATAGCGTTTTTGCCATGACTGCCGAATCGTCGTACGCAACCAAGTTCCACGTTGAGACAAGTAATTCATCGCGTGGAGATTACCCAGATTAGCCGCCTGCTCGACATACTCTCTGACAAGCCGTGGGGTGCGGATAGTCGGGTTATATTCCGACAACTCTATCGCATATAAATAAGCAGCATCCGCATCGCCTTTGTCGGCAGCATATTGCAGATAATGTCTTGCTTCTTCATTTTTAAACTGTGCGCGCAGCAAACGCCCTTTCTCATAAGCCTGAGCAGGCGTCAAAAATTTAATATCGTAATCATACTTTTGCTGATTATCTGCCTGCTGATCTGATTCTGGCATCTGAATCGAGACACGATTCAAGTTTCCATCAGCAATATCTTCTCTATTCGCTGTGGCACTTTTGCCAGTTGTAATCGTTGTGCCATATGGGTTTTCATCAATTGTTACCGCGGCCTCAGGATTCACAACATCATCTGCCATGACAACACTGCTACAAGAGCCGCATACAATAGCACTGAGCAAAAATGCTTTGTTTTTAGCCGATATTAACACTGCTACCACCTTGTAAAGCACCGCCACAACTGATCGGGTCACCAGCACGGGCTGCGGGCTTTCCATCAACCATTACCGTTCCTGAACCTGCTGCAATAGAGCGTCCATGAGGTGGATGTTTCGGCTTATCATGTGGTGCAAGAGGATCACCTTGCCGAGCCGCAGGAATACCATCGTATTTAACGGTCCCTGACCCTGCAGTGACAGGAGTAGGAGGAAAGCCATCATGATCAGAACCTGTATTACCTACAACGATTCCGTTTCCCATATTATGCCTCTGTTGTTAGCTGATAAAAGTGTAAATCAATACAAAACCGGTTGAAAAACAACCAAATTTTGTCGGCAACTACTTAGAATCTATCTATTTTATTTATTCTTGCCGGTTATTTTTTATTCGACTGGGCAATATCTTGCCTAGCTCAAGCAATATATTGCCTGATTGGTGAAATAATTTTCTCTTATATTGACAAAATAATCTAGTGCAGCATATCTAAAAACATTTTTATTATTTAATAAATTTTCGTTTACCGCACAAGATCACAAAACGCCCCATTCTCACATGTCAAACAGATTACATTTATGATAAACACCGATAATTTACATAGAATTTTCACAAAAAAATTTTCATTTTGACAAAAAAAATGTACAATAGTCGGTTTTTCGATAAAAACACCAATAATTTTGTTGAATTAAATAAAAAAAATAAGTGATTTCACATATAATAAGATCATAAAAACATGACATTGATTCCATTTTTAATCCAATTCAGATAAATATTTTTTTATTTCACTCAGATAAAAATATGCAACATCCTTATTTTCATCCATGATATTTCGGATATTTAATCATCGGTATATTTAAAATGCTTAAATTATATTCACTCAATCTATAGACTGGTCATATCAGTTCATCATGAACTCGTCATACCAGCTCGCTGGATAAAAAAGAAAGGAATAACAAAGTACGTAAAGAAATAAGGATCGCGTGATGCAATCCGTTCAGCTTCTCTCCTCAAAAGAGAAGTGAACATTGGAAGTCAATCAGAACTCTTGATTGATTTGTTTCAGGATTGAGGTCAGTGCATATCGGGTTTCTGAATCCAAATTTTTAGTCAATTCTTCAGTCAGAGAAAGATGCAACTGATTATGCTGACGAAAAATCTGTTGGCCGGATTCAGTCAAATCAACCAGAATCGAACGGCGATCCGTTTCGTAGAAGTGCCGGGCAACCAGACCGAGTTTAACCAATTTGTCGATCTGAACCGTTAAGGTTCCTGTCGTGATCCCAAGCCGATTTGCCAGATCTTTCATTTTCATTGCGCCGTGGCTACCCAACACTTCCAGCGTATGAATTTGCGCCAGAGAATAACCCGTGCCTTTGACAACCGAAAGTTCCCAAGATGACATCTTGTCGTAAAACTCCGTCAAAAGATTATTCAGCTCGTTCAGCGATGACATTTTTACCTCACATATGGTCAACATCACAATCAGATATGATTGACTTCAATCGTCAGGTGGTGAATTTTACCAAACTCTGCCAGTTGACGTTTAAAAAAACCCGGACTTTGCATATCACGCACATTCAAGCATATTGATGCAGCAAAATGATCAGCACTGACTCGCCAGATATGCATATCCGTGACATCCGCATCCAGTGCCTCCAACTTCTGCAACACTTGCGCTGCATAGTGACGATCAATACTTTCATCTAATAAAACGGGGGCAGTCTGTTTCATTAAGCGGATCGCCCAGCGAGTAATCACAACGGCACCGACCATTCCCATTACCGGATCCAACCAAACCCATCCCAAAAATTTACCAATCAACAACGCAGCGATCGCAAGAATTGAAGTCAGTGCGTCAGCCAAAACATGCATATAGGCTGCATTCAGGTTGTGATCATGATGGCTATGATGGTCATGGTCATGGTCATGGTCATGGTCATGGTCATGGTCATGGTCATGGTCATGTAACAGAAAAACACTGACCACATTCACCAGCAAACCAATAGAAGCCACGATCATTGCTTCGGTAAAATGGATTTGAACGGGATCAATAAAGCGATACAGTGATTCGAACAACATCACGATTGCGACTAATCCCAGTCCAACAGCGCTGGAATAACCGCCGAGCACACTCACTTTCCCGGTTCCATAGCTATATTTACGACTGTCTTTATGCTGACGGGCATAACGATAAGTAAACAGGGTGATACAAAAAGCGGCCGCATGTGTCCCCATATGCCAGCCATCTACCAGTAGTGCCATCGAACCATAGACGCTCCCGGCGATAATCTCGATAACCATGGTGACAGCGGTTAGCAGTAAAACGTAGTAGGTTTTCCGCTCATTGTTTGGATTGAAGCGAGAAAATACATCGATATGAGAACAGTGGGGTGCACGCATAATATACCTTGATTATCAAAATTTACTTAATTCATAATATTTGATAATCAAACTAATTGCCAAACCTATTTAACCAGTCCTCTTACCTCTCGAAATCAGTCATAATGTACTTGTTTTCATATCGAGATCTTATCCATACTATTTGTATTGTTTTTTATGCATCCTGTTTATAATATTTCGGCTGTTTACGTACGATAAAAATAAATCCAATTAACAGATATGCACTCAAGATATGCACATAATAATTATGTAGACTTTTCCGGAATCCTAACAGGCGGAGTGGCTTTATGTTTAACCTATCCTGGCGAAATGCCTCCAAAAAACCATCCTTACATCATGAACCTCCAGTCAAGGTTAAGGCAATCACCAGCCATGAGATTGGTGTCAATCAATTAAAAGAAATGAGTTTTCATGGCAGTACAACTACGCTTGTTCTCGCTTATGTGTCTCCACACCTTCCTTTTGAAGCCATTTCAAGAAAGTTAAAAGAGGCGATGCCTTTCGCAAAACATATCGTCTCGGTGATGAGTGCCGGTGAGTTGGGAGGCCGGGGTAAAAAGGGGCTCTATCATGCTGCCCCGGAAAGCTGGGACAACATTGTCATCCAAAGCTTTAGCGAACAGGCATTTGCAGCGATATCCATTGCACAGGTCGGGCTCCATTGTGAAGATATCAAAAGTGGTCAAATCAAACTCAGCCGCCAAGACCGAATCAAACGCATTCAGGATGAAATCAAAAAAGTGACCCTTGATTTCCCCGTCAGTTACCTCGATACCGTCGCACTGACATTCTTCGATGGCCTGTCTTCTTCTGAAAATTTCTTTGTACAAGCCCTCTACCAATCTGATTGCTTCCCCTGTTATTTCATTGGCAGCTCAGCCGGTGGCAAACTGGATTTTGGTCAGGCCGATGTTGCCTTAGACGGAAAAATCCTGACCAACAAAGCCTGTCTGGTCTTTGTGAAACTGGCCCCGGCAATTCGATATGGCATTTTAAAAACCCACAACTTTGAAGCGACCTCAACCCACTTTACGATTGCCGAAACCAATGCAGCAACGCGCACGGTCAAAACATTCCTCGATGAAACGAACATGACACTCCAGTCACCACTATCGATGTTATGCCAACACTTTCGCTGTCCCCCGGCCGAACTGGAATCACAGCTCGAACACTATAGTTTCGGAGTGAAAATTGGCAATGAAACATACATTCGCTCCATTGCCAATATTAACTATGAAGACGAAACCATTCATTTCTTCTGCGACTTTTCATTCGGTGACAAACTCTATCTGATGAAGGCAAAAGACTTCTCCGGTTCAATCCAGCGCGATTATGCCGCATTTCAGCGCGGTAAACCGCGAGAGCCTATTGCGATGCTGGCAAACGACTGTATCCTGCGTCGCTTGCATAATGGCCCCTCGCTCTCAGCCGTGCATAATTTTGATCATATCCCTGCGGTTGCCGGGTTCAGTACCTTCGGTGAATTTTTGGGACTCCATCAAAATGAGACCCTGACAGCGCTTTATCTTTATCAAGTGCATGAAGGTGAGTCATTTCACGATGAATACACCAATAATTTCCCGATTTACTACAGTCATTTCAAAGCCTACTTCTTACAAAATGAATTGCACAGCTTGAAGAAAGTCGCCTCACTGCAGCAGTCCACCATCCGCGACTTGTTCCGCTATAAAGAATTATTAGGTCGCATGCTCCAAAGCTTACAGAGCGTCGCATCCTACGCCAAGGATACCTCAGACGTCCTGCAAAAAGTTCAGACTCAGTTTGCCGGGCTATCCGGTGAAGTGAAAAAACAGACGGAGCATAGTCAGGAGCTCCAGCAGTATGTTGAAACCTTAAAAACCAATTCAAACAAAATTCAGGATATTCTGGATGTGATTGATGGGATAGCCGAGAGAACCAACCTGCTGGCACTCAATGCGGCTATTGAAGCAGCCCGGGCGGGGGAACAAGGACGCGGGTTTGCCGTGGTTGCCGATGAAGTCAGAAACTTATCCAAAAATACTCAGGAAAGTCTCAGTTCTACCGGCGAAACAGTGAATAATCTCTATTCTTCAATTGATGCCATCAAAGATGTCATTGAAACCACCGTCGCACTGATGGAGCACGTCAATCACTCTTCACTGGGTTTGCATGAGGAAATGGGCAAGATGTTAACCTTGTCCAGCGAAGCCTCTTCCAGTATTGAAGAGAGCATCCATGATATCAATGAGGTCCAGTCTGAACTGGCACAAATTGATCAGAATGTTCTGACCATCACCCGGTTAACCGAATCTCAAGCTCAGTAATTCTGCCGGATACGACACCATTTCTTTGATGAAAGAGAAATGGTGTCTGCTTCATGGACACACAAAAATATCATTCCCCCGCTGGCGTGAATTCGGTAAAATCGCGCCTTATACATGCAAGTGATCCATTGAGGGAATAGATGGCGACCATCATTGATGTCTGTAAAGCAGCCGGAGTATCAAAAGCAACCGTCTCCCGCGTGATCAACGGCAGCCCGCAGGTCAAAGAGAAAACCCGGACACGCGTCCTTGATGCGATGAAATCATTGGGCTACCAACCCAACGTTCTCGCGCAGGCATTGGCGACCAACACCTCGAACACAATTGGATTAATCCTGCCTCACTTTGACAGCTATTACTTCGGTTCAATCTTAAAACAAACCGCCCAAACGCTCCAAAAATCCCAAAAGAAACTGTTCGTTATGGAAAGCCACAACAGTGACGCCGGCGAAATTGAAGCGCTGAATACACTCGCGCAGCAACGTTGTGATGCGATCATGATCTATAGTCGGCATCTCAGCGAACCCCAACTCATCCATTATCAAGAGCAGTTGCAAAGACCATTGGTGATACTGAACCGCAGCCTATCGACACAACAATTGATCAGTTTCAGCTTTGATCAATACCAACTCGGTTCCCTTGCTGTAAACCATCTGCTGCAACTTGGCCACCGGCATATTGCCTGTCTGACCACACCACTCAATCATCAAACCGGCCAGCTGCGCTTACAGGCTTATCGTGATCATCTTGCTCAAAACAATATCCCAGTCAATGAAGCCCTGATCGTCGAGGGAGAAAGTACCCATGTCTGGGGATACAACGCCGTCATGCAGTTATTGGATCAAGGGCAAACCTTCAGTGCCATCTTTTCTTGTAATGACGATATGGCACTCGGAGCCATTCGGGCGTTATATGAACGGGGGCTTTCAGTGCCTCAGGATATCTCAGTCATGGGTATCGATAATGAGCCAGCGGCATTTTATGCTATCCCAAGCCTGTCGACTGTCTCTCTGCCTGTCGAACAACTCACCATCGATGCAACGAATCTGGCAGTTAGCCTGGCCAATAAAATAACCATTCCCCCACAGCATTTTGAATATTCCGGCTCACTGGAACTACGCGAATCAACACATCCGCTCTGATAACCTGCCGTTAGTGGTCGCTTCATCAGCATGACACTTATTTTTCTCCGTCTGCCGCCAGCCATGTGCTGATTCTATGGGCTGGCATAAACAGGCATGGGTGATACTGACATGGTCTTAACCCAAAATTAACCCCTATATGATAAGCAAATATAAGTCAATAGAATGATTTCTCTCATATATATTTTAAATGTGACTAAGTTCAAAAAATTAGAAAGTAATGAACGATTTTATGCTATCGAAGTCACAATTATTTCGGCCCATAATCACTCCCGACATCAAGAAATAATAAATACAACCAACAACGAATATGGGTGAGATTATGAAAAAACAACTATCACTAGCTGCCGTTACTGCAATTGCAACGCTACTTTCAGCCAATGTATTTGCATCTGAATCACAATATGACATGAGTATTTATACGCTGCCAGAACAGGCGATTGTCAAAGTGACTGAAAACGGCCAACCGGTTAGTCAGGTGCCTGTTCAAGTTGATGGCGGTAGTCAGCATCAAACATTAATGACGTCTGAACACGGTACGGTCATTGTCGAAAACAATGAAAACCATGCGCGTAGCTTCAAAATTAGTGTCCAAGAACCAAATGGTGAGCAAATCGTCACTCATCGCTTTATCTCAGTACAACACTAATCCAAATCGATACTGTCCATAGGGCCTTCGGCCCAACCTAAACAACAGGGGAGCACTGCTCCCCTGTTTTATATTTAAAAAAGCAAGTCAACACCCAATTGGTCCGGTTGCTACTCAACCGCCATCGCCAGCAAACTGATCGGATGGATCGCCTCAAGCCGGGTATTTTCTTCAATCTGCCATTTACAGGTTTCACAATCCGTGATCACCAGATCTGCACCGGATTGATCAATCGATTCAAACAAATGTGCACCGATCTTCATCGATACCGGATAGTTCTCGGCCTTAAAACCATACGTTCCGGCCAGGCCACAACATTCACTATCCAGCACCGTGACGGTAACCCCCGGAATCATTTTCAGTAACTCAATGGTAAATATCGCTTGTCCGCTGCGTTCCAAATGACAAGGCGTGTGATAAGCCACTTTGAGATTCAGGGGTTTCATCGTCAGTTGCCGGCCATTCATCAGCATCCGCAGTAAAAACCGGGTTACATATTCGATATTGTCCGCCACCGGTGAATTATCGACCCCGAGAACATGCGGATATTCCTGCTGCAAGGTATAAGAACAGGTTGATGATGTAGCCAGAACCGGGATGTTATCCTCCCCTACTGCAGTGATCATCGCCTGAATATTGGCTTGCGCATTCTGCCGGGCTTTATGATGAAACCCGTTCGCCATCAACGGCACACCACAACATTTTTCACGCGCCAACAAACGAACACCGATATTCATCGCATTGAGCACTTTCACCAAATCTTTTCCCAACTGCGGATGGTTATAATTGACATAACAGCCGTGAAAATAAGCAACCTGCGCGGCATACCGGGCCTGCTCCGTCTGATGTTGTTTAAACCAGCGTCGGAATGTTCCGTGTGAATACTTGGGTAACGCTTTATGCTGATCCACCCCGATGACCTGATGCATGGCTTTTTTAACCACCGGTAATGCTGTCATGGCATTCACGACAGGTGCGAAAGGTGACGCCAGTGAACCAAACAGATCGGTATGGCTGAGGATATAATCGCGGATACGTTTTGGATTGAGCGGTTCCTGACCATATTTGCCCCGGGCTACGGCTATCATATCGCCGATTTTGACCCCGGAAGGACAAGCCGTTTCACACCGTTTGCAATTGGTGCAATATTTCAAGGCCTCATCATAATAAGCCGGATTTTTGATCCGTAAACGCTCTCCGTCAGGGCCACACTGCTTCGGCCCCGGATAGTCCGGGTTGGCCTTCGAAACCGGACAGTAAGCGGTACAGACCGTGCATTTAATACACTGTTCGAACGAGGTCCCCTGAGGGGCAAACTGAGTAAAAACACGATTCATAAAAGTACCTCCTGACCCGTTTCAGGGCAAGCATCATGGCTGAGACATTGTTCAATGGCATGATAGGCTGTGGCAATCGCAACCCCGCCACCGCTGCCTTCAAAGACAGGGTCATATCCGGCCAGCATCGCACCACAACAATACAGATTCCCGATCGTCTTTCCGCAATAACTCGGATGCAGGTGTGAATTGGTTGAGACCCCGAATGTCATAAACGGATGCGGCTGACGGGCGATGAAGTCCTGTCCGCCCCATTGGGTTCGCGGGATAGTTTGAGCGACGTCCAAACCAAACACGGGCTCTTTAATCGCCTGTCGGGACGCCTGCAAACCCTGACTGAAATAACTGCCGGTCGCCATAATATAGTGCCCGGCCCGAATTGGGATATCGCTCAGGTGATGGGTATATATTTCTGTCAGACGAGCGCCGTCAAACTGGCCGCGCAGCACTTGATCCCCTTTCAGGTGGACACCACCGGCTTGGATAAAAATCCGGTGTAACGCTGTTTCGAGACGAATCCCCATCAGCGAAGGCGGCATCGTCGGGACTTCATGAAACTGACGTTGCGTGGCTTGTTGCAAACGCGCCAGTGTCTCGATCCCGTTACCATGCCCGACCACCGCAGGTAAAATCACCAAATCATCTGCCTGAGTCATCTGTTTCAGTTGCTCACAAAATGCAGACCAAGCTGACTCCGGTTGCAGCAGATGGGCAATATCCAGCGACCGCCGTTCACAGGGATGACGTTGATCATGCGCAACACTGGGGAGATGAATTGTGGCAATCCGGATGGGGATACCCGCAAAATCCGCAACGCGGGCTAGATTATCCTTGAGGATTTGAGGCTGAAAATCACGGTATCCGGCCAGCGCAACCACCACAATTTCGCGGAAATTCGTTTGCGAACGATGCTGATACACATACGGCTGAGATAGCCACGTTGCTTTCAGCGTACCAAACGGTGTGATGCGCCAATGATTGGCATCGTCGGGCTGATGAAAGAGCGGGAGCTCGGCAGCCAGCATCTCTTTAAACCATAACAGACTCTGCTTAACGGCTGAATGACCAACCTTCACATAGGGATGTGGTATCGCCGATCCTGACGCGGGTTGTTTCAGTAATGGCGAGCAACCGAGTGAGTCATACCTGAGCCGGGAAATTGCGGCAAATGGATCATTCACGGGTTCGCCCGTCGGCAACCGCCCCAGTACATCAATCGATCCCGACGAAAAATGCAGCGCACTTTGCCCCTGACTGATCAGCACCGTTTTCTTACCCGCCTGCTGACTGCGGATCGCTGCACAATAGCCGGCAATTCCCCCCCCAATCACGGCAATGTCATAGTTCATCATGGGCGTTCCTCCTGCGGCTGCACGTCCATCTCTATCACCGGTTGTTCTCCAACCCCAAGCAATCCCTGATAGATCCAGTAGCTGAACTCGGCTTCCCGTAATGCATTGCCCCAGAAAATCGGTTTGATACCTTTCCAGCGTTCTTCCAGAAACGCTGTCAACAATCCACCGGACTGGCAACCATCCATAGCTGCGTATTCTGAAAATAGTGCCGCAGCCCGATAACTACACAACTCGCCCTGACATGGGCCCATACCTAATCGCGTCCGACGCCTGAGATCGACGAGATTGTTAACGTCCAGCTGCTGAATGGCATACGCGATCTCGCCAGCCGTCACCATTTCACATTCACAGATCACCGCCTGACTTTCAGGCGTGTCGGTCAAAAATTGTTCGGCCCGCTCACCGTGACGATAAATCGCCGACTCATAAACAGGTTTGGCGAGGCTGGCTGTTTTTTTCACCTTTTTCGCTATCCCATTGGCACCGGGCAAGGGTTTGATATGCGTTGCGCACGGCGTTGAATGACCCAGTTTCTGGGCGACTATATCCGTTGCCCATTCGGCCATAAGACGATACGTCATCAATTTACCGCCGGTAATCGTCGTCAATCCTTTCAGACCATCACGCGCTTCATGATCGAGTAACACGATACCCCGGCTGATATTGCGACCACTGCCATCATCGTCCACAGACACTAACGGCCGTACACCGGCATAGGCCCGTAATACCCGGGTATTGGCCATAATCGGCGCTAATTTTTCCCCTTCTTTTAACAGCAGGTCGACTTCACGTTCCGTCACCTGCAAGTTGTCGATCTGGTCATAATCGACATGTTCAGAGGTTGTCCCGATTAAAGAAATAGTATCGCCGGGCACGAGAATATCGGCATCAGCCGGTTTGCGGCAGCGATTAATCACGAGGTTATTAATCCGGTAATCAAGGATCAATAAAGAACCTTTCGCGGGAAACATACGAATCTTCAGGTCAGCATATTCACAAATATTCTGCCCCCAGATGCCTGCTGCGTTGATCACCTGCTGCGCGTAAATCTCGAAGTGCTCACGAGTATCCGAACGCCAGACCCGAACCCCGAGCACAGTATCCCCTTGACGAATCAACCCCTGCACCGATGTTCGGTTCAACACTCGCGCACCATGTTCTTTTGCGTCCAGTACGTTAGCACTGCACAGACGAAACGGATCTAATGTCCCGTCAGGCACTTTGACCGCACCAAGTAACTGCGGATTCACATGCGGCTCTAAAGCCAGCGCCTCTCTGGCACTCAAACGTGTCGTTTCAATCCCGGCAACCTGACACGCATCGATGAACGTTTCCTGATACCCCAAATCATCTTCCGGCAAAGTCACGAACAAACCATCGGTGGGCTCAACACAGTGTCTGGCTATTCGTCTGAGGATCTGATTTTCCTGAATGCACTCTTTGGCTGACTCGGGATCAGTCACCGCATAACGCGCCCCTGAATGTAATAAGCCATGATTGCGCCCGGTCGTCCCGGATGCGATGTCATCCCGTTCCAGCAAAATACAGTCGATGCCACGTAACGCACAGTCACGCATGATGCCGGTGCCTGTAGCACCGCCGCCAATAATCACGACCTCTGTTTCTAATCTTCGGGCAACCGCCATGAATATGAACCTTCTGATATCAATACACTGATAAATAGTGTGTCATTTATTATCCAAAATGTTCGATATACTGCTCACAAAAGAGCGAACGAACATTTTAATCATCATATTGTTCAATTGATGGTCATCGGAATAAGAGATTGGTCACACTCATCATCCGCTCAGGGGGAAAAGGCGGCGCTCAGCTTACGGGCAAATGAATCACCCGCGATAAACGGTCAATCATGGCAAGTGATCCACTCACTAAAAAAGCAATACCCCTCAAACACTTTATTAAACAACCATTAACAATATGGCCATTTCCCGGCCCAAAGTAGTGCTTAGACATCATCATTGACCGACTAAACGGAATACCATACTTTAAAATAATGCTCTAATTAACAAAAATAGAAATAAAAAAGACACAACTGTGCTCGAACACTCATTAATTATGTTTGTTTGTTTTCGTAAAAAGGATTTTATGCAAAATAAGCCCGGCATACGTGCATATATGTGAGTAAAACAAGGACTCTTACCTATGGCTCGAACAAAACAACATACCCTACTCGGGGAATGCATCGCTGAATTTATCGGAACAGGGTTACTGATATTTTTCGGTGTTGGCTGTGTGGCGGCTCTGGTCCTCACCGGCGCTTCATATGGACAATGGGAAATCAGTATTATTTGGGGGTTCGGCGTGTCGATTGCAATTTATTGCACGGCAGGTGTCTCCGGCGCACATATTAATCCCGCGGTCACGATCGCTTTAGCAGCATTCCACGGTTTTAACAAAGCAAAAGTACTCCCCTACATCGCATCACAAATCCTCGGCGCATTTTGTTCTGCGGCATTGATTTATGCGTTGTACAGCAACCTCTTTGTTAACTATGAAGTCACCCATGACATACTACGCAGCAGTCAGGAAGCGCTGGCAACCGCCGGTATTTTTTCAACCTACCCGAATGCATCATTATCCTTCTTTGGTGCCGTCGCGGTTGAATTTACGATTACGGCAGTCCTGATGTTTGCGATTCTGGCACTCGGTGATGAAAATAACGGCGCACACAGAAACGCAATGAACCCGTTGCTGATCGGTATTTTGATTGCGGTGATCGGCAGCTCACTCGGTCCATTGACTGGCTTTGCAATGAATCCAGCCCGGGACTTCGGCCCCAAACTGTTCGCTTATCTGGCAGGTTGGGACTTTGCCTTGACCGGTGGTAAGGATATCCCCTATTTTATTGTGCCGATCATCGGACCGATTGCCGGTGCGTGCTTTGGTGCCTGGGCCTATCCTAAATTCATCGCAGCATATCTGCCGACGGTCGGTGTCGGTTGCACGATCCCCAATCAGTGTGATGTGACCGAAGAAGAAAATACCGAAGCGCATATTTAACGGCTCTGAATCACCATCGATAACAGCAATAAGAAGTTAAGCAGCGACTCAATAAAACATGAAACAATAAAAGATGAAGGAATGAACCATGACTGAGCAAAAATATGTCGTCGCCCTTGACCAAGGGACAACCAGCTCAAGGGCCGTCGTACTCGACCATGACGCCAATATCGTCAGCGTATCTCAGCGTGAATTTACTCAAATTTATCCCGAAGCCGGTTGGGTCGAACATGACCCGATGGAAATCTATGCAACCCAAAGTTCAACATTAATCGAAGCCATTAGTAAAGCCGGGATTCGCAGTGATGAAGTGGCAGCTATCGGGATTACCAACCAACGTGAAACAACCATTGTCTGGAATAAAGAAACCGGTAAACCGGTCTACAATGCGATTGTCTGGCAATGTCGCCGGACCGCGGCAATTTGTGAAACGCTCAAAGCACAAGGACTCGAATCTTATATTCGGGAAAATACCGGACTGCTGTTAGACCCATACTTCTCCGGCACCAAAATTAAATGGATTCTGGATAATGTTGAAGGTGCCCGTGAAGATGCTGAAGCCGGCAAACTGCTGTTTGGTACCGTCGATACCTGGCTGGTATGGAAGATGACCCAAGGACGCGTTCATGTCACCGACTACACCAACGCCTCCCGGACCATGCTGTTCAATATTAATACGTTGCAGTGGGACGAGAAGATCCTCTCCGAATTCGGTATTCCGCTGTCGATGATGCCCGAGGTCAAAAAATCCTCGGAAGTCTACGGTAAAACCAATATCGGTGGGAAAGGCGGAACGCGGATTCCAATCGCGGGGATAGCCGGCGACCAGCAAGCCGCGTTGTACGGGCAGATGTGCGTGCAGGCAGGACAGGCGAAAAACACTTACGGCACCGGCTGCTTCCTGCTGATGAATACCGGACAAGAAAAAGTCATCTCGAATAACGGTCTGCTGACTACACTGGCTTGTGGCCCGAGTGGTGAACCGGCTTATGCACTCGAAGGAGCCGTGTTTATGGGAGGCGCAGCGATTCAGTGGCTGCGTGATGAACTGAAACTCATCTCCGATGCCAGTGATTCCGAATACTTTGCCACCAAAGTAGACACCGCCAACGGTGTTTATGTTGTCCCCGCGTTCACCGGTTTAGGCGCGCCTTACTGGGATGCCTATGCCCGCGGCACGATTGTCGGCCTGACCCGTGGTGTCAATTCAAACCACATTATTCGGGCCACTCTCGAAAGTATTGCCTACCAAACCCGTGACGTACTCGATGCCATGCAGGCCGATTCCGGTATCAAACTGGCAGGGCTAAGAGTCGATGGCGGCGCGGTTGCGAATAACTTCCTGATGCAGTTCCAGTCAGATGTGCTCGATACTCAGGTGCTGCGTCCAAAAGTCACCGAAGTCACCGCTTTGGGTGCTGCCTATCTGGCAGGCCTCGCCGTCGGTTTCTGGGATAGTCTGGACGAACTGAAAAACAAAGCCGAGATTGACCGTACCTTCATTCCTCATCAGGATGAAGAGAAACGTCAACGTCGTTATAAAGGCTGGAAACGCGCCGTCAAATGTGCGCAAAGCTGGGCAGAAATGCACAACGAAGAGTAATCAGACACACCGATTATGCAAAGCGCTAAGCCAATCTGGCTTAGCGCTTTTTATTGGCGTTCAGTAAAAATAGGGAGGTGATCAATCCTTTGTCCTGAGCCTGTTCCATTACGCTGGTTTAGTGGTAAAGTTGAGTGCTCAGTCGCTTTGTCAGTCTACCAACTTGTATAGTTTAACACCAAGATTACCCAGTGCTTTTGACACGAATTTTAACGAGTTTTCATCATGGATATGCTTGAACGGGTGGCTTTGAGTACCAGTCAATGTGTTGTAACTGAACTGTTCAACCGCTGTTGCCGCTGTTCGTAGTGCTGTGTCTTTGGCAATTGTCGACACTGGGTTACTACCGTTATTTGCTTTATTCAATGGGTTGAGCAGTAAGTCCTGCGCCACTGTATGTAATGGGTGCATTTTCAACACTCGGACGCCTTCAAGTAGCAGTTGCCTAGTCTCATCGTGGATCATTACCGTGGCGTGGGCAAAGTCGGTTTCTGCTGTTAGCTCACTATCGCCGTAAGACAACACAACCTTTTCATCAGATCCGTAGCTGTCAATGTCCAAAGTTTTGGTCACTTTACCTGCTTGCGGATCTGTATTGGCCCCGGGATTCAATTGTGGATCATTGATTACGGTTTGATTGGGAAGTTCTTGTAATTGCGATTGGTCATTGTCTGTTAGACCATTGGTAAAGATGTACTTGTTCCATTTGACCATTTCACCGCCGACCAACAACCAACCGACATGGGCCCCCTGGCAAGAGCCGTAGACAGGCTTGCCTTGGTCCAGCGCCGCGACCAACAGGGCAAAATCCACCAGGGTTTCTTTGAGTTCATTGAGGTTGATACGGACCCTCGTGGAATGAGAATGTCCGGTTTCGTCGACGATTAGACTGCGGCTGGCCAGTCCCACTTGCTCATCGTGATAAGGCTCCCAAGTCTGACGATCGATAAAAAACGGAGGTAAGTGGCCCATACCCGAAGGCGGGATAAATAGTGATTTATAGGCCGCCATGATGGTCATGGCATAGTCGTACATGCCCAGTTCATGAACCAGACCATATACATCGACTTGGTTCGTGTGCTCATAAACTTCTTGTGAAATTCCGTTTAAGTGGCCACACAAGTTAAGGTCATCTAATCCGGTGTTGAAATTATTCTGTACTAAAGTCGCCAATGCCGTCGCTGCTTGGGCAACGTCGGTAGGCACGCCCAATCGGTCCGCGTCCGCAATACCTGTTATCGGTATCATGATGACATTGGCGTTATGGGTAGAAAATACGCTAAAACCTTGTTTAGTACGGGTGGCCAAACCGCCGTTTTCCCCACCGGACAAACCGGTAAGATATCCGAAGCGGCTACCGTCACGTTGGGAAACCAATACATCACAAAGCAGCTCCCGGCTAATGGCGTTGCACAGTTGTTTCAGCTGTTGAGCAGTTTCGTAGCGCAATTGCAAAGCCAGCAATTTCGACTGTATGCTGTCGATTTGACGTTGTGAGTTTCTCAGGTCACACAGGTTTTGTTTACTGATCGCTTGTTGACATAAGGTCAGCTTTTGCTTCAGCAGAGGTTTGAGCTGTCCGAGCAAATTGACAGCGCTGATTTCGGTGCGGTTAGAGCGACCATCTTTTCTTTTCCCCCCCATATGTTGCATTCTTACCTGATTGGATAAATCTTCAATAATACGATCAATTACAGGGTTGCACATTTTATGTCCTCACCAGAATCTTCAAGAACGGTTGGGCAAGATCTTATCTGTTGGGATCATGTAATACTGCTGTAGAGTCGGGAAAAAGCAGGGGGAATCGCGCATCCTTACGTCAACATGACGATTTTTTGGACATGTCCTTCCCATTCGTGACTGTAGTGGACAAATAAAACGGGGCAGAGCCCTCCTACTTCACCACACACATCGGCGTGCCCGCTATCGGATCCCGGTGAATTTCCGCATCCAGCTCAAAGACATCCGCCAGCAACTGCGTAGTTAATATCTCTGTCGGTTCACCTTGCGCCACAACCTTACCGGCTTGCATCACAATCAGATGATCACAATAACGACAGGCCTGATTAATATCATGCAACACCGTGACAACAGTCTTGCCCTGCTGGTTCAAGCGGCGCATCAGTTTCATCAGTTCAACCTGATGGTTTAAATCAAGATAGGTCGTCGGCTCATCGAGAAAAACATAATCCGTATCCTGTGCCAGTGTCATCGCCAACCAGACCCGTTGACGCTGCCCGCCGGACAATTCGGAAACCGGTCGTTCGGCAAATGCCGTCACGCCGGTTAACTGCATCGCTTGCTCGACTTGCTGCTGATCAGTCGCGGTTAACTGTCCCCAAAAGCGGGTATAAGGGCTACGACCATAACCAACCACATCCCGGACAGTAATCCCTTCCGGCACTTCCTGAGACTGCGGTAATAATGACAAAACGCGGGCAATCGCCTGCGAGGAATGATGACGAAGATCTTGCCCTTGCCACTGCACCGAACCTGACTGAGGCGCCAGAATACGCACCAAGGCTTTCAACAGGGTCGATTTGCCACAGCCATTCGGCCCGAGCAAAGCGGTGATTTTGCCTGATAAAATCTGCAAATTCACCTGCTGAACAACCGGTGTACCACCATATCCGACATCAAGATGTTCTGTCTTCAGTCCCATGCTTATCTCATTTTGACTAATAAATACAAAAAGTACGGCGCACCGATTGCCGCCGTCAGAATCCCGGCCGGCAGTTCAATCGGCGGATCAATCACCCGGCCAACAAAATCGGCAACCAGTAAGATCAAAGCACCGACCAACATCCCGGTCGGCAACAAAATCTGATGTTTTCCGCCGACCAGTTGGCGGGCTAAATGTGGCGCAATCAAGCCTAAAAAGCTAATCGGGCCGCAAATCGCCACCGCGGCCGACGTCCATCCGACAGCAATTGCCAAGGCAATCAATCGCGTGAAATGAACCGTGATGCCAAGACTGGTCGCCCGTTGCTCACCCAAAACCAAAATATTCAGCGGATGGCTCAGGCCCAGCACTGCAGGCAACAACACGCACCACGGCAATAGTAACTGCACCTGATCCCAACTGCGCCCCCATAAACTCCCCGTGAGCCATAGCAGTGCCTGATTGATATCTAAAGGATGAACCAACAAAATAAAATCGATCGCACTGGCATAAAAGGCTGCGAGTGCCACACCGGTAATTGCCAGTTTTACCGGCGCGAGATTAGCACGCACCAAAAGCATCAGAATGAACGCAGACAGAATACCCCCGGCCAATGCCACCCAAGGCAACCACAAAACAGACACCGCCGGAAATAAAATCATCATCCCGACGGCTGCTAACCCGGCACCGTGACTGATGCCGAGAATATCCGGGGACGCCAGCGGATTGCGGATCACCCCCTGAATCAACACTCCGGCAGTCGCTAACATCGCTCCGACCAGAATCGCGACCACAGCCCGCGGCAACCGGTATTCATAAATGGTAAAAGCAAATGCGCCTTGATTGTGTACCCCTTGCCACAACTGTTCCCAACTGATCGCCACCGCACCAAATTTCAAACTGACAATGACGCTCACCACAATCAATCCACTCAGGAGTAACGCCATCTTTAATCCACGATTCATCGTTCTTTCCTGACCAGATAAATAAAACAAGGTGCCCCGACTAAGGCCAGAACGGCACCCGCCGGGGTTTCCGTCGGAAAGGCCACCCAGCGACTAAAAATGTCAGCACTTAAGGTTAATATCGCACCGACCAGCGCTGCGCCCGGAATCAGCCAGCGCAAATCATAACCAAACAATTTCCGCGCCATATGTGGCACGATCAACCCGACAAATGCAATCGAACCGACCGCGCTGACACACACGCCGACAATGATGAACACCAGTAATCCGGTCAACGCCCGTAGCCATGTCAGCCGTACACCCAGACTTTTGACCCGTTCATCCCCCAGCGCTAATAAATTGAGCTTGGGAGAGAGCAGCCATGCCACCAGCAAAGCAACCACTAGCGACGGCCAGCTCAGCGAAACATGCTGCCAGCCCACACTGGCAAAAGAACCAGCGAGCCACGTCATGACGCCGGAGGCTTGATCTTCCACCAAGATCACCATTGCTTTGGTCATCGCACCGCACAATGCAGAGACCGCAATACCAGCCAAGACCAGTTGTTTACGCTCAGCGCCACTGCGCCACGCACCGCCAAGCAGCACCACAATCGACCAAGCCAGCGCGCCGCCGATAATCGCAGCAACCGGCTGACTCACATAAGCTTGCTGCAAAAACAGCGTTGATGTCAGCGCAACGCCCAAAGCGGCACCGGCATTGACACCAAACAGACTCGGCGATGCAAGCGGATTGCGGGTCAGCGTCTGCATCAGCAGCCCGGCAACCGCCAGCCCTGCGCCCACCAGTAGGGCTTCAATCACTCTGGGCAGACGAATTTCAACAATTACCGTTTCAGCAATACTCAGCGGCTGGGATGAAAAGAACGCATCGTAGGGGGTCGTGAGTGACATCGGAATCGCAGAAAAAGCGCATAACCCCCACCATCCGAGCACCAAAATCAAACCACTCAGACACAACAACAGCATCATACGCAACATATAAGAGTGAGCAGCTCCGGGAAATATAGCGCGGCGGGGAAGACTCATGACGATGACGGAACCAACTGAAGCAGATCTTTCGCCATATATTCAGCCGCCAGAATCCCCCGACAGCGTGACCAAAGATTACCGCTGACAGAAAGCACATGATGGGCTCGTACAGCACCTAACATCGGCCACAAAGGCTGCTTTTTCCACCGATGGATAATACTGTTCGGGGTATAGTCTCCGACAATTAGATAGTCAGGATTGATTGCCAGCAGCTGTTCCAGCCCAATCTGGTGGCTGGCCTGATCATCATATAGTGCCGGTGGTGATTGAAATCCTAACGCTTGCGCGACCCCGCCCGCATATGAATCGTTGGCATGGGCATAAAAGCCATTTTCACGCGCCACCCCGAACAACAACGTTTTGCCTTGCAGCGTGTGCAGTTGCTGACGATATGTCGCCATCCGTTGTTGATGTAAAGCTAAGCGTTGCTGCATTGCTTGTGCTTTACCGACTACCTGACCAATGATTGCCGCAGCAGCAAGGTTATCCGCATACGTCTCGCGCCGAGAACGTAACATCAGGGTCGGCGCGATTTTATTCAGTGCGTCATACACCGCCGCATGACGATCTACATCGGCAATAATCAGGTCGGGTTTGAGCTCAGCAATCATCTCCAGTGACGGCTGAGAACGCGTCCCCACCGAAACCCAGTCAGAAAATTGCGCGCGGACAGCCGGGAGTATCCGGTCAGCGTCTTTATCGTCGGCAATACCGATCGGGCTCACATGCACGGCTGCCAATGCGTCGGCAAAAGAGAACTCCAGAACGACAATGCGCTTGGGGATATAATCGATGGAAAAGGTGCCGCGCTGATCCTGCACCGTTACCGCCAGAACGGATGGCACAAATCCACAAGAGAGCAAAAATAGCAAAGCAACACGGCGCATAAAACATTTCAGCATGTGCAAAACATCCAAAAAAATCAAAGCATTGAGCTATATAAATGAGAATTGTTCATATTACGAAAAACTCAGATATAACACCAGCATCAGGCATCGGTTTGTCTCAGTCATATCAAGCATGACGAAGATAAAGCGCTGATATAAAAAGGCCCGGAAGATTCCGGGCCGAAACAGCTTAGAATGAATAATCCGCTTGTAAGTAAACACGCCGGCGCTCGCCGATAAACGGGCCGGTGGCTTCGGTGAAGCCACTGACCGCATAGGATTTATCAAACAAGTTCTTCACATTCAACTGGAACTTCCAGTCCTGCCACTGTGTCTGCCATGACATATCGTATACCGTAAAAGGCTTCACTCTTTGGGCGCTTTGTGTGAGCTGTTCACTGACATAATCTGCACCAAAGCCAATCGATGAATCAATCGCAGGGAAATGATAGCGCGTCCACAAGCCAAGTTGGTTATGCGGTGCGTTGGCAAAACGCTTACCAACCGTCCGGTTAGAGAACTGACCGTACCCCTGTTTGACCAGCGTATCGTTATACGCATAAGACAGATTCGCCACCCAGTTTTCTGTCAGGTCGGCCAGCACATCGACTTCAATCCCCTGACTGCGAACTTTGCCATACGCCACCTGCTTATCGCTGTCATTCGGATCGGTCTGAAGTACGTTTTCCTTAGTAATATGGTAAAGCGCCACATTCATGTTGACCCGGTTATCAAACAGATAAGTTCTTACCCCGGTTTCATACATCAGGCTCTCTTCGGGATCGAACGGCCCGCCATTATCAGAAATCTGAGCGGCCGCATCTTGCGGGACAAAGCCGGTTGCAATCACCGCATAAGGGTGGAACTGCGGGTTAATTTTATACGTCGAGCCAATCCGATAAGAGAATCCGGTACCGGAATACTGTTCCTTGGTCTTGTTTTTCAAATCAATGACTTCATCGCGGTAGCCATCCAGCCGGACACCTGAGAGAACATTCCACGCGTCAGTGATTTGCCACTGATCCTGAAGATAAGCGCCGTAACGTTCTTCACGAGAGTCACTCTGCTTGAAGAGTGGTTTTTTATAAGATGAAACATCATCCGGTGTGTAGTCGGGGTTCGTCAGACTGCGATCCGAGACACCCCCTTTCCGCTGGGCACGATAATAGGTAAATTTCTTGTTCAGTCGGTAATAATCTGCACCGAACAAAATGGTATGTTGGTCTAGTTGCGCGATTAGATTCCCAGTGACAGAGCCAGCTTTATGCGCTCTCAATTGATCCCGGTATTCACGGGTGACCGTATCATTTCTGCCGTCTTTGTTGGTATCTTTCAAGCTTCTCGATTCATGAAACTTTTGCGTATCTTCATTTTCAAAGTAACGGAAAGTCATGTCACCGGAAAGCCAGTCATTGAAATTATGATTGATACGAGCCTGATAGACTTGCGCATCCAGATCGTGGTAATCGCTGGCATCATTGGCATTCCATGATGCATCGGCCAAGAAATTACCGTCGTCATCGGTCGGAATCCCACGAATCCGGCCCCCGCCGATGTGCTGCGTAACATTGACATATTGCAAACCAATCGTGGTATCGTCTCCGGCATCCCACTCATAACCTAAATCGATGATACGGTTGCGGGTATCGGTATTTTTACGGTAAGGATTCTCATGATCCTGATAAATACCAAGCCGGTAACGTTGTGACTGATCAGCATTGGCAGACCCGGATAATTCAACCTGAGCGTTGGCATAATCCTGATTCCCACCGGTCACAGCAACGTGACGTTTGGTCTCGTAAGTTGGCTTTTTGGTCGTATAGTTGATGGTCCCCCCCGGCTCGCCACTGCCCATCACGGCAGCCGCAGGGCCTTTCAATACTTCCACCCGCTCAATATTAAATAACTGCGGAATCGCCAGCCCTTCAAACGGATCACCGCGCACACCATCGTATAAAACATGATCCTGACGGAAGCCGCGGAATGTTACATGAGAATAGTTGTATTGGCTGACACCACTCATTGAACGGTACAAATCGGTAATTTGCCGCGCCGCCTGATCCTCGATCAACTGACGAGGAAGGACCTGAATTGACTGCGGTGTATCATCAATGGCGGTTGGTGTCCGGGTTGCAAACGCGGTTTCTTGTGTCCGGTAAAGTGACAGCGCCCGGCCATGAACTGTCATAGTTGCATCGGCTGGGGTTGTTTTGGTCTCGTCACTTGCCACTGCTGCGGCAGAAAAGCTGAGCGCGATCATCAGTGCGAGCGGTGTTTTCTTACCCGGCATCACAGATGTCTGCGCTTGATTATTGTATTTAGCATGAAACATGGGATAGTTTGATCCGTCAATAAAATGAGATATGTATCAAAGAAGACGAAAATCTAAATGAGTTTAATTCTTATTTCAAGTAATTGTTAAACTTATCACTGAAATGACGTCAAATTGCCGGGAAGTTAATGCATTTTGTTGTGTATTGTGGTGATGAGGGGTGGAACTGGTTTTGGCTTCGAGGCATGACACACAATGCCTTCTCTAGAGTCAGCGCCGCCTATCCGGGCAGGACGCCCGTAAAATTTGGTTCTGGACAATGTTCGACCAAGCCCAACAAAAAAGAGCTTCTGGTTACGCTTGCATCTTGGCAAGCGTAACTGGCGCACTGGGCACCGATGTCTCTGAAACCGAAAAACGCAATTGTGCGTCAAACTGCAACGCTGGAGGCTAACGGTTAGGAAAGGTGCTGCGGCTAATTCACACCACGCTTGTAGATTTATAACGCTGCAATATGCGACAAGATCTCCGGATGACGCTGAACCAGTTTCAGGAGAGTGATCGCTTGCCCATTTGGTACGCTGCGCCCTTGCTCCCAGCTTTCTAACGTACGAGATGATGTGTGTAGTAAACGCGCAAATATACCGCGAGACATATTAAACTGTTCGCGAATACTCACGATTTCATCAGGTGAAAGACTTAACTCACTCACGTCATTCACTTTATGTTTTTTTAGTGTAATCTTGCCATTCGAATGGTCTTTAGCCTCGACAAGCGCTGAACTTAATTCTGCAAATAAGTCACGATTGCTCATTACGCCACGCCTCCATAAAAGCCTTCAATTGTTTCTTTTGGTCTGTGGTTAAGTCTGACATTTCATGCTTGCTGTAAATGGTGAGCAAGTAAAAACGTCGTTTTTCATCGAAGAAGTAATAGATCACGCGAGAACCACCCTGTTTCCCCTTGCCTTTACTTACCACCCGAATCTTTCTCAATCCACCAGTACCTTGAATGACGTCTCCCCGCTTAGGGTTTAACATCAGCTCCGCTTGGAAAAGTCTAAACGCTTCATCACTAAGGTATTCACTGCGGTACTTTTCAAAGATGGTCGATTCGATAAATATACTTTTCATAAAAGTGTACGTAATTAACGTATAGATAGCAAACCATACGAGCTAAAGCTTGTGTTCAGGTTGAGGATCGCTGCGTTCATGACAAGCAATTGCTGTTTGAATTCAGGGAGAGGGTCGAGGGATATTTTCATTAAGGGCATTTCAAACTGGTGAATGACATCGCTGTAACATAAAAGAAGCAATCAGCAAAAAACACTGTTTATCATGGTCTTAGTATTGTGAATGGATAAAATGCGACTCGGTTCTTTTTTATTTCTTTCCCTGATATTTGTCTCAGCCTTCGGCTTCGAGGCATGACACACAATATCTTCTCTAGAGTCAGCGCCGCCTATCCGGGCAGGACGCCCGTAAAGCTGGTTCTGGAAAGCGGCTATGACATTCAAACCTCAAAGAAATTCCGAATCTCTTTGACTAACATCGCGGGGTTTTCTTCAATCACTAAATGACCGGTATTCGGCACAGTCACCAGCTTGGCACCTTCAATTTTACTTTGCAGCACATACGCCTGCTCACAAGGTATCCACTGATCTTCCTCACCCCATAAGATGAGCACGGGTGCGTTAACTTCCACAAACTTATCTTGAAACGCATCGGTAAATTTTGAGTCTGCTTGCGCAATTTGCCGATAAAATGCAGCTTTCCCCTGTTCCCCCGTCCACGGTGCTAATATCCCACGAATGGTTTCCTGATCCAGTTTTTGATAAGCCGCTGTTTTTACATACGCTTCAACAATGGCAGCATGAATATAGTCGGGCACACCGGCAAAAGCACTTTCGTGTTTTTCAATATGTTTGAAAAAAGGCGAGCCCCAGGGTGATAGGGCGACAGGGTCAATCACAACAATTTTTCGGTAATCCCGTTTATCCAGAAGATGATTTCTCAATACCGTAGTACCACCAAAATCATGACCGATAATATAGGGGGATTCAATTTGCCAGTAATCAACTAACGCATCTAATAACTTGTTTTGTATGCCTAAAGAAACGTCGGCATGACTCTTGTCCGAATCACCATACCCAAGCAAATCAAAGTAGTAGACTTTGTAGTGACCCGAGAGCTCCCCAATCAAATGTATGAGGTAAATTCCAGTGACTCAATGTGTTCTCCTTTGCTTCGATCCTTCTTTCTTCCTTGTATATAAAGTGTAAGGCATAAAGTGAGTACCTACTTTCTATACCGCAAATCCAAACCCGTATGCATCTAACGCCAGCAATTCCATATCCACAGAGCGGTGCAACACTTGCCCGTTTTCGGATATGTCACTGGTTCCCAGAATACAGGGCAGTGGTAGAAAATGATCCGGTGTCGGATGATTAAACTGCGCATAAGGGGCTGTTTGTAAATAGTGATTAATCGCGTCAACATCCCGCTGCTCTATTTTTTCAGCGACCCAATCGGTGAACACTTGCATTTTATGAATGCTTTCCGGATCTGATGCGGCAGAAAATACAGCTCTCAGGTTATGACTGATGCCGCCGGAACCGATGAACAGAACGCCTTCTCGCCGCAGAGATGATAAAGCCTGCCCTAACTTGTAGTGAGTCTGAGCACTCGCCTGACGGTTGATCGAAATACTGATCACCGGAATATCCCGATGCGGAAACATATATTGCAGCGGCACCCATGCGCCATGATCCAGCCCCACCGTATCATCCAGTTCGACTGAGAAACCATGATCTCGCAACAATTCACCGGCTTTTTGCGCTAAATCCGGTGCACCGTGAGCCGGATATTCAACCTCGTAAAGCGGTTGAGGAAACCCGTAAAAATCATGAATCGTCCCCAAGGTTTGCCCACTGGTAATCATCACCGGACCTGCGACATCAAAATGGGCAGAGAACATGACAATCGCCTTCGGCTTTGGGATGCTCTGACCCATTCGTTTAAAAAAATCTGTTGTTTCAGATTGTTCCACAATCATCATCGGCGAACCGTGGGAAACAAACAGTGTCGGCATGATCGTATGATTCATGATTGCCTCTCTTCACTCGCAACTTTTTAGAGACTTCATCATACGGCTCAACAGACTCGTGATAAAACCCTTATCGGTTGAATAACACCTTCGAAAACATGGAAGAAACATGCAGCTCAGCGATGTGGTCGGGAAAGCCCAAGTCGCCGGCACAATTCACCTCAAACCATTCACATCAAACCATTCAAATTTAAACTCGCTGTTATTGGTATTTATATCAAGACAAATTCTTTAAGCTGCAAAAAAATGGGACTAAACTTGAAACAATCTCTTACAAATAACTTTATCAGCATAACTATCCGAAAGGATTCAATATGAAAAATTATGGACTGAAACAAATATTACTTATTTCCGTTATTTTGCTCGTCGGTGCTTCTGTATCAATTTCCAACTACATTGCTTATATAAAACAAGCGGAGACAATTTCTCAATTGATCAAAGCTTCCGGAACGGATTATGTCACCAGTAAAGCCGCGTTAGTTGAGCAGTTTATCAGCGAGAAAGTGGCTGGGCTCAAAGGCATCGGTGATATGTATAAAGATACATCGCTTCCCGGGAAAACCCCTCAGGACTACATTAATCAAGCCAAAATTTTTGCAACCACACTCAATACCGGCAGCTCATTCATCGGTTTGGAAGCCAGCGGTGACGCCTATTGGAATCAGGCAAGCGATGCCTGGCCGGATCATAAGTTCAGTGGTGATATCAGAACCATGAGCTACTATCAGGATGGTCGCAAGGCGGTCAGTCCATCGATGACCGAACCTTATCCGGATGAAGCAAATCCTGATGTTTATTGGGTCAGTATGGTTCAGAAAATTAAAGATGGGATGATCGGGGTTGATATGCAGCTCTCCTTCCTGAGTCAGCTGGTTAAAAAGGCAAACGATATTGAAGGTTCCGTCGCTTTAATTTTGAATCAGGATACAACCGTGCTGGCCTCATCTTCTGATATCCTAAAACCCGGCGATAAAGGGACTGATTTTGACTGGTTCAAAGACGTCGTTTCCAAAGCCGTTCAACAAGAGCAGACGGTACAAGACTATGTGCTCAACGGGCAGGATAAAATTTTATTTACCCATCGGATTAAGGTCGCCAATAAAAACTGGTATTTCGTCATTGGTCTCAATAAAGCCGTTGCATTTAAAGGCCTCACCTCCGCAAAACATACGGCTATTACCACAACCATCATTGCGACCATCGTGAGTGTCATCATTGCCTTTTTTGTTATTCAACTCTTATATCGCCCGATTATTTCGCTGAAAAATATGATTGCAGGTCTCTCACGTGGTGATGGTGATCTGACCCAGCGTCTGGAAGTTCATTCTAGCGATGATTTAGGCCAAATCGCCGATGGGATTAACCGCTTCATTGGTAACTTGCAAGCGATGATGAAGGAGATCCAAAGTGCATCAGGCCAGCTTCAAACCAGTATCGGCGACATGAAACAACTCTCGGAACATAACTCTGCAATTCTAAAAAATCATGTGATCGAAACGGAACAAGTTGTCACGGCGGTTGAAGAGATGAACGCGACGGCTGAATCGATGGCATCCGATGCTTCCCATACCGCTAATTTGACCGAACAGGCAAATCATACCAGTGCGGAATCAAGACAGATTATGACGCAGTCGCAACAGACCGTTTCTGCTTTAATCAACGATGTCGAGAACTCTGCCACTCACATTCAGAATATGAGTGATGAAACTCAGAGTATTCATTCGATCTTGACGGTGATCGGCAGCATTGCAGAACAAACCAACCTGCTGGCTCTCAACGCCGCAATAGAAGCAGCACGAGCCGGAGAACAAGGCCGCGGATTTGCTGTGGTTGCCGATGAAGTCAGAAATCTGGCCAGTCGGACGAAACAAAGCACTGAAGAAATAGAAGAAGCACTCTCTCGTCTGCTCAAGGGAACGGAAACCATTGTTGAATCGATGGAACATACCCGGGAACGCTGTCAGGAGACCTCGGTCGGTTCTGACAATGTTGCGGTCAGCTTAGAAAAAATGACCGAGTTCATCTACCAAATTAATGACTTAAGCTCGCAAATCGCAACAGCGGCAGAAGAGCAGAGCAGTGTCACCCATGAGATTAGCCGTAATATGTCCGCCCTGAATGAAATCGTCAGTGAATTAAACCTGAACGGACAGAAATCTCTGTCTGGCATGGAAGGCATTAACCATGTCAATCATAACCTCATTAACATCGTCGGACGCTTTAAACTCTAATCATTGATTTTAATCTGATGTTGGCGGTTGAAACCGGAGAATAACCTCGATCAAAAAAGCGCACTTGCAAGTGCGCTTTTATCATGCATGAATTGGTCTCATTCCCGGATGAGAGGTCAGCCGAAAGGCCGTGACTCACAACGGTGGCTGAATCGATTCAATCAGCGTCAGGCGAACTTTCCAAGGGTCAAAAACCATACCGGACTGATCAGCGCCCTCATTGGAGAACATCATCAGGTTGTCGGCCCAACTCCGGTAATGAGACCAATGCGGTACACCTAACCCATTCGGATTACCATGACGAATAAAATTAACCCAATACTGATGGACTTGATCAGCCATTGCCTGATCCGCAGCGGTGACCGCATCATGATATTGCGCATGCAAGGTATTGAATGCATATACAATATCACTGGCATGATCCGCACCATTTGAGGTTGGCTTCAAGGCGTCAGCCACATAACCAAAGCGATAGCCATAAACGGTTTGGCCCTGCGCATCTGCCGCTTTCATCACAAAGCGAGCCGGCTCAACCATGCCTGTATCCCGAATAATATCCAGTGCCAGCTTCGTCACCGGTGTATCTTGTGTCACACCATAAGCATATTTCGCAATTTTTGAGCCCACCGGGCCGAAAATTGCCAGTGCTTCATCGACGGTTTCAGGCCATTTGGTAAACGGAGATGAAACCGGGATTTCAGAGGTGGTTGCTCCCAACAGGAGCGGTACAGATAGCCCACGCCCAGTGTTATAGATATGCTGTGGATGCGCAGTAATCAATGTTTCATCAATCATCGGGCCGGTGTATGTCACACCGTCAAGATTCATCATACTTAAACCATCAACAACATCTTCAGCAGGTAATGCCCGTAAAGCCTCTAACGCAGCTTGTCCTTGCCCCTCAATATTAAACTTCTTCGCGAACAACAATCCGGCAGCTTCTGCCGAAGCTTCACCGGATGCATTTTCATGACTCAGATAGCGGCCGCTGAAATGACGGCGACCGGCGCCTGATTGAATAATCGCCCGCTCAAATAAGTTTTCAGCCATCGGTGACGTTAAAAGTGCATGAATCGACAAACCACCGGCAGATTCACCGACAACCGTCACCTGATTTGGATCGCCACCAAAATGAGCAATATTGTCTTTCACCCATTTTAATGCCGCAATTTGATCCATCAGTCCATAATTCCCCAGCGCAGGATCTTCGTGTGCAGCGGTCAAAGCCGGATGGGCAAAAAAGCCAAAACGTCCCAGTCGATAGTTGATACTCACCATCACAATCCCGTTTTTGGCAAAAGATGTCCCGTCATAATTTGTCGCGGAAGAACCGCCGTTGACAAAACCGCCACCATGAATCCATACCATCACAGGATGTAATGTCCGGCTTGGCTCTGCGGGTTGCCACACGTTCAGAAACAGACAATCTTCAGACAATTTACCACTGAGCGGTGCCGCATCCCCCGGGAAAGGCTCTTGCATACAGTCACTGCCATAGTCTGTCGCTTGTAAAACGCCATCCCAAGCATTGACGGGTTGTGGTGCTCGCCAGCGTAGGTCTCCGACGGGAGGTTGTGCATAAGGGATCCCTTTGTAGGATATGACCGAGTCATGTTGTACGCCCTGCATCAAACCATTATTGATCTCTACCATTGTATTGTTATGTGCGGACACACTGCAGCTCCCCCCTATGATTGCGAGCGCCAGCATATAAATGCGGTTCTTTTTCATTTCAAGTATTCTCCGTTTCATCGATTGGAATATCAATTCATTCTCGGTTTTTATGTTAATTCAATCAGGCTTACCGAGTTCAAATCACTATTATGGTCTCGCCAGTCACAAAACCGCGAGACATAAGACCCGGACTAAAACCGAGTGAATTGGTTTCCCAATCCACAACAACGTCAGCAATATAAGACTCATCATACGAATCCATAAAAAAACCTAGCCTCCAGAAGCAAGACTTCAGGAACAGCTAGGTTTTGCCTGCATCGTCCTCAGACGTCGATAAAAAATCATACGTCAGAGAAATACCACAGTAACAATCCGGTTATGCAACTAATCTAGTGAGATATAGTTTTTAACTCAAATGTTTCCCATTCACCCTGTGAAGCTGATAACAGATCAATAATGAATTCAGTTGCTTATCAATAAATTTAACATTAATTTTGTGACTTAAATCAAAAATATTTACTTAGCCTGCTAACTACTATATATTACTGAGCACGCTTAGTAATTGAGACAATCCACCATGGTTGATGATCTGAATATTCTGAAGAACTTATCGCTTGCCGAACAACTCGCCCGGGCTGCTCGTTTGTGGAATAGCGTAGCCAATCAGGAGCTTACACCGCTCGGGTTGACTCAAAGTCGCTGGGTTGCCCTGTGGAAACTCCAGCGCCTCGGTGACAAGGTCAGCCAAAAGATGTTAGCTGATGCCCTTGAAATCGAACTTGGTTCACTGATGAGAACCCTAAAACTGCTTGAAGAGCAAAATTTTATCGAACGTCACTGTTGTCCACACGACAAACGAGCCCGAGTCGTCCATTTGACAGACAGTGGCAAAGAACTTTTAAAACAAATTGAAGAAAGAGTGCTACACGTCAGACATTGTATGCTCATCAATATTGACGAAGACGAACTCAACCAACTGAGCAAAACATTAGACAAAATTGCTCATAATGCTCAGGAAAACCTGCACCAACCAGCATAATACCGAAGGAAGTTTCACAAGATGACCCCCGATCAAAAATTTGCACGCTGGGTGAAATACGCCAGTGCGATTTTCATCGTGCTTTTTGCCTATTTTTTACTGGCCGATACCGTGATGCCACTGACACCACAAGCAATGGCAACCCGCGTCATTACCAAAGTGGCGCCCAGAGTCAGCGGACAAATCAGTCACGTCTATGTGCATAATAATCAACAGGTTCAGCAGGGAGATATCTTATTTGAGATTGATCCGGCGCCTTATCAGCTTGCAGTCGAGCAAGCAAAAATCGATTTGGAAAAAGCAATTCAGAACAACCAGCAATTAGATGCCTCGATTGCAGCGGCACAGGCTGAGACTGAAGCGAATCAAATTGTGTTCAACCAAAAAATTCGTGAGGCCAGACGGCTGGAGAAGCTCTTTGCCCGTAACGGCGTCTCCCAACAACAACGTGATGATGCGTTGAGTAATGCGACCGCAGCCAAAGCAAATCTGATGGCGGCGAAAGCCCGACTGAAAGAGCTTCAGGTTCGTCGCGGGACAACGACCCATGAGAATGTGACAGTGAAGATGGCTCAAAACCGTCTCCAACAAGCCGCACTCAATCTCTCTTATACTCAGGTTAAAGCTGAACACGCCGGGATTATCACGAACCTGCAACTCATGGTCGGGACTTACGCCAACAAAGGCACGCCTTTGATTGCACTGGTCGATAAAAAACTCGATATTATCGCGGACTTCCGGGAAAAAAGCCTGCGTAATTTCAGTCATAACACGCCTGCATTGATTACCTTTGATCGCGATCCGGGTCACCTCTATCACGCAACCGTGAGCACCATTGATGCCGGGGTCAGCAGCGGCCAGTTTGATGCCAATGGTTCACTTGCGACGCCGACCAGTTCGAACCGTTGGGTCAGAGATGCACAACGCATTCGTCTGCATCTTTCGTTGGATCACCCACTGCCAGAGAATCTGCCTACCGGTGCCAGAGCAACGGTACAGCTGATTCCTCAACAATCGGTGTTTGCCTGGTTTGCGTGGATGCAAATTTATGCGCTGAGCCTATTACACTACATTTACTGATCCGGAGAATAAGATGCGCTTATGGACACATCCTCTCAATGAAAACGATCTCCGGCAGTGTTTACGAATTGCCACGGGCGCGACCCTTGGTTTTACCTTTAGTAAATACTTTGGCTGGGACTTTGGGGTCTTCTTCACTGTAGTTCCGATGCTATTGCTGGGAATGATTCCGGTGCTTAACGGACATATCGCCCGACAAGTGGTCGCATCGGCCGTGATCTGCTCGCTGGAAGTCGGTTTACTCGGCGGTTTATTCGGGGCACATCCGGGAATCATGACATTGATTGCCGTACTGCTGTTTCTCTCCAAATTTGCTTGCATGGCACGCGGACCGCTGTTCCTGTTCGGTGCAAATTGTGTGTTGAATCTCAGTATCATGCTGCATTTTGCCAGCTATTCCACCACAGATATCAACGACATGATCAGCTGTAATATGGTCGCAAATCTTCTGGCAATTGGTATTGCATATCTGATGCACTATCTCATCCCTGATGTCGCTCCCAGACAGTCACCGCCCCCACCGTCTGAGCCCAAGCAATCTCATCGTTTCCGCCATGAGACACTATTAGGTACCGGCGTTGCGACCTTATCGTTTCTCGTGTTTCAGACACTCAATCTCAGTGATTCGATGTCCGCGCAGTCCACCAGCCTGTTACTGCTGTTTCCGATGAACTGGAATGGCGCTTTAGGATATGCCAGAAAAAGAGCGATGGGGACGATTCTGGGCGTGGTTTTCGGGCTGAGCTGTCAGATTATTTTATATGACCGCTCGAACCAGTTGATACTTGTCATCCCACTGCTATGGATTGGGACCATGCTATTTAGCTATCTGCACACGAAAGAAGCAAGTGGTTCCGGAGTCGGATTCGGGGGATTAACCACGCTGGGAATTCTATTTGGCCAGTATCTGACACCGACCAGTGATCTAACATTCAATGCGTTATATCGGATCAGCAGTATTTTATTTGCCATTGTTGCCACATTAAGCGCCACGTATCTGATCCATCGCATCTTGAATCGTATTGAAGCAACCAAGTACGGGCACTGAATCCGACTCAACGTTGCCCGGATATCATCTGGCACATCCAATCCCGCGCCGTTTTACACTGTAAAGTTATAAAAAAAGGATTGAGGTCTGAGGACACTCAATCCAATCGTCTTTGACGGCTTGCTGTATTTCAGCCATTCGTCATACGCGGTTACACAGACAAGCTCGACAGGCCGATCTCTTTAAGCGTTTGGCGGTGTCAGTTTTTCGCCCTGAGACTGAATAATATCCTGATACCAATAGAAGCTTTTCTTGCGAACTCGATCAAGTGTTCCCTGATTATCATCGTTGCGATCGACATAAATATAGCCATAACGTTTCGCAAGCTGCGCTGTACTGGCACTGACTAAATCGATCGGCCCCCAACTGGTATAACCCATCACTTCAACACCATCCTGAATCGCTTCGCCCACTTGGAAGAGATGATCATTAAGATAATCAATCCGATAATCATCAACAATCTCACCTGACTCATTGACGACATCTTTGGCACCAAAACCATTTTCAACCACAAACAGCGGCAGTTGATAGCGGTCATACAAGAAGTTAAGCAGATAACGCAGTCCAACCGGATCAATCTGCCACCCCCATTCAGAGGCTTTTAAATACGGGTTTGCGACCATATTCAGCATATTTGCTTCGCTTTTGTCCTGCTCATTCGGATCAGCACTGGCACAGCCGCTCATATAATAGCTAAACGAAACAAAGTCGATGGTTTCTTTCAGTGCTTCCCGATCGTCTTGCGTGATGTTGATTTCAACACCCAGCTCTTTGAATTTCCGTGTCATATAACTCGGATAATAACCTCTTACCTGAACATCACCGAACATCAACCATTCGCGGTTTTGTGTCAGAGTATGCATAACATCATCAGGGTTACAGGTAAATGGATACTGTATCGCGCCCAGAATCATATTGCCGATTTTGGCATCGGGAATCATTTCATGACACGCTTTCACCGCTTTGGCACTGGCCACTAATTGATGATGAATCGCTTGATAACGCATTTGCTCATCACAATCTCTCGGCAAACCAGAGCCGGTGAATGGTTCATGTAACGTGACATTAATCTCATTGAATGTCAGCCAAAGTTTGACCGCATGACCGTAGCGTTCAAATACCACGCGAGCATATTTTTCAAAAAAGCCAATCACATCCCGGCTGGCCCAACCCTGATATTTTTCTGCCAGATTCAGGGGCATCTCGTAATGAGAGAGCGTCACCAACGGTTGGATACCATGCTTTGCCAACTCAGCAAAAATTTTATCGTAATACGCCAAACCTGCTTCATTCGGTTGCGCGTCATCACCATTGGGAAAAATCCGGCTCCAGGCAATGGATAAACGCAGGCAGGTGAATCCCATTTCAGCAAAGAGTGCAATGTCTTCGGGATAGCGATGATAGAAATCGATCGCTAAATCTTTAATATTGAAATCACCAGCCTGACGCGGCACGATTTCACCAAATGCACCATAAGGGCAGACATCGGAAGTAGATAACCCTTTACCATCGCTCAAATGAGAGCCTTCAATCTGATTTGCAGCCGTTGCGCCACCCCATAAAAATGAATCGGGAAATTTAAAACTCATTTTCTCTTTTCTCCTGTTTAATTCTGATGTGAACCATATTTTTGTAACCGATACTTTTCATCACTCATGTAGCTACCCGTTCATCGGTTTTCTATCATCGGTACCCGACACGGCACCTGCAGCCCTCGTTTTCTGAGAGCAACCCGGTCATGCCCAGAACGGTTCACTCAATACATCAATAACCGCAACCTTTCGGGCATATTGACCTGAAATGATGATTTACCAGTCCAAACCAACCGAATTGAGCACAAAAAAAACCTGAAAGAATGAACTCGCCATGCGGCCAGTTGAGTCTTTCAGGTTTTGCCCGCGAACGCGGTAACAATCCTAATTTTTTCATAGCAGACTGACATTCCGAAAACGTCTACCGGCGTATTCGTTCCGTATCCGTCAGATCATGCCTATACAAAGAGAATCATAAACCAATTTATCCCCCGCTTATACCACCTCATCCCCGCAAATAGTAAAGCGCCCTGCTGATTGTGATACAGATCAGAAAATTTTATCTGGCCAGATAAGAATCGATGAATAAAAGCAAACGTTCAAACTTACAGTGACTATGATTAAAAATGTAGTAGAAGCAAACGCTTAAAAACAATTATATCAACAGATAAAGGGGTATATCATGGGTCACTTTTCCAGTTGGAAAATTAAATATCAGATCTTCACGCCCATCGCGTTCTTGCTGATAGCAATTTTGACGGTTTCAGCACTCGGGTTAAAAGTAAACCATCAGATTACTCAAAATACCAAGATGCTCACTGAGTATCTATCCCCCGCAACAGCGACTGTATTAAATGCGGACCGGGATCTGTACCAGTCTGCTGTCGCATTACGGAACTATATCTACTTATCCTCACAGCAGAAAAACCCTCAAGCGCAACTCGATGAGTATCATGACAACCAGCAACAAGCTTACGACAGAATGCTCGCGTCGAGAAAACTCGGAGAAGCGGCGGGGATTAAACTGATTCCTCAGGAGCATCAAACTTATATCAATGCTTTCAATGGATGGAAAAACATTGCAGAGAAGATCATCAGCCTTGTCAATAATCATCAATATGAACAGGCGAATGTCGTTCTGACGGAAGATCAGGAAACCATGTTCTCCGAGCTAAGGATTTACTACGACCAATTCGGTGAAAGATTAGAAGCACGTCGCAAACAAGTCGCTGCAGAGATTCACCATTTAGAAGAACAGCAACAACAATATACGATGGTAACGTGTCTCGTGTCTGTGGTTATCGGGCTCTGGTTCTTATTTTATATTCCACGTCTGATTTCGACCCGGTTACAAGCGTTGACTGACAAGATGAAAGAGTTGAGTCAATCCGGTGGTGATTTAACACTCCGGCTCCCGGACACAGGTAACAACGAACTTTCACTGCTTGCAAGAGCAACCAATGAATTTATCACTTATCTGCATAATATGTTGCTGACGATTGAAAGCGAAGTCTCGGGCATTCACCATCACGCCGATCAGTTAAAAAGTCTGACCGCCAAGACCGGCACCAGTGCTGCGCACCAAAATACGGCTCTTGATGATATTGCCCACTCAATCTCTGAGCTGAATACAGCCATCTCTGAGGTAGCCCAACAATCTCAGCGTTCGTCCGATGAATCCAATCATGCCAAGACAGATGTCACCGGCTCACATCAAGGCATTCAAAATGCCATTCATCAGATCAGCGCACTTGTGCAAGAGATGGAAGGTGCAGCGAGTGTAATCAGCAAACTAGAACAGGATAGCCAGAGTATCAACTCTGTCGTCGATGTGATTCGGGGGATCGCAGAACAAACAAACTTGCTGGCGCTCAATGCCGCTATCGAAGCAGCCCGGGCTGGTGATTCCGGACGTGGTTTTGCTGTCGTTGCCGATGAAGTTCGCGCATTAGCACAGAAAACTCAGGAATCCACACAAAGCATTCAAACCACACTCTCAGAACTGAATGCCGGCGTGAAAAAAGCGGTCGATACGATTAAATCCGGGACAGAAAAAGCCGTTGAAACATCAGGCTATACCGATTCTGCGGGATCGGCCATGAATCTGATTATCGAACGGGTCAATAGTATTACTGACTTTTCGATGCAAATTGCAGCCGCAACTGAAGAACAAAGCGTGGTGGTCAATCAAGTAAATAACAATATGGAGCAAATGCGTAAAAGCTCAAAAGAGGTGACGGTCAATGCATCTGAAGCAAATGAGGCAATTAATGAAGTGACGTTATCGATTCAGAAACTGTCTCAGCAGGTCGCATCATTTAAGCTTTCCTGAATGAAAATCCAATGATGTCTGTTCTGCATCATGAGATGCGCAGAGAAGCAGGTCAACGGGCTGTGCCGACGACATACAACACGGAATGATAAGCGTCATTCCGTTGGTGTCGGTTTGTCAGGCGTAGTCCGAACCCAGATATTACTCAAATGATATTTCGCACAGGCACTACATGTCAGCACTTCGCCATCACCATGAATACGCATGACGATATCTTCTCTTTTCTCTTTAGAACTTTGTCTGACCTGAATATAAATAAAGTTACCATCCACCTGAAAAGGAACCACCATCGCTTTCCCTTCACTCTGAATAGAAGCCTTTGCTTCGTGAAAAGCGATCAAATCCGTGTTGTGCTGATTTTCGTAAATCCCCTGAAACGCATAGGTTTCTTTATTCACCCAATGTTCTAACTCTTCCTGAAAACATCCATACAGTGACAGAGAAGACAATAGAACGACCAGATACGGCTTTACAGCATATTTGAATTGTTTCATATCTATTCCCCCTCCTTCATCAGAGTACGCTATTTCCTAACAAAAAACGTACCAACTCCCTCACAAATCATTCATGATTTCGATAGACGGAGGTTAATGACAGTATAGCCGTCGTTGACTGAATCCATTCACATATCATGACAATTGCCTCATCCCACTATTCAATTTTTTCAAACAACTTTGTTTAAAATAACAGATTTATCATCCATCAATTTCATTCTTTAATAGACTCAACAGCATCAAAGCGAATTCAATTTTTTTGATATAGGAAATAATGATATGCAATTTTTACGTCAATTACTCAGTTCAAATACGCAATATGCACCACTGATTCTACGGGTTCCGGTCGGCGTAATTCTTATGGCCCACGGTGCTCAAAAACTCTTCGGCTGGTTTGGCGGGGACGGCCTTGAAGGAACCGGCAAATGGATGGCTTCGATTGGTATTGAACCGGGTATGCTGATGGCAGCCCTTGCCGGTAGCGGCGAATTTTTCGGTGGTCTGTTCCTGTTACTCGGACTTCTCACCAGACCGGCAGCATGTGTCACCGCTTTTACGATGGTTGTCGCAATTTTTTCCGTACACATCAACAACGGTCTGTTTCTGTCTAACAATGGTTATGAATATGCGCTTGCCCTTCTGGCGGCATGTACCTCACTGATTTTCTCCGGTTCAGGAAAAGTCAGTCTGGACCAAGCTATCCTGCGCCTTATCAAATGATAACGCATCGATTCTAATCCCTGCCGATATCGCCCGCTTGCTGCAACGAGAAAGCCGTCAGCGGGTCGATATCTTTCACCAGCATCTCAACCTGTCCGATCGCATCAACCGATGAGCTGTTCTTGCGATAACTCAGATAAACCGGTCTTTTCCATTCAGAGCCACCGTCGATACAGTGAAGTTGGCCTGTCCGCAGAAACGGTTCAACAAGTGATGCTGGTAAGTAAGCACTTCCTTGCTTTTCAAGAATGAAATCAAGCGCGATTCTGGCTGTTGACGTCCGTAAAAATGGGGTCGTCACTCGTGGGTGCCGCTCTGCATGTTCAGCAGCAAACCGAGCCCCCCAGTCGACATAGACATAGTGATGTTTGAAAGCATCATCGACTGACTGCGGCTGAGTTGACACAAACAGCAGTGTCAGGTCCGTCACCTTCCGGCAATGCAGCTCTTCAGCTTTAATCGGATCAAAGACAAATGCCATGTCCAGCGTGCGCTCAAGCAATCCACGACTCAGTTGCTCCCGTCCCATCACTTCAGCGATAAATCCGTAGCCAGTAAACGTATCGGTTACTTTACTCAGACAGTGTTGTAAGTATGCATCCCAAATATTGGGGGTCCCGCCAAGGGTTAACTGAAGTGCTTTACCACTTTCCAGTGATAATTCGAACTTCGCCTGTTGTAAGGTCGCAACCATGACTTCGGCATAACTAATCAGACGCTCTCCGGCAGAGGTCAACTTAATATTATTGCGATCCCGGGTGAATAACTGGGTATCAAAGTAACTTTCCAGTTGCTTGATACGCGCACTCACTGCTGCCTGCGTTAAATACAAATTTTCTGCTGCCCGGCCAAAATGGCGTACCCGGGCCAATTCCAGAAAAGTACGAAAGACTTTGACGTCCATAGCAACCCTTTATTCTTACTGAAACTGCATCTTAAAGTGATTTAGGATATACGCATATACATAATGAAATGCAATGATGACGATAAAAAATTTTTGTTTTTCTTTTGCTTAGATTACGCCTAACTTTCGCCGTAATTCAATACAAAAGTGTAATGCTGCATTGATGCGAGGTTGATATGTCTGAGACTGAATTCCGTTATGGAAAGAAGCGTTTTTACGACAATAAGAAATTCCCGCGGGGATTTGCGAAATCAGGTGATTTCACGCTGGCTGAAGAGGAGTTGCTCATTCAGTTTGGTGAAACGATGTCCCAATTGGAATCAGGGGAGCTTGAACCTGTAAATGCCGATGAAAGACGCTTTCTTCTCGTGCTCGAACAGCCAGAAAAAGCCACCACAAAACTGGAGCGAGTCTGGTTAAAATACGTTCGTCTTGCTCGTGGCAGAAAACGCTTCCACACACTGAACGGCCGTAATAAACCGGATGCACTCGACGAATTTGTTGATGATTCGGATATCGAAACAGAAAGCTAAGTGCCCGCATCATTGATCATAACCAGAGTAGAGTCCTATCTCTGCTCTTTGTGATTCTGCCTGTTCTAGCCCCCGCCACCTGAGCGGTGCTTGATTTCGCGTTTCCTTCTTATCATAAAGTCACAGCGCACTTATCCCAGAGTGCGCAAAACAATCTTTAAGCGGTACTCTTTTCTCTTCCGCCAGCAACCAATTACCTTCCACCGACAATCAACCCATTATTATTGGCCCGTATAACAGACAATCACACACCATGCAGATATGTATCTTTCTTACAAAACTGGCCCTCAATTCTCTGAGTCTTTATTTTGACAATCAAAATAAATAGCAGAATGAGATTTAAATCACACTTAAATTCTAAACACGGATAAAAACTAACAAAATAGTGACCTTGATCACTATAAATATAAAAATCAAATTCCTAAAAAAGAGATATTGATCTTAAAAAACAAGTTGACTTTATAGTTATCAATGAAATGTAAAAAAATTACAGCATTAAAAGTAGATTTAAATCACTAAAAAGACACTTGGAACCCCATAAATTTTTGATTCCAGTCACAAAAAACCCGTTCTCAGTTCAGTTGAAAAATTGTGTGCTAGATTGATTTTGAACGATTCAATTCCACGGCTTTGGCGAGCCGTTAACACAACAACATCAAATGAGTACATCGAACGGGGAATCCATATGATATCACCAGATGCAAAGGTCAAGATACAAAATTTTGGCCGGTTCTTGTCCAACATGGTTATGCCAAACATTGGGGCATTTATCGCATGGGGATTTATTACTGCATTGTTCATTCCGACGGGATGGACACCGAATGAAACACTGGCTGCACTTGTCGGCCCAATGATTACCTATTTATTACCACTTCTGATTGGTTATACCGGCGGTAAACTGGTCGGTGGTGAACGAGGCGCCGTTGTTGGTGCGATTACAACAATGGGCGTGATCGTTGGTGCAGATATCCCCATGTTCATGGGTGCGATGATTGCAGGCCCAATCGGCGGCTGGGCGATTAAAACGTTTGACAAAAAAGTAGACGGAAAAATCAGAAGCGGCTTCGAAATGCTGGTCAACAACTTCTCGGCCGGTATTATTGGTATGATTTTCGCGATCATCGCTTTCTTCCTGATTGGTCCGTTCGTCAAAGTTCTCTCCACAGCGCTTGCGACCGGTGTAGACGTCTTGGTAAAAGCTCACCTACTCCCTTTAACTTCACTTTTTGTCGAACCCGCGAAAATTCTGTTTTTGAACAATGCCATCAACCACGGCATTTTCTCACCTCTGGGTATTCAACAAGCCAGTGAAACCGGTCAATCGATTTTCTTCCTGATTGAAGCAAATCCGGGGCCAGGACTGGGCATTCTTCTCGCCTATATCGTGTTTGGTAAAGGGACAGCAAAACAGACCGCCGGTGGTGCAACTATCATTCACTTCTTAGGCGGGATCCACGAAATTTATTTCCCGTATATCCTGATGAATCCTCGTCTGATTCTTGCAGCCATTGCTGGCGGGATGACAGGTGTATTTGTATTAACAGTATTTGGTGCCGGTCTGGTATCTCCAGCCTCACCCGGTTCAATTTTTGCTGTATTACTCATGACGCCGAAAAGCTCGATCATCGGTGTGCTTTGTTCAATCACTGCCGCAGCTGCCGTCTCGTTTACGGTTGCATCACTGCTCATGAAAACCCAAAAAGCTCAGGAAACCGACGCTGAAGATTCTCTGGAAAAAGCAACAACTCAAATGCAAGAAATGAAAGCTGAATCCAAAGGCTCATCAGTGACTCAGCAATTTACAGGGGATATTAAAAAGATCATCGTCGCATGTGATGCCGGCATGGGCTCCAGTGCAATGGGTGCCAGTATGCTGCGTAAAAAAGTACAAGCCGCGGGGTTAGATATTCAGGTCACCAATCTGGCCATTAACCATCTACCTCAAGATGTTGATGTCGTCATTACGCATCAAGATTTAACCGATCGGGCCCGCAAACATGCACCGTCGGCACGCCACATTTCCTTAACCAACTTTTTGGATAACGAACTGTATAACAATCTCGTCAATGAGATAAAAAAGTCTGATGCCGGTCAATCCGTTGCGCCTCAAAACACGGACGCAGAGAGCCAACCGGCATTCCAAATTGAAGCCCGTAACATTCACTTAAACCTCAAAGCAAGTAACAAAGAAGAAGCCATCCGTTATGCGGGAGAACAGCTCGTCGCACTCGGATATGCCGATCCCAGCTATATCGATGCCATGTTTGAAAGAGAAAAGATGGTCTCTACGTATCTGGGTGAATCCATCGCGGTACCGCACGGGACCATCGAAGCGAAAAATCACGTTCTGAAAACGGGCATTGTCATCTGCCAATACCCGGACGGTGTTCAGTTTACCGATGAGCCGGATGGCATTGCCAAACTGGTTATCGGTATCGCAGCACAGAACGATGAACATATGGCGGTCATTTCTACGATCACCAATGCGCTTGATGACCCGGATGCGATCACCACGCTCACGTCAACCACTGATGTGAACGCCATTCTGGAAGTGTTGGGAAATCCCACCGCATAAGGCTCATAAGTAGAGGGAATCCACCTCTACTTTTCTTTGATTACAATTTGTAGGTAAAAGTCTATGAAAAAGGCAATTCATTTTGGTGCCGGTAACATCGGACGGGGATTTATTGGCAAACTTCTGGCAGATGCAGGAATCCACGTTATTTTTGCAGACGTCAATCAGGAAATCGTCCAAAAGCTACGTCAGGACGGACAGTATCAAGTCAAAATAGTTGGCTCTGAGTGCCAGTGGCAAACGGTCAAGAATGTCACGGCCGTGAACTCTGCCAGTGACGAGATTGATGAACACATCACTCAGGTTGATCTAATTACCACGGCTGTCGGGCCAAACGTACTGGATATCATCTCGAAAACGATTGCAACCGGCATTCAGAAACGGCTCGATAGCGGTAACACAACCCCCCTGAATATCATCGCTTGTGAAAACATGATCCGGGGTTCCTCACATCTTAAAGAACAAGTCTATTTGCATCTGGCAGCAGACTACCATACCAAGGCTGACGCGCTGATAGGCTTCGTTGATTCTGCGGTCGATCGCATCGTCCCACCAGCGGAAACATCCGATAATATTCTCGATGTAACGGTCGAAAGTTTCAGTGAATGGATCGTTGATCAATTGCAATTTGTTGGTGATATTCCTGAGATTCCGGGCATGGAAAAAACCGATAACCTGATGGCTTACATCGAGCGAAAATTGTTTACACTCAATACCGGGCATTGTATTACCGCTTATCTGGGCTGTCTCAAGGGGTTTCAGACCGTCAAAGAAGCAATTGAAGATCAGGCTATCTATGCCGACGTCAAACAAGCGATGACAGAAAGCGGTGAAGTTTTAATTCATCGTTACCAATTTGATCGTCAGGCTCATGCCGCTTATATCGAGAAAATTCTGTCCCGATTCGCGAATCCGTATTTAATCGATGATGTGGAACGGGTTGGCCGTCAACCCATCCGTAAGCTCGGAGAAAATGACCGTTTAATCAAACCATTACGTGGTACAATGGAGTACAGTATTGCCAATACAGCGCTGTTGAAAGGTATTGCTGCTGCATTAAAATATACGAACGCGTCAGATCCTCAGGCCGTCGAGTTACAGGCATATCTGAGTCAGCATGGTGTTCTGGCAACATTAGCCCACTATGCCAATCTGGATGAACACGGGACAGAGGCTAAGCAAGTCGAAGCTATCTATAACACCCTCTAAAAATAATAAGTGAGGTTGGGAGCCCAGCTCCTGCTCCCGCCTCCTTTTTAACTATGATGCTTTCTTTATGGTAGAGAAAATTAACGAAGCAGACATTATTGAGCAGTTAAATGTAGCCTCATCGGTCAGAGGTTTTTTCATCGCAGCTGTGAACATCTTTGAACAGTCGGTCGATTCACTGGTGCAACGTATCTTCCGGAGTGATTACCTCGCCGTAAAGGCTGTGATTAATCCGCTGCTGGAGTCTTCAGGACCATTGGGTGATTTAAGTGTCCGGATTAAGCTGCTATTTGGATTAGGTGTGATAACGGATGAGGTTTATCACGATATCGATACAATCGTTCGTCTCAGAAACCAATTAAACAAAGATGGCACGGAATATCATTTCACCGATCCAAAAATACTGGATGCCATCCACAAAATTAGCGCTTTTAAAAAAATGGGAAGTTTTCAATTAACACCAGCACTCAGCGATGATGAAGAGATAGATACAAAACTTTATCAATTACAGCTGAATCGCCAGCAACAAGTGATTAAATCAAGTCTGTCACTCGCAATTGTTGAGATATGTAACATGCTCAATGTTGAAAGCCCTTTTACTACGTAGCACGTCAAGTGGGAATATGTCGTGCTACGACATAGGAACCATTCCCATCCTCCCAAACAAAAGGCTCTTCAAATCATCATCTGGGGAGTCTTACGAAAGTTCATCAAGACATTCCGTTGCGTAAAGTCAAAGTCTGCCAAGACAAATAGCACACATATATAGCTATTGCTATAATTTACACTGTAAAGAGTCAGGGGAAAGCCTTAGCCAGAGCAATTCATGCCCGACTAAGAAATTCGTGGCTCATTCCGGGGATTATTCGTAAGGGGAAGTGCAGGTCTGGCATTCTGGTGATTACACACCCGACAAAAATATTGCCTTTCCATCTTATAATAATGATTACCACGCATAAGAGAAGAAAGAAATAACTGAATCTCTTCCCATCGTGTACAACGTTCAGTCTGACAACGTCGCATAATTGATTTATGTGGGGTGACTTTATGACACACGGAACAATATGCTTCAGACATGACAAACCTCATCAAGTAAACAACTTATAGCTAATAATAAGTGTATTTATCTATATAGAAACACTTTCTCAAAAAACAACATCATTTTTGTGATATTAGTCGACAAATATTGATTGATTATTCTTAAAAGAGCCCAACCGAGTATCTCCGTCACCGTTATCAATCACTAAATTGACCATGTTGTATCGAAAAAAAACCCCTCAAAAAGAGGGGTTCTTGAAATCATTTTCGTCTTTAATCCAGCTCTTCAAGCTGTTTCAAGAAGGTTTTATGTTGTGCTTGAACGGCTTGCTCCGGCTCACGACTCAACAATGAGACAACGACAATTGCCAATGTTGAAAAGATCATGCCCGGTACAATTTCATAAATATCATAAATGCCATCGGTCAATTGTTTCCAAATGACTATGGTCACGCCACCCACAATGATGCCGGCTAAAGCGCCATTACGGTTCATACGAGACCAGAACAGGCTGATCACAAGCGCAGGACCAAATGCCGCTCCAAAACCGGCCCATGCATAAGAAACCAATCCCAGAACAGAGCTATCCGGTGTCATCGCCAGTACCAAGGCCAGAATAGAAATTGCCATCACGGAGAGACGACCAACCCGAACAATTTCTTCAGAGGTTGCGTCTTTCTTGATGACTTGTTTATAGAAATCTTCTGCTAATGCCGATGAACAAACTAACAACTGAGAATCCGCAGTACTCATGATTGCAGCGAGGATTGCAGCTAACAGAATACCAGCAATAACCGGATGGAAAGCCGCATTCACCAATAGCATGAAGATCTTCTCACCATCCTCTAAGGTAATTGTCGGGTGGTTTGTGGTATAAACCAAACCCACCAGTCCGACCATCACGGCACCAAACATCGCTAATGCAGACCAGCCGATTGCAATCCGACGTGCTGTACGCAGATCTTTATTTGAACGAGTCGCCTGAAAACGCGCCAAAATATGAGGCTGACCAAAATATCCGAGGCCCCAGGCCGCGAGAGAAATAATCGCAATCGCTCCTAATGGTTTCCCATCCATGCCGCGCCAAATGGTCAGTAACTCTGGGTTAATCTTGGTGAGATTATCACCCAACACCGCAAAACCATCTTGCATCATCGCCATTGGGACAATCAGCAAAGCAGCCGCCATCAATAGGCCCTGAACTAAGTCAGTCCATGCAACCGCAAGGAACCCACCAAACAACGTGTATGACACCACACACACCGTACCGATAATCACTGCCGTTGAATAATCGAGACCAAAGACTGTTTCAAACAGTTTCCCGCCAGCTACTAAGCCTGAGCTGGTGTAAAAAAGGAAAAACAACAAAACGAAAAATGCAGAAATTGTTTGAATCAACTTCGACTGATCATTAAAACGGCGAGATAGGAACTCAGGAATGGTAATCGAATCGGTGGTAATACTGTAAGTTCGGAGACGTTTTGCTGCAATGAACCAGTTTAACCAGTTTCCGAGTAGTAATCCGCCGGCTAACCATAAGGATTCTAATCCGGCAGCATAAGCATACCCGGGCAGCCCCAACAGCAACCAACCACTCATGTCGGATGCTCCGGCTGACAACGCCGCAGGCCAAGGTCCTAAAGAGCGGCCACCAAGAAAGTAGTCGGTTGAGTTTTTCGTTCGTAAGTACGCATAGACCCCGATCGCTAACATCATAATGAGGTATACGATAAAGGTCGTTGTAATAGCAAAGCTATTTTCCATAATTGATTCCTCTTTTATATTGATCGCCTTCCCTGTTCCTCTCCAAATGTCTGCCTGCCCGGAAGCCGGCAGACTCTGGAAAAGCAGGTTTTAGTGGTTCGAGCTTCCCATTTCCAATAAAGAAGCATTTCCCCCTATTGCTGTTATATTTATAGTGCGTGTCCGTTCGGTAATAAAACGCAACACGAGAGCCGTATCATGCGCCATCGGCAGCTGATCCATATCCGTTTCAATAACCGGACTGATAATCACGCCAGTGCGCTTAGATAATTCTTGATTAATTAAACGTGCATCTTGTGACTCACAAATCAGGCCAACCTGACGGATATCACATGTCATAAGCTGATTGAACGCATCAACCGCAACGATTTGTACCAGATGAACCGGAAAACTACTGTTTTCCAGCGCTGACACCAAACGTGAATTCAGCGTCTCATCATCTGAACACAGTAAAATGCTGTTCCCGGCAATTAAAGCCGCTGCTAACTGAGCAACCACTGCCAAAGTAGCATTTGCGCCGCTTCGTTTGTGCAGAATCACCACAACACCCCGTCCAGAGCTATAGAGTTCATTGGTTTCTCCGGTCGGACCAACCAAAGACTGAACCTCAGCGATCCGTGTTCTGGCACAGTTAAGATGATAGTTAATCACCTGAGCTAAATCAGCTGCGTCAAGTTCCAGAGACTGAGCAAGACGAAGTAAATGCTCACTTTTAGAACTAAAGTCCGTTAAATTCCATTGTTGCCATGCCAAAGCAGCATCGGAAAAATATGTTGTTTTATTCACCATGCTCCGCTCCTTGTTTGATCGCTGTTTCACTATAAAAAGGGCGGGTGAACCGATAGAGATAATGAGGCCCGCCAGCTTTCGGCCCTGTGCCTGACAATCCTTGCCCGCCAAAAGGCTGAACGCCCACAACGGCACCAACCTGATCGCGGTTGATATAACAGTTTCCGACCCGGGCATGTGCTTCAATCCACCGGTAGGTGGTTTCATTCCGGCTATGAATACCTAAAGTCAGACCAAAACCAGTCTGGTTGATCTGTTCAACAATGGTTGGCAGGTCTTTTGCCCGATACCGGACAATATGGAGTACCGGACCAAAATGTTCTTCTTTCAGGCAATCAATCCCACTAATTTCAAAAGCCGTCGGTGGGACAAACACGCCATGCGAACATTCATCATTCAATTCCAGTTCAGCAACTAGTTTTTGAGTCTGTTTCATATTCTCAATATGTGCCAATAACCGGCTCTGCGCTGCTTTATCGATCACCGGCCCCACATCTGTACGATGAAGCTTTGGATCACCGACTGAGAGCTCCTGCATTGCGCCGCGAATCAATGTGATAACCCGATCAGCGACATCCTCTTGGATGAATAACACACGGAGTGCGGAACAGCGTTGCCCGGCGGAAGCAAATGCCGAGCGTAAAACATCTCTTACAACCTGCTCAGGCAATGCCGTACTATCAACAATCATGGCATTTTGTCCGCCTGTCTCGGCAATCAGAGGCACCGGATCACAGGGTCTTTCCGCTAATGTCTGATTGATACGCTGCGCGGTCCCCGTTGAACCAGTAAAAGCGACCCCCGCGATCGACGGATGAGACGTCAGTAAGTGACCACTTTCTTTACCATTACAGGGGAGTAAATGGAGCACATCGGCAGGCAGCCCGGTTTCCAACAGGAGTTGAACGGCACGGAATGCAATCAGTGACGTTTGCTCAGCCGGTTTCGCAATGACGGTATTCCCGGCAGCCAAAGCGGCTACGACTTGTCCGACGAAGATGGCTAATGGGAAATTCCATGGACTGATACAGACGAACACACCACGACCTTGATACTGCGTATGTCGTTCTGCACCGTTGAAATCAATATGCGATGTCGGGGTAAGTTTCAGCACCTGATTGGCATAATAACGACAGAAATCAACGGCCTCACGAACTTCATCAATACTGTCATGAATCGTTTTACCGGCTTCTTGATGGCACAATGCGACCAGTTCCGGCAGATGCGATTCCATCAGGTCAGCAAAATGTGTCAGGTAGGCTGCACGGGTTGCCAGTTCAGTATCACGCCATTGAGGGTATGCGCCCTGCGCAATCTCGATCGCTTGCTCAATCTGCTGCGCATTTGCCATGATCACGCTTCCGACATCAATCCGGTTGTCGTAGGGAGACGTCACAGCAGTAACCGCGGCGTTTTCCTTGATCATGCTTTCGTATTGATCTTCGCCCTGAATGATCGGGGCAGCACGCCACTGTCGGTTTAAGTGTTCAGCAACTTGATGTTCAAAAGGTTCAGCTTCACTTTCAATATCAATGTTGACGCCGTATGAATTACGACGATCAGGATAGACATCCGGTGGCAACGGAATAGCAGCATTATGCAACGTCTCATACGACTGTAATGCATCCACAGGATGACGGTTGAGTAAATCAATCGGACAGCGGGCATCAACCAGACGATGTACAAAAGAACTGTTGGCACCATTTTCCAATAAACGGCGAACCAGATAAGGCAGTAAGTCTTTATGATTCCCTACCGGCGCATAAATTCTGATCGCAGGTTTATAAATGCTCATCACTTGGTGGAACAGGGCATCCCCCATACCATGCAGACGCTGGAATTCATAATCACGGTGTGTCGCCATCACAGCAACGGCCGTAACAGTTTGTGCGTTGTGACTGGCAAACTGAGGGAATAAAGCACCGCGAACAGGTTCAGATAAAAGAAAACGAGCACAGGCCAGATAAGAAACATCTGACGCTTCTTTGCGGGTAAATACCGGATAACCGGTGTAACCTTTTTGCTGTGACCACTTGATTTCACTATCCCAATACGCACCTTTTACCAGCCGGACCGGAATTAAATCCCCTTGATCTTTCGCTAGACCCGTCAGCCAGGTCAGTACCGGCAATGCTCGTTTTGAATAAGCTTGAACCACAATCCCGAGCTTGCCCCAACCACGAGTGACATCATGGCGGTATAACTTTTCAAACAATGCCAGAGACAGCTCCAACCGATCCGCTTCTTCCGCATCGATCGAAATACCGATATCAAACTCTCTTGCGCGTTTCACCAGCACGACCAGCGTTTCTAACAACTCGGTCATGACCCGTTCCTGATTGGCCACTTCATAACGGGGGTGTAGTGCCGATAGTTTGATCGAAACAGAATGCGATGATTGCAGCGTTCCCGCTCCTGAAGCTTTACCAACCGACTCAATCGCAGCAAGATAATCCTGACAATACTTCTTGGCATCCGCACTGGTCAGTGCAGCTTCACCCAACATATCAAAGGAATAGGTATATCCTTTGTCACGCATTGACTGGCCATTTTTTTGGGCTTCATCAATCGATTGGCCCAACACGAACTGGCGTCCCATGACCTTCATCGCTTGATGCATAACTTGACGAATAACCGGCTCAGAGAATCGGTTGACCAACCGATTTAATGCCTGCATCGGACTCGTACTCTGAATATCTGACATCTCAAGCACTTTACCGGTAATCATCAATCCCCATGTTGAAGCATTGACGAAAACAGAGTCAGAGTTCTTCAAATGAGAACGCCAGTCAGCAACACTCAGCCGGTCTTTAATAAAAGCATCTGCCGTCTCAGCATCAGGGATACGCATCAGAGCTTCCGCAAGACACATCAATAAAATACCTTCCTGCGTATCCAGACTATATTCCAGAAGCAGCGCATCTATCATTTGCACAGACTTCTTATCGGCTCTGATCGACTTGATCAACTGGGTCGTCTTTTCTGTGATTTCTTGTTTTTCTTGTTCAGTCGGTGTTGCCAGTGGTAGCAACTCCTCTAGCCATTGTGACTCATCCGCCATATATAGTGGCGAGATAAGTGCCCAAAGTTTGTTCAGTGGCTGCTCAACAAACTCCGACTTCAACACATCATTTGCAGTAAACATGCGTTTTCCCTCAACGTCATCCCGAATGGGCCTTTTACAATAGCTAGCAGTGTATTCTGGGCATCTACGGATTACTTGTCAAAAACTCCGTTTTTTTTGCGAAAAGCTCCGATATTTAACAAATTAAAAACACAATCACATCAATTAAATCAACCTATCGACATGTTTTTGTAGCGAACATCGAAAGAAATAAACATATTTGAACAGCAGAAAAACCGACCGGAATCGATCAGTTCAGACCATCAATGACATGAAAAATAAATGAGAAAGGAAACACAGGAATCGGGGTTATTTGGGAGCAATATCTTATTTTTGATAACGTTTTTTATAAGCAGACGGGGAAAGACCAACGAGCCGAATAAATGCATGAGAAAAGGCACTCTGACCAGAGAAACCAGTGATATCAGCAATTTGCCCCAGCGTATATCCACCCTGTTCGATGAATCGTTTTGCCATTTGCACCCGCTTATTCAACACATACTGATATGGTGTGACGCCGGTTGTCGCTTTAAAATGTGAGTGGAACTGGCTTTCTCCGAGAAAAACACTGCCGGCAAGTTGAGCAACCGAGATCGGTCTTCCTATATTGCGTTCGATATAATGATCGATGACATCCATATCAAAACGGGACTCTTTAATATGCGGAACATAACCGGTGATATGGCGAGGTAAAATCGACACCAGCGTATCGTGACAGGCTTGGCTCAAGAGACAATCCTCCGGCGCCGTAGACATCTCCTGCCCCAAAATCCGAATCAGATTTTTAAACGGTTCATCAAGACAAAAATAACACCCGGAATTCGGCAAATCATTGAGTCGCTGCATCATCAGCGGTGTTTCTGTCGAAGGAAACGGTAAATTGAGAACCATGATATCAGCACTATCCACGATACCACCGAAGGCGTGGTTAGCGCCCGCGTGGACAATGCATCCCTGCCCCGGGCCGACCCGGTTACCATATCCGCTGATTTCAAACTCGGTCATCCCATTGAGACACACAACGATTTGTGTATAGAAATGAGCATGACAATCCATCCCTGAAGGCAGCGTCATGACTTCAGCCGGTTTCGGCGTCGGAGTTTGATTAGGCATAGACAGGGAAGCTTTTTTTTGCACAGACATCCCACATCCTCCTCAAAATCCGGTGCAACAATAGCGATGCGCAATATAGTGTCAACAATATGAATAGTAGATTTTTACCTCAGAACCGTGATTTTTTCAAACATAACGACATCGATAAGCATATAGATGATTATCAGAAGTAATGGATTTAAATCTGTAACTAATTCCGTGAAAATAATTGCCGTTCATGTATATTAAGCATGTCGTTAAATCTCGATAAAGTATGGCGCGGAACGTTTGAGCAAAATCCGGAACAATGATCAAGTGCACATAAATTACGGAGAGTGTATGTTCAAACGCGAAGTCAGAGCAGAGATTGAGGTGAAATACTTGCATATTTTCTCATTCGGCTCAAAATGGAAGTAGCATATTTAAAATATACAAAATCAGAGACCTAAGTTACATTTTGTGTTATTTATGCTTTCAATAGAGTAAGAATTATGAGACAGCTACTTCATATTTCTCTAGTTGTCGAGTCATTATCTTCTCCACAGAGTTACTGTGGCTAAACGTTAAAAATTGTTGCAGGGACCTATGATAGTACGTCACATCCCAGCGCTCGTATTGGCGCTCAGCCCTCTTTTGGGACCAGCATTTGTATATGCTGATGAAGCAAATGTCGCACAGACTGATCCTGTTGCGACAATTGATACAAAAATAGATACAAAGCAAGATGAAATTAAATCAATTTCATCCAAGTACGACACAGAGATCGCGAAACTCCAGCAGTTGAAGAATGATCAGGATCGCTTGAAACGAGAAGGCGATAAGCTGGAAACGAAAAGAAATCGCGCCAAGTCGGATCTGGACAAACAATATAGCCAACTTCTCGAAGATCCAGATATCGATTTAGCGACTTTTCAGAAAAAATATCAGGAAGTCTGGAATGAGCTAAAGCAAAATCAGGCAGCTCGACTGGATAACGACCAGACGATTACTGAAAGTGAAATGCGTGTCTCTCAACTCAAACAGAAACAAGCCCGTCTGAAAAGTGAGCTCGATAATCTGAAAGAGTCTCGGGTTGAAGCCCGGGTCAAACGCATTAATGCTGAATTGATGGATAGCAACACCATTGAGACCAATTATAAAACAACGTGTTCTACCACGATGACGTTGGGCGAATGTGCGAATCAAGGTGTTTACTTAACCAAACAGAAAGCAGTCTCTGCCTTTCAGGATAAACTACTCGATAATCTGACAGAGTCTGTCATCGCCAAGCAAAATCTGAAAAATGTCGATCTGAATGTGTCGATTCAAGATAGCCAGATTTTGTCGAGCGGTTTTCAGGGAAACAACGATTATTACACCAAAATTCAAGCACAACTTCAGGCTCGTCCAGAAGCAACTGCCGGATGTAAATTGTTGGGCGTATCAACACGATACTGTCTGCAAGGACAGAAGAACTATACGCCAAAAAAGGAAAAGCAGTGGGCGAACATCACCGTCCGCTCTGACCAATACCAGGATTCTGTAACCATTGACGGTGTCAGTTATGGCAGCACCCCGGTTGAAATTGTTCTGCCACATGGTCGCCATCAGTTTACAGTGTCTAAAGACGGGTATGAGACATATAATCAAGTCATTACAGTGAATAGTAGTGATACGGTATGGGTCAAACTTCGTCCGAATAAGCAAAGCTAAATGCCGGTTTGTGAATTATTTTTTAGGAGCAATTCACAAAGATATGGTTACGACGCCATTTTGTCTGTAAGTTATTGATATATGACTTATGGCCGAATGGCGTTTTCGTTTACAATCGATCAGACGACTTGACGATCCAACATTGAAGTACAAAAGCATGCGACAAGGAATAACTGCTCTATTATCAACCCTCCTGCTTGGTTTCGTATCATTCAGCGCTTTTGCTGAAGATGCTGCATTGCCAGAAAAAGCCGCACCTTTAGTCAACCAAATTGACGATGCACTTTTCAGTAAAAATACTGAGCTGGAAAAAGCCCAGAAAGTTTTGCAAGAAAAACAACAGACTGTCGCAAACCAACAAGCCGAGCTCAATAAACTTCGTCAACAAGATAAGGCGCTTTCAGCCCAGCTGAACCAAACCAAAAAAGATTTGGAAAACGCTTATCAAAAGATGATCTCGGATCCCAAATTGGATATCACCCCTTATCAGTCCACTTATCAGAATGCATGGTCAAAATACAAGCAAAATCAGAAGAGTTTGTTTGAATTGGATAACCAGCTGGAAGAGCAGGAAGGATTACTCAAAGATCAGGAAACAACCGTTTCTCTACTCCAGAAAAACATTGCTGATCTTCAACGCAATAAATTGAAAGCCAGAGCGAAACGTTTACGGGAAGAGTTACTAAAAGAAGGCACGGAGAAAGTCAGTTTCACCAACCGGTGTCATCCATCAATGACCATTGCCGCATGTGAACAGCAGACCATAAAACTAGCGCTGCAAAAAGCCGTCAAACAGTTTCAGACCTCTTTGCTCAACGGCGTCAGCGAGTCGTCAATCGCGGTTAAACATGCGGCGAAGGCTTCCCTGAATATTCATGTCTTGCAGCACCAGACGATTCAATCCGGTTTCTCTGATGCCAGCCGTTATCAAACAATTGTTGAAGCCCGCTTGGGAGCAAGACCGGATAATGCTGCGCCTTGCCAACTTTTAGATATTGATGCTCAGTACTGTATCCTTGATAACCAACAGCCAATCCAGCAGGAAGTGGCTTGGTTTAATCTGACACTTCGTTCCAATCTGTATGACGACCAAGTCATCATTGACGATGTTCGTTATGGTCATACCCCACTGACGTTAACGTTATCGGAAGGTGTCCATCAAGTTCGCATCGAAAAAACAGGTTATGTTTCTTATCACACAGAAGTTGACCTGAAATCAGACAGCCAAATTCGGGCTGTTTTGAAAGAAGAGCATAATCAGTTGAAAAATGGCTATGCTTTTGCTGATGCATTATCACCAGACCTTTCAGGTCCTGAATTGGTCACGATAACCCAAGGGAAATTCTTTATCGGGGAACATGCATCCACTCAAGTTTTCCTTGATCATGCTTTCGCAATTTCATCAACGCCGATCACGGTCGGGCTGTTCAAAGCTTTTGTCACCCAAACTAATTACCGTTCAGACGCAGAACTGATGAAAACGTGTGTGGCGATGATCAATAACCAAATGACCCCACAGTCCGGTCACTACTGGCGTAATCCCGGGTTTAAACAATCCTCACAATCACCCGTTGTTTGCGTCAGCCAAAATGATGCCAAAGCATTTACCAACTGGCTGTCAAAGCAAACTGGATTTAAATATCGTCTCCCAACAGAAGATGAATGGGAAATTGCCGCTCGGGCGGGTACGCAAACCAATTACTGGTGGGGTGATGATTTTGCGACTGGCTTAGCCAATACCGGATGGAGTGGTTCTTTCTGGGCCAACAAAAGTACATCTCCGGTCAAATCATTTCCAGCCAACCCGCTGGGGCTGTATGACGTTGTCGGGAATGTCTGGGAGTGGACCAGTGCGCCTCAAGGTATCCTTAAAGGCGGTGCCTGGAGTTTCTCTCCGCTCAATGCCGTGGCCTATAGTCAACTCTTCTCTGAGCCGTCAACAGCCGCTAACTATATCGGCTTTCGAGTCGTCAGAGAAATTAAAGAATAATCGACCCTAAACCACCGCCTTGTGCGGTGGTTTAGGGATCACAACTAAAAAGGGAAGCAATTGCTTCCCTTTTCTGTATCTATCATTTCATCACACATCATAGGTTACGGAGCCAGACGGTTAATCTCCCACTGCCCGTCCCCTTGAAGGGCTTCACTTTGTGAATAAATGAACCGGTCGTGCAAACGGTGTTCCCCACCCTGCCAAAATTCAAAGCTTTCAGGAATCACCCGATATCCTCCCCAAAAACTAGGAACAGGAATTTCTCCTTTGGCAAACTTTTGCTTGAGCTCTAAAAATTTCCCTTCCAGTATCCCCCGGGCGGAAATACGCTGACTCTGGTGACTGGCAATCGCGGCCAGTTGACTGTCTTTCGGACGGGAGGAGAAATATTTGAAATTTTCCATCGTTGAAAGTTTCTGAGCCCGCCCAGTGATATGTACCTGACGCTCCAGCATATGCCATGGGAAATGGAGACTCACACGATTATTGTGTTCAATATGCTGCGCTTTGCGGCTGCCCAGATTGGTATAGAAAATAAACCCATGCTCTCCAGAATCCTTCAATAGCACAATCCGCTGAAAAGGTTGGCCATCGGGAGCAACAGTGGCGACTGTCATGGCTGTCGGATCTGAAATATTGGCGTCAATTGCCTGTTGTAACCAATGCTCGAATTGATGAAAAGGATTTGGCAACAAATCCTTTCTCCTCAAACCACCTTGAATATATTCCCGACGAATATCTGAGAGTTTCATGAGCGCTCCTGCGTTTTTTTCGTGATTGTGCGCCTTTCATATCGATAAGACAAGTATCACGTCAATTGCCAACCTAAACGGCAACAAATTGAAGAAAAACCAAGTAATCTCGGGAAGGTATGATACAGTTTCCGTCGACAATCAAAGAATTCAACGATTTTCAGCATCGGTCTGGCGTCACTTCTTAACATTTCATCAGACTAGTAATAAAATCAATAGAGTAATCCGAACCAAATAGGATGTCTTGATGCGCAAAGACAGCTACAGCGAGCTTTCATCAGAAGAACTAGATTATGTTGACGATAAAACTGCGGCACTTCTGCTGAACACCCCAAATAGTGCTCGGATTATGCTATGGGTTATGGTCGTTTTTTTTGTGATCGCAACGATCTGGGCCTCTTTTGCCGAAATCGATAAGGTGACGGTCGGCACCGGCAAAGTCATCCCCTCCTCCCAAGTTCAGGTGATTCAAAACTTAGAAGGTGGTCTGGTCAAAAAAATTCTGGTCAAAGAAGGTCAGCATGTCGAAAAAGGTCAACAACTGATCCTCCTTGATGACACGCGCTTCTTATCCGATTACCGCGAACGGGAGCAAGAAGTTGCTAACTTGACAGCCAGCGTTGTCCAATTGTCTGCGTCGATTGACAGTGTACAAATTAATGAGAAATTTGACGAAACCAATTGGCAGCAAAGTGTTGTCGTCACCTACAATCATTTAAAGTTCCCTCAAACGCTGGCCGAAAAAAAAACCGAATTGGTGGAAAGACAAAAAGCACAGTACATTCAGGCACTGGACAACTTGAGAAACCAACTTTCGGTTGTTGATCAACAGATCAAACAAAAGAATCAGGATCTGATCGAATTACAAGCCAGAGTCAAAAATTTGAAGCAAAGCTATGAGTACGTTCAAAAAGAACTTCAAATGACTGAACCGCTGGCAAAAGAAGGGGTTGTGCCAGAGATTGAAATCCTCAAATTACAACGGCAGGTCAACGACATCCGCCGGGACATGACCTCTGCCCAATTAAAAATTCCACTGGCAAAAGCGGCCCTCAAAGAAGCAATGTATAGTCGTATTGATACCGCACAGACCTTCCGTTCTGAACAACAAGATAAGTTAAATCAGGCTCAGGATAAGTTATCGGCACTCACCGAATCGGCTGTCGGTCTGGAAGACCGAGTCAACCGGACGGTGGTCGTCTCTCCTGTCACTGGCACGGTCAAAACACTCAATGTCAATACTGTGGGTGGCGTCATTCAACCGGGGATGGACATTGTTGAAATTGTTCCATCGGAGGATACATTACTCGTTGAAGCAAAAATCGCCCCGCAAGACATTGCTTTCCTCCGTCCGAATTTACATGCTATCGTTAAATTTACTGCTTATAACTTTAGTAAATACGGCGGACTGGAAGGTACACTTGAACATATCAGTGCTGATACCTCTCAAGATGAAGAAGGCAACAGTTTCTATATTGTTCGGGTCAGGACTTTTTCCACAACCTTGCATCATGACGGAGACCTTCCCATTATCCCGGGGATGACTGCATCGGTTGATATTATTACCGGAAAGAGAACCGTGATGGAGTATCTCTTACAGCCGATACTCGGTGCTCAGGAAAATGCACTGAAAGAATAATGGAGCCCGACATTTGCCAATGAACAATCCGATCAGAACAATAGAGGCATTATGAAACGCTGGCTGACAGTCACCTTTATGCTATCACTACTGACGGTATCGTCCTTGCAAGCCCTGGATACGACGGAACAGAAATGGGTGAATGCAGTGATCCGTGTTTACGGTGAACGAGCAGGTAAACGCGTAGAAGCGTGGCGAAATGCTTTGACCGAATATAAACCGCTTCCAACTCAGGAAAAGTTGGAAAAAGTGAATGCCTTTTTTAACCAACTCCACTTCGTCAGCGATATCGACCTATGGGGCAAAAAAGACTACTGGGCAACCCCGCTGGAATTTCTGGGCGCCAATGCTGGTGATTGTGAGGATTTCACAATTGCCAAATATTTCTCACTCAGAGAAATCGGCATACCGGATAACAAGCTGAGATTAATCTATGTTAAAGCCATAAAATTAAATCAGTTTCATATGGTGTTGGCCTATTACAACACACCAGATGCAGAGCCTCTTATCCTCGATAATCTGATACCGCAAATCAAGCCAGCAAGAAACAGAACAGATTTATTGCCGATCTACAGTTTCAATGGTCGGAATCTATGGCTGATGAAATCGAAAAACGGTCAGCTGGCAGGCGATTCATCTCGCCTGAGTCTGTGGAATGACTTGAGAGATCGGGAACGGGCGCTCATTTTGAATAAACCGATAGTTAGTTACGATGGGTAGGGAAATATGACTCTTTACAAGCAAATCGTTATGGGAATGATTGCGCTGTTTATTTTGCTGATTAGTGCGGTATTTATTATTCAATTTAATACCACTCGCAGCAACCTTGAACAACAGCAACGTTCAGAAGTCAGCAATACCATCAATACTGTAGGGCTGGCGCTGGCGCCGTATTTGGAAGATAAGGATACGGTTGCAGCTGAATCGGTGATCAATGCGCTATTTGATGGCAGTACGTATTCGCTGGTCAAATTAACCTTTTTCGATAATCGACCAGCCATTGTACGGACTTATCCAATCACCCCCAACGGAGTACCGGCATGGTTCACTCACCTTAAGTTGTTTGAACCTATCAATGAAAGCCGCGTGGTGACCAGTGGATGGATGCAATTAGCCGAAGTAGAAATTGTCAGCCACCCGGGTGAAGCATACCGCCAGCTGTGGGATGCCCTCATTCGCCTGAGTATTGTTTTCGGCTGTGTTTTTCTATTCGGGCTGATCGCAATAGCGCTGATTATCAAACACTCTCTACGGCCACTTCATGCAATAGTGATCAAAATGGAGCAGGTCGCACGCAGCCAGTTTGGAAAACCTTTACCGCCGCCAATGACCAAAGATCTCGTTCATGTCGTTGATGGCATCAACCGGATGTCTTCTCAGGTTGAAAAATCGTTTATGGCTCAGGCAAGAGAAGCACAACAACTCCGCGATCGGGCTTATCTCGATCCTGTCTCAAAACTGGGCAATCGTTCTTACTATATGAATCAGTTGGAGAGTTGGTTAAGCGAAGGCGGAGACGGTGCCGTTGCGATGCTTCAGGCTGCTTTTATCGAAGAGAGCTACGAGGTTCAAGGGTATGAGAGCGGAGACAGACAGGTGGAAACACTGGCAGAGCATCTCAAACTCTCGGTGAACGCTCCGGGAACGATTATTGCGCGTTTATCTAATAGTGAATTCGCTTTTCTTTTCCCGCATGCAGAAGACGATGAGATTCAGTCGATTGCTGAAGATATTATGAACTGCATCTCAGGCATGACTCCCGATCCGACAGGGCTCGTTTCTCCGGAAGCATATCTGGGGATGGTACTGAATAAATCGAAAACCACCACCACCAACATTCTGTCATTGCTGGATAATGCCTTAGCGTCGGCAAAAGCAAACCGGACTAAACCATACAGCTATATCAACAGTGACGAAAATCGATTAGTCATGGGTAAACAACAGTGGAAAGCGCTGGTTGATGAAGCAATCAAAGATAATTTGGTTCATTTTCGTTTTCAGGCGGCATGTGACAAAGATGGTAAGGAATTACACAAAGAAGTGTTCTCCTCTATCAAAAAGGCTGGCCAGCGATATAGTGCCACGCAATATCTGTTTGCGCTGGAGCAGCTTAACGTCAGTCACATTTTCGATGAGTATGTGATTGAGCAAATGTTCGAAAAATTAGTTCAGGATGAAGGCGGCAGCGATATTCTGGCAATTAATATTTCTGCCAGCAGTATCTCGGATCCGAGTTTCATCCGCTGGGTTTCACAGTTGCTTATGCAAAATCCATCAGCAGCTCAACGACTCCATTTTGAAATTCCGGAAGCCTGTTTCATTGATATAGCCAGTTATACGGCACTTTTCTGTCATGCTATTCGAGATGCCGGTGCGGACTTTGGTGTCGATAACTATGGACGACATTTCCAGACACTGGATTATCTCAACGAATTCCGACCACATTACGTGAAGCTGGATTATTTATTTACGCATAACCTAAAAGATGAGAAACAGACATATACACTGGCATCGATTTCAAGAGCCGCGCATAATCTGGACATTACAACAGTCGCGTCAAGGATAGAAACACAAGAGCAGCTGGACTTTCTGGCTGAACACTTTATTGACGTATTCCAGGGCTTTATTGTTGATAAGTGACGGAAGAATACAAAAGGTCAGCTTGAATGCAAGATACATTACTTAACTCGCTGATTTATATCAGTCGGTATTATGGCTTAGCCAATTCCCCGGAAGCACTGATTAATGGATTACCATTATCAGACGGACGGCTAACCCCGTTTTTATTTCCCCGGGCAGCAGAAAGAGCTGGATTGGTTGCCAAGGAAAACCGCACCAAACTGGACGATATTCCCCGGCTGATATTTCCTGTTGTACTTTTATTAAAAGGTGGCGAATCATGTGTCTTACTCAGTATTCATGAAGAGCAACAAGAGGCTGAAGTCGTGACGGAAGCATCCGGTATGGTGCCGATTTCCTACTCTCTTGAAGAACTGAAAGAACGTTATATCGGCCGTTACTTTATGGTGAAAAAGCAGTTCAGCTATGATGAACGGTCTCCGGAGGTTTTAAAAACAAATCAGGGACACTGGTTCTGGAGTACGATTTGGCAATCAAAAAATATTTATCGCGATGTGCTGATCGCTTCACTGCTGATTAATGCCTTTGCGATTGCTGCCCCGATGTTCTCCCGGTTAGTTTATGACAAAGTCGTGCCAAACCTTGCATTTGAAACTCTCTGGGTGCTTTCCAGTGGGATCGTCTGTATCTTTCTGTTTGATATCACGTTAAAACTGCTGAGAAGCTATTTTATTGATGTTGCCGGGAAAAAATCAGACATTCTCATCTCGTCAAAACTCTACAGTAAGGTATTGGGCATTCGGATGGAAAATCGCCCGCCTTCGGTCGGTGCATTTGCCAGACATTTACAAGAATTCGAGTCCATCCGGGAGTTTTTCACATCAGCCACGATCTCATCACTGATTGATTTACCATTTGCTTTCTTATTCCTGTTACTGATTTGGTTAATGTCAGGTCCATTAGTTATCGTTCCGATTGTCGGTGTGGTGATACTGGCATGTTACTCATACTTCATTCAGGCAAAACTCAAAGTTGCCATCGAAGAAGGCTCCAGATTGGCTTCTCAGAAATATGCCAACCTGATTGAAAGTCTTGCCGGTTTAGAAACGGTCAAATTATTCGGTGCACAAAGTCAATTCCAATATCGCTGGGAAGAAGCAGTGGCACACATGGCGAATTGGAACATCAAAAGCAGAAAAATAACCAACGGTGTTCAGAACGCTGCCGGATTTGTTCAGCAAGTCAGTAACGTGGGAATGATTATTGTCGGTGTTTATTTGATTTCTGAAGGTGACCTGACTATGGGGAGCATGATTGCGGCGACGATGCTCAGTAGCAGAGCAATCGCACCAATGATCCAGCTCTCCTTACTCTCGACCCGATATACTCAGGCTAAATCGGCATTTACGCTAATCGAAGGCATTATGTCGATGCCGGATGAGCAAGAAGAAGGTAAACGCTATATTCATCGCCCCATCTTTAAAGGCAAAATTGAGTTAGATAATGTGACGTTTCATTACCCCGGTTCTGCTTCAGCCGCGATTCGTGATGTCAGTATGACCATCAATCCCGGAGAAAAAGTTGCGATCATCGGCAGAGTGGGGTCAGGAAAAACGACATTAGAACGCTTAATCATGGGATTATATAAGCCCACAGAAGGCCACATTCGTATTGACGATACCAATATTTCTCAGCTACACCATATTGATATTCGTAGAAATATTGGCTGTGTTCCACAAGATAGCCTGCTATTTTTCGGGACAATTCGGGAAAACATCACACTCGGAAGACCATTGGTTGATGATCGGGATGTTCTCGATGCCGCCAATCGGGCTGGCGTAACAATGTTTACTCAACAAGATGCTGCAGGAATGGAACGGCAAGTCGGGGAAGGCGGACAATTACTTTCCGGTGGACAAAAACAAGCGGTTGCGATTGCCCGCGCCTTGTTAGGCCGTCCTCCCGTTTTACTCATGGATGAGCCAACCAGTGCCATGGATAACCGCTCAGAAATGCATGTGAAGCATCAGTTTAAGCAGTTAACGTCAAACGAGACACTGATACTTATCACGCATAAAACATCAATGCTGGATATTGTCGATCGAATTATCGTGATGGAAAAAGGGTATGTGATTGCAGACGGAGCCAAAGAGGAAGTGCTCAATAATCTGCGTCAGGGAAACGTCCGGGCCGTTTAACCCGCCCATCAGCAAAAAAGATGCTCAGTGTGCCGCGGGGAGCCGCGGCATTAACTCAGATTTCAGAGACGACATCATTTTCATCAAGTAGTGAGCGGCATTTGATTTCATACTGTGTGAAATTAAAAATACTCGGGCCATGAGATCGTTTGATAACAATGCGTTCATCGCCAAATTGAACGGTCACATGACTGAACACTTTACTTTTGACCTCAATAGTATTTTCTCTCAGCATATCTTCAAATTCATCTTCCAGTACTGCGAGCATCTCTTTTTCTTTATTCATCTGCTCGCTCGTTTCCTGTTTAAGACGTTCAATCGCTGCACGCCCTTCTTCCGTGCGTTCTTCTTTGGGTTTCTTATTAAACTCTAATTCTCGACGAACGATATCCATGGTTTTGGCCTGCGTCTGTTTGTACTGTTCTTTATACTGTTCCAGACGCTCTCTGTAACTCGCATAGCAGCCAAATGCTTCAACGCGGGTTGCTGTATCCCCCTCAACCCCGAGATTAACACAGACCAGTTTGCCGCCGACTTTCGTCATGCCGCCACTTAATGTCCCTTGCTTCTCTTTTTCATCGATAATATACAGATCCTGCCCACAACGAATATTATTGCTAATACTATGTACCGTCAGATGAATGTCGTCGTGTGCCTGAAGTTCAGAGTATTGTGCATAGTTGGCTTTAATCGTTGCACCAGATTTCACGACACAAGTGCGTTTTTCATCATCATTTGTCGTATGACCAATAATGCCTTTCCCGACTTGAATGTCACCCTGAGCCTGCACATCTGCAGATTCGATAAATCCGCCGACAGTAATCGAACCTGTTGCACGGACAATCATGCCGGATTCAATATTGCCAGCAACAATCAAAGCCCCTTTAAATTTCACATGCCCCGTACCCACATTGATATTTTGCATACACAATGCATTATCCACATCGATACTTCGATCTTTAATCAGCGGCATCCCAGAGATGGTCGCAACTAAAATATTGGGGTCTTTCTCTGAAATAGCGGTGCCTTTACCTTCTTTCATGGGCGAGTCATTCCCCGCTTTGGCGGGGATAACTTTTCCTTGAACCGTATAGCCGGGCGTTCCTTTTGTGGCAGGAATGCGGCGCATCACTTGATCGCCTTCCCCAACCGTGATGGTTTCTCCCAAATTTCTCATATCGAGCTTTGACGAGTTTTCTTTCTGCTGTGGCGCCAAGACACGTTTGGTCACATCATCAACTAAAGGAATAAATTTCGTATCAACCCCATTGATTGGATTTTTGCCTTGAGCAATAGGTTGAACGAAAATCTCTCCGGGGGAGAGAGTGCGACTGACGATTAAAACTTTTTTCAGTGCCGTTTTATTGATGCCTTTGGTCACTTTTGATTGAGCAAGTGCATGAACTAAATCACTGCCAAATAACCCTCGCCCACCGTATGCACCTGTGACCACCATACTTGCAAGCATATCTTGTTCAGCCAGATCGACTCTCACTTGCGCATGGAGACGCTTTGCAACGACACAATCTTGATAAGCTTCTCCTTTTCCTTCGTTGGCATCATTGATAAAACGTTCCAATACATCCTGATCCAAATAGAACTCAGAGGCACCTAAATTTGCTAAAGCTTCCATGATTCCGCTTTTCGATAATTTCTTACTCAGCGTTTCTATCGGTTTCAGATTCGCGATGACTGATTTTTTATCTTCTGTAATAGATAAGATTCTTTTCCACATCTATTCGCCCTTATCGTACATATCGCAATCTATTCTATTTGCTTATATTTTACTCATCCCATGACGCAACTAAATAAGCGCCATTAAAAATTCAGTGCTGGGTCACCAACTTAGCAAATTTACAGTGTAAATAGGCAAGTTCAACTGAGTAATTACGACTCAGATTTACACTGTAAACTTGCAATAAGGGATGAAAGATTATCTCTGATTGTCTGCTCAATTTGTTTTCTGCCAGTCACAGATGCATGGGAAACAATGGTTGACCATTCCTGATTCTGTAAAACTTTCTCAATCAATAAGTCGTCAATCATATCGATACTCTCATGTGGCAGGCGTGAAATATAGAGGGAGAGCCACACCGCAACACTCTCATAGTTGGAACCACCCTGCGCATAATTTTGAATCAATGCTATGGGTATATCTATTATCGGTAAAGTGACGCTCATCTTTAACAACTGCCGGACAATATCGGGCTCGAGCCGAGTCAGTTCAGTTTTCAAAGCATGCAGAAAATAGTATGAGAATTGTTTTCTCGCCGCATCAAACCACGCATGCGAGTTGCGGTAAATCATCACAACAGAATAACAGCCACTCGCCTGATCTCTGCGCGAACCGATTTTCACCGGATGGAAATCATTCTTGCCCCAAAATTGGAGGAGTGCAGACGTTGCGCCAAAGCTGGTGGCGATATAGTCAGTTGAACATTGACGACTCAATGCAAAAAGTAAACCAGAGCCGTATCCCCGACCTTGCCATGCAGGATGAATCGCAATACGCATCACTCGGCAGCAAGATAAACTCGCTGTATCAGACAAGCCAAGTTGATTCACCAGCGATGTCGGAACAAGATGCCCCTTAGGACGATGCTGACCGTGTTGAATTCTCTCCACCGCGGCTGACGATAAAGGTCCTTCTCGTATCGCAAGAATACAGCCGATAAGATGATGCGAGCGCTCGGCAATCAAGACCGTCATCTTCGTATCAGAGAGCATACTCATTAAATCGTTCGGTGTCGTTTGATAGTGGGCATGGGTTAGTAACGAAAAGACATTTGCAAATAATTCAGGATGATTGAGTAAGAGCTCGCGCGTCAAATGACGATATTCAACCGGCCCATCTTGTACATCCTCTACGGCGGGTAACTCAGCATCAAGTAAAAATGTTTGATACTGCCATTGCTCAAGTGGATCACCTTCAGCCCAGCGAATCGGAGTTGATAATTGTTGATGAGTGAAACCGGGCCGGTGATGTTTCAACCACGGTAAAAATTTAAGCGTAAATCCTCTGCCACACCCTTCGTACCCATGAATGGTCGTCGAAAATACTAAACGATGGTAGTGATGCGTCAAAGCGGTGAGCAGTGGTATGGGTATTGCGGAAGCTTCATCAATCAACAACAGGTCACAGACCGGCCGGATGTGAATGAGTTCATCCGGAGCAATAAATTGAAGTCTGGCTTGCTGATAAATAAAGGTCTTTCCCTGTATTTGCCCTTCGGGAAGCATCCGCTGAAGATGTTCAAAAATCGGAGCAACGGCAGCAAAGACAGGTGCCGTGACCCTGATCTGAATAGCTGAACGACGTTCCATTAAAATGGACGCAGCAATGCCCAGAGCACTACTTTTCCCCCGACCACGATCTGCGGTCAATACCAAGGGGCGTTTACGATGTCCCTCGACAACATGAACAATAGACGCGATGGCTTCTCGCTGTTGTTCAAACCGATCGACTTGCGTCAAGGATATTGGCGGAAAATCAATGCTGCCAGCGGGCTGGAACTCATCCACTATCATGAGTTGGTCCAGAGCTCGCCGTAGCCACTGCTGGGCAGGTTCTAAATTATCAGCCAGTAACTGCGAATCACCAACCCATACCAGCAGCCCGCCGCCTCGGAGCGTTCCTAAGGCAGCATTAAAACTGTCAGCATCAAACCCAACCGATAAATCAACCAATAGCAGCCCACATTCCTGCCCCAGTAAACGCCGGCCGGACTTTATATTGAACCATTCATATCCTTCTCTGGGATGCCCCCCAAGCTGTATATATCGACCAACAAAATAATTCTTCAATTGCAGTAGCCGAGCTTCAGTCCATTGCGGTGTTCCTCTGAGCACAATACCGGCACGATAGAAGGTTTGTTCCAGATAAGACTGTAATGGGGGGATAACCTCAGAAAAAGCAGACATAAACACAAAACCGTAAAAACAGGGATATGGGTATCACATCATACAAATCATCTGAGGAAAAGAAAGAGTTTCTCATGAGGAGTAGGAGAGACAAAAAAGCCCGGTGAAAAATCACCGGGCTTGCTTATTTCAAACAATCAATCGAGACGCTACTTCATTTTACTCTGAATAAATTCAAACAGTTCATCCATCAGCTGGTCATCAACCCGCTTCAGGTTTAGAACTAACTGACTACCTTTGCGGGTATAACTCGCACGTCCTTTGACTAATTCAATTTTATGAGAGGCCGCTTTCTGCTTTGGTGCCAATGAAGCCATCCATTGTTCCAGCGTCTCTGTCACTTCTTTCGTTAACCGGGCAACCCCTTGTGCATCACTCTTTTGCCAGACAAATTCACCATCGGCACGACATTTATCTAAGAGTTGCTCCCGTTGTTCCTCATCCAACACACTATATTGCTTGTGAAGTTTTACGATCGTCGGGCGACCAAGCTCAACAACATTAGGATAAGCCTGAAGTAATTCAAGTGGTAAAGCGGCGGCCTTCAGCGCACCACTCACCAACGCTTCACTACACTGGAACATTTTGGCTAACGCTTTCTGATCCTCAGCATCGCCACTATCCAGCTTTGCCTGCATCTCTTTTCCCTTTTCGTAAAGAGATAACGGTTTGTGTGCATTTGCCACGTCAGACAAGAATTTGGCGTGTTCTTCATTGATACCATCTGCAACATAAACGAGGAAATCCTGATTCGCCAACATACAGGCCATCCGACGACGGCTGCCGTCGAGCACTTCGATCAAACCATTGGCTGTTCTTCGTCCAACCGCCGGATATTGTTGCCCTCGTTCTTGCAAGGTACTCAGAATATCAGACAATGCATGTTCATTCAGAAAAGACTGCTCACGAGCATTACGCTCAAAAACAGTCGTCTTGGTTGCAATGCTGTCCGCGGGTATACGTTGCAATTCAAAGGTGACTAAATCTTGCCCCGCCACCGCTAACTCAATCACATGCGCTTTTGCTTTTGCTGCATTTTGCGCTTCTTGTGGGGTCGTTGCCCGACGCTTATCTGCTTTCCCAAACAGTTTTGCGTTTAATTCTGATGTTTTCATTGCCATATTCTCTTACCCTTGATTCAACGATGGCCAATGTGTATGTAGCACTCTTTCAAGCTCTAACGCACTTTTTTGAACAGCATCTTGTGCAGTCGCCAGTGTTTTCTTCCCACCTTCAAAATCACCGGAAGTTAAATCAAACACGGTACTATAGGTATCAGCACAAGTTTCAAATGCCCGACTTCGCGGTATCGTTGCCATCATCACCTGCTCTCCGAGCAGATAATTCATTTCTGTTAAAACAGAAACTTGTTTTTTATTATCATCTTCAAACATCGTCGGGACTAAACGAACGAACTCAAGCCCCTTCCAATCTTCCGGAAACATTTCATAGACGGTCGGTAAATGCTGGAAGAAGTTAACCGTTGATGCCCAGTCGAGACGCTTTGCAGCACATGGTATCAGCAGCGCATTGGAAGCATACATTGCATTCCAGACTAACGGATCGACATGCGGCCCGGTATCAATCACAATAATATCAAAATCATCTGCAATTTTATCAATCAACTTCTCTTTCAAGAGCCGGACGATATCCAGTGACTGATTTTGCGACAAATATTGCCATGCTTCAGCATTAAACATCGCATCTTCAGGAAATGCAGAAATGGTTTTGAGATTGGGGTACTGGGTGGACATCAGCACATTTTTATTCAGAAAGGAACGATCAACAACCGTATCTTCCGGCACATTATCCAACATGATATCAACAGCAGAAAAGATACTTTCATTCTCTTCCGTACTGATCTGAGGATTCAGAAATAGACGTAACGATCCTTGAGGATCCAAATCGATTAAACAGATGCGATATCTTTTATCCAGATTTAAAGCCAGACAAGCAGACAGATGAACCGCAGTCATCGATTTTCCTGTGCCACCTTTTTGATTCTGAACATTAATGATCCAAGGCTTATTATCATTATTCTTTTTACGTTGATGGAAAGTGGACACTCCGGCCGCATCCATTAACATGTGCGCTTCAGCAAGAGAGATCGAATAATGATTGGCATTATTTTTGGTAAACTGATGTCCCTCAGCTTCCATTTTCGCAATCGCTTCATCCAGCTTCCGTCGCGTCAGACCGGAACGCGTTTCCATCAATGCCTTTGACATTGGGGGAAAGTGCTCGTCTTTACGTTCCTCAAGGACGATCTCAATCCGATCAGCCTGAACTTGTTTGGTTTGTTCAGCGAGTTGGTAGAGATTATCTATAGTGTGTTCTCTCTTCATTGCCAA